>JACCZY010000012.1 GCA_013695685.1 Geodermatophilaceae bacterium | reverse complement strand
GGGCTGGGCGGTGCGCTGGTCGTCGTCGACGCCCCAGCGGCGATCAAGGCCGCGGTCGACGTGTGGGGGCCGGTCCCGGCGATCGAGCTGATGCGGGTGGTCAAGGATCAGTTCGACCCCGAGCACCGGCTCTCGCCGGGCCGGTTCGTGGGAGGGATCTAGTGACCACCGACCTGCCGAGCCCCGCGTTCGATACGCACAACCCGCCCAGCGCTGCGCTGATCGGTGATTGCGTGCACTGCGGCTTCTGCCTGCCGACCTGCCCGACGTACGTGCTGTGGGGTGAGGAGATGGACTCACCCCGCGGCCGCATCGACCTGATGAAGCAGGGGGTGGAAGGCGAGCCGCTCAGCGACTCCATGGTCGGGCACTTCGACGCCTGCCTCGGGTGCATGGCGTGCGTGACCGCCTGCCCGTCCGGGGTGCAGTACGACCGGCTGATCGAGACGACCCGGGCGCAGGTCGAACGCCGGCACGAGCGGACCCGTCGCGACCGGGCGTTCCGTGCCGCGATCTTCGCGTTGTTCCCCTACCCGAAACGGTTGCGTGCGCTGCGTGGGCCGTTGCGGATCTGGCAGCGGATCGGCGGCGATCGGCTGCTCCGGCGTACCGGCCTGCTGGAACGTCTGGCGCCGAGACTGGCGGCGATGGAGCGGCTGGCCCCGCGGCTATCGAAAGTAGAGCAGCTGCCGAAGCGGGTCGCCGCCGTGGGCGAGCGTCGGGCGGTCGTGGGAATGCTCACCGGGTGTGTGCAGGGTGCGTTCTTTCCGGCAGTCAACGCGGCCACCGCGCGAGTGCTCGCTGCGGAGGGCTGCGATGTGGTCGTGCCGCGGTCGCAAGGCTGCTGCGGTGCGCTGAGTGTCCACAATGGACGCGAGCCGCAGGCGCAGCGATTCGCGCGCGCCCTGATCGACACATTCGAAGACGCCGACGTCGAGGCGGTCGTCGTCAACGCCGCCGGCTGCGGCTCCTCGATGAAGGAGTACGCCGAACTCCTGCAGGACGATCCGGCGTACGCCGACCGCGCCCGGGCGTTCGCCAGCAAGGTGCGTGACGTCTCGGAGATTCTCGTGGAACTCGGCCCGGTCGCTGAACGGCACCCGCTGCCGCTCACGGCGGCCTACCACGACGCCTGCCACCTCGCCCACGCACAGGGCGTACGGGCGCAGCCGCGGCAATTGCTGGCGGCCATTCCGGAGCTGCAGCTCCGCGAGATCGCCGACCCGGAGATCTGTTGCGGGTCGGCCGGCATCTACAACGTCCTCTTCCCCGAGCCGGCGCGTGAGCTCGGCGACCGCAAGGCGGTGAACGTCCTCGCTACCGGCGCCGAGGTACTGGTCACGGCCAATCCCGGCTGCCTGATGCAGGTGGCCGCCTCGGTCGAACGCGCCGGTGGGGCGATCGGGCTCGCGCACACTGTCGAGGTCCTCGACGCCTCGATCCGCGGCCTTCCCGTCAGCGCCGTGGGCAGCGGCCGTTTGACCGCAGTGGGACCGGCGACGAGGTCGGGCTTTTCAACGTCTCCGCCGCGCGGGAGAGGTTGAAGAGCCCGATCTGATCATGACCCGGACGTCGAGCAACCGGCGAGACGTGCGGACGTCGGGCCCCGGGCGGGGCAGACTGCAGGGCGTGCCGGTACTTCTCGTCCCTGCTGCTGACGGCGGCACAGTCCAGCACCTGGCAGGCAACGGAACCCCGACCGGTGATCGGACACCGCTGGACACGGCGCTGACAGCGGCCCGGCCGGAGACCCGCTGGGTGTGGGCCGACACAGCGCAGTGCTACCCCCAGCTGCTGGCTGCCGGCGGGCGGGTCGGGCGCTGTCACGACCTCGCGCTCACCGAGGCGCTCCTGCTCGGATACGACGGCCGGTGGGGGCGGCCCCGATCGGTGGCCGCCGCGTGGTCCCGCCTGCACGACCTGCCCGTCCCCGACGATGTCGATCCAGGCGAGGCCACTGCCGAGCCGACGCTCTTCGAGCCGGTGCGGTCGGCACTGCCGGCGGGCGTGGACCCGGTGTCGGCCGTCGCAGCGGTGTACGCCGATCAGCTCCGCCGGATCGCCGCGACCGAGGATCCGGGCCGCTTCTCTCTGCTCGTGGCGGCGGAGTCCGCGGGCGCCCTGGCCGCCTTCGAGATGACCGCGACCGGCCTGCCGTGGAGCGCCGAGGTGCATGCAGCAAAGCTGACCGAGCTGCTCGGTGCCCGGACCTCCGCCGGTGTCCGGCCCGCCCGGCTGGTCGAGCTCAGCGCGCTGATCGACGCGGCGTTCGAGGGACGGCGGACGAACCCGGACTCCCCCGCCGACGTGCTTGCGGCGTTCACTGCCGCGGGCCGGCGCATTGAATCCACCCGTAGCTGGGTACTGCGCAAGGTGGACCACCCCGCCGTGGAGCCGCTGCTGGCCTACAAGAAATTGGCTCGCATTCATGCTGCGAACGGATGGGCCTGGCAGGAACGCTGGGTCCGCGAAGGCAGGTTCCGGCCGGAGTACGTTCCCGGCGGAGTCGTCTCCGGGCGTTGGGCGACACGCGGCGGCGGCGGCCTGCAGATCCCCAAGGTGCTGCGCGGCGCCGTGCGTGCCACGCTCGGTCACATCCTCGTCGTCGCCGACGCCGGGCAGCTGGAGCCACGGCTGCTCGCGGCGCTTTCGGAAGACCCTGGGATGGCCACGGCCGCCCAGGCCGAGGACATGTACGCCGCCATCGCCGCTCGATCCTTTGGTGGAGACCGGGCTCGCGCCAAGGTCGGGCTGCTCGGCGCCATGTACGGACAGGTGGGCGGTCAGGCCGCCGCGCCCCTGGCGGTGCTTCGCCAGGAGTACCCGGCGGCGCTGCGGTTGCTGGAGGAGGCGGCGCGGACCGGAGAGGATGGCGGCCTGGTGCGCTCGCACCTCGGGCGGACCTGCCCACCGGTCGGGGACGACTGGGTCAGAACCGGTCCGGCGGCCCGCGCCCGCGGCCGCTTCACCCGCAACTTCGTCGTACAGGCCACGGCCGCCGAGTGGGCGCTGACCTGGCTCGCCGTCGTACGGTCACAACTGACCACACTGGACGCTGCCGAGCTCGTCTTCTTCGCACACGACGAGCTGGTCGTGCATGCGCCGGCCGAGGCCTCCGAGCAGGTCGTTCGGATCCTGTACGACGGCGCCCTCGAAGCCGGCCGATTGCTCTTCGGGTCGACGCCGGTGCGTTTCCCGTTGGATGTCTCGACGGTGGGCTGCTACGCCGACGCCGGCTGACGGCGCCGTGCTCGCGGCGCCGTGCTCGCGGCGCCGTGCTCGCGGCGACTACCAACCCTGGTCGGTGGGCCGGATCAGGATCTCGTTCACGGCCACATGCTCGGGCTGGGTGGCCGCATAGACGATCGCAGCGGCGATGTCGCCCGACTGCAGCTGCCGCATCTCGGCGGCTCGCGCCGTGATCGACTCCTTGGCGGCGGAGTCTGTGATGTGGTCGCGCAGCTCGGTTTCCACGATGCCGGGCTCGATCAGCGTTACCCGTACGCCGCGCTGAGTGACCTCCTGCCGCAGCGACTCGCTGAAGGCGTTGACGGCGAACTTTGTCGCGTTGTAGACCCCAGCGCCCTTGGCCGCCACCCGCCCGGCCGTCGACGACACCTGGATGACCTGACCGTTGCGCTCCAGCAGGTGCGGCAGGGCAGCGTGCGTCATGAACATCAGCCCCAGCACGTTGGTTTCGATCATCCGGGTCCAGTCGGTGGTGTCCGCGCCGTCGATCACACCGAGCATCATCACGCCGGCGTTGTTCACCAGGATGTCCAGGCCGCCGAGTTCGTCCACAGTGGACCGTACGGCGACCCGACACGCCTGCTCATCGGTCACGTCGAGTTCCAGCACCAGAACGGAAGCACTCTGCTCGTCGAGTTTGGCGCGCAACGCCTCCAGCCGGTCGGTGCGCCTGGCCGCGATCGCCACCGCCGCACCCTCGGCGGCCAGCGCGATCGCTGTGGCTGCACCGATCCCTGACGATGCGCCCGTCACCAGGGCCACCTTGCCGTCAAGCCGTCCAGCCACGAAGGTCTCCTCTCATCCTGCCGCTTTCCCTGCATTCTTGCGGATCCGCTGTCATCGGATGCGGTTCCGGTCGGGAGATGACCGAATACGCATCCGATCCTCGGAAAGCACGCACAAGGCACAGCAGCCCGTACGCCGGCCTACGAGTGCTCCAACCGGTACGCGCGGCGGGCGTTCTCGTGGCCGATCATCCGAGCCACCCGCGCGGCGTCGGCCGCTGACCAGTCACCGGCCGCGACGCCCCCGGTCAGGAAGTCGTCGAGACCGCGCCGGAACAGCAGCGAGCCCAGGTGGTAGAGCTCGGGCAGCCCGAAGGCGTCGGAGGAGAACAGGAACTTCCCGAACGGCGCCAGCTCCAGCGTCTCGGCGATCACCCGCCCCGCAGCCCGCCCCACGTTGTGTGTCGCGAGACCGAGGTCGACGTACACGTGCGGGAACACCTGGGCGAGATATCCGGCATGCCGGTGAAACGGGTAGTTGTGCAGCAGCATGACAGGCACGCCCAGCGGCTCGGTGGCGCGCAGCAGCCGGGTGAGCAGCAGCGGATCGCACCGGTGCAGGTCCACCTCGGAGTCGCCCAGCCCGACGTGGATCTGCAGCGGCAGTCCCCGGTCGATCCCCTCCCACACCAGGAACCGGGTCAGTACCTCGTCGGCGCACCGCACGGAACCGTCCGCGTCGACCGAGGCCAGCCACCGGTCCACCGCAGCGACGACATCGGCAGCACTCGGCCGCTCCGGGGAGAGGTCGAGCCCGACCCGGTAGGCGGCGATCGTCTTCACCGCGACGGCATCCCGCGAGCGGTCCCAGAGCAGCCGCCGTACGTCGTCGGCGAAACCGGACGCGGTGGCGCCGGACAGCACCGCCTCCTCGGCCAGTCCCTCCAGCCGGACGATCTCGTACGCCGTCGCCCCGGTGAGCAGGGCCAGCTCCGCCGGGCTCGTGATCGGCTCCGGCTCGAACCCGCCGTCGACGAGATAGCTGGTCGTGCCGGTTGCCGCGAGCAGCCGCCGGGTCACCTCGTCGACGCCGACTTCGGCGCGCCGGGCCAGGTACTCATCCGGCGGGCTGTGCACGGGCAGGCCGAGCACCGGCGCACACCAGCGGCGTACGGCGAACCCGATCTGGGAGTCCAGGACACCCTCGCCCGCCCCCGCCTCGGTCAGCAGTGCCTCGAACGACTGGCGGTCGAGGTCGCGGCGGACGACACCGTGGCAGTGATGGTCGACCAACTCGACCCCATCGAGAAGCGATGACGGGCGCGCGGACACGTTCGCGACGATAGCCGCCGGGGGTCGACGCGCCGACGCCGATCGCCGAGACTGGCGCAATGCCGACGTTGGATCCAGAGGAACGCGAACGCCGGGGCAAGCAGGCGCACACCTCGGCAGAGAAGCTGACCGGCCAGGACATCGTGGGCGTCGCCGTGACCTGGGTGGACAACAGCGGCATCACCCGGGTCAAGGCGGTTCCGCCGGCGAAGCTCGAGAACGCCGCACGGTGGGGCATCGGAGCCACTCCCGCGTTCGACGCGTTCCTGCTCGACGACTCGATCATGTCCGGCCGGTACGCCGGCGGCCCGGTCGGCGATCTGCGGCTGCACCCCGACCTGGACCGGCTCACCGTGCTCGCCGCTCAGCCCGGTTGGGCCTGGGCGCCGGCGGACCGCTACAACCAAGACGGCGACGTCCACCCGCAGTGCGCCCGATCGCTCGCCCGCGCCACGACGGACAGGCTGCGCGCCGCCGGCCTCGAAGCGTCCATGGCGTTCGAGGTGGAGTGGACCGTCGGCAAGGGCCAGACCGAGGACTTCGAGCCGGCCTGCACCGGCCCGGCGTACGGGATGACCCGTCTGGTCGAGCTGTCCGGCTACTCCCGGGAGGTGCTGGCCGCGCTGGCCGCCGAGGGCGTCGATGTCGACCAGTTCCACCCCGAGTACGGCGCCGGTCAGTTCGAGGTCTCCGTTGCAGCCGAGGATCCGGTGGCCGCGGCGGACACCGCCGTGCTGGTCCGCGAGACCATCCGGGCGGTCGGCATGGCGCACAGCCTGCGTACGTCGTTCTCCCCCAAGGTGATGCCAGCGGGCGTCGGGAACGGCGGGCATGTCCACGTCAGCCTGCGCCGCGACGGGGAGAACGTCATGAGCGGCGGTGAGGCGCAGTTCGGGCTGACCGGCGAGGCGGCGTCCTTCACTGCCGGGGTGCTGGCACGACTGCCCGCCCTCCTCGCCGTCGGCGCCCCGACGACGGCCAGCTACCTGCGGCTGATCCCGTCGCATTGGGCCGGTGCGTTCGCGTGCTGGGGCCGGGAGAACCGCGAGGCCGCCGTACGTTTCGTCACCGGCCCTCTGGGCAGCGGCTCCTGGGCGGCCAACGTCGAAGTCAAATGCTTCGACGCGGCAGCCAACCCCTACCTGGTCGTGGCAGGCGTGTTGGCGGCCGGGATCGCGGGGATCGAGGAATCGGCTGAGCTGCCGGATCCCGTCGACGTCGATCCGGCGTCGTTGGACGACGCCGGCCGCGCGGAGCGGAATATCGTGGCCCTGCCGAGCAGCCTGCACGAGGCAGCCGACCGATTCGAAGCGGACGCGGCCCTCAACGCGGCGTTCGGCACCGAGCTGGCAGCCACGATCGTCGACCTGCGCCGCGCCGAGGTGGAGCTGACGGCTGGGATGTCGCCAGAGGAAATCGCCGCTCTGACCCGCTGGAAGCACTGATGTACCCGGCCGCCCCAACTATCTAGGAGCCCCCATGCCTGTCCAGCGACTGAATCACGCAGTCCTCTACGTCCGGGACGTGTCCACGAGCGTGGCCTTCTACGCCGACGCGCTCGGCTTCGCACCCATCGAGGGGATGGCGGAGTTGCGCGGGGCGGCATTCCTGCGCGCCGACGGCTCGACGAACGACCACGATCTAGGCCTGTTCGAGGTCGGACCCGAGGCGGGCGCTTCACAGGCCGGTCGTGGCACCGTCGGGCTGTACCACCTGGCCTGGGAGGTCGACACCCTCGCCGAGCTGGAACGGATCGCCGGGCGGCTCGGCCGGCTCGGCGCGCTGTCCGGGGCGACCGACCACGGCACCACCAAGGCGCTGTACGCCAAAGATCCCGACGGCATCGAATTCGAGGTGTCGTGGCTCGTCCCGGCCGAACTGCTCACCCAGGAGATCCTCGACTCGCGCAGCCGGCTCGCTCCCCTGGACATCGCTGCGGAGAAGGAGCGGTTCGGCGCGGAGACCCGCGGCGGCGTCGGGGTCAGCGCGCCGATCCCCGCAGGGGTCCCGCACTAATCCTTCGACGCCACCGACGACGCCGCCCTGCGGCGGGGGGCGGCGCCGTGCGGCTGGTGGACCGGTTCGACGTCCGGGGCCGGTGGGATCGCCCGCGTCACCGGCGCGTCGACGGCCACGCTGATCTCCTCGCCGTGGTGGCTGATCGTCAGCGGCTCCCCCGCCGCCAGCGAGTACTCCGCCTCGGACCGGCCGACCGCGACCCGCAGCGAGCGGCCGCGGAAGAGCAGCCGGAAGCGGAGCCGGGTGACCACAGGTGGCAACCGCGGCGCGAAGCTCAGGCGGCCGTCGTGGTCGCGCATCCCGCCGAAGCCGGCCACCGCGCACGTCCAGGCACCGGCGAGTGAGGCGATGTGCAGCCCGTGACCACTGTTGTTGTGCAGGTTGTGCAGGTCACCGAGCGCCGCCTCGGCCCAGTAGTCGTAGGCCAGGTCCAACTGCCCCACCTCGGCGGCGATCACAGCTTGGGTGGCGGCGGACAGCGAGGAGTCCCGGACCGTGCGCGCCTCGTAGTAGGCGAAGTTGCGAGCCTTGTCCTCAGCGCTGAAGGCATCGCCCCGCAGGTGCATGGCCAGCACCAGGTCGGCCTGCTTGATGACCTGTTTGCGGTAGATCTCGAAGTAGGGAAAGTGCAGGAGCAGCGGGTACGACGAGCGCGGCGTCCCCTCGAAGTCCCACTCCGCGTGGTGGGTGAAGCCCGCGGACTGCGGGTGCACCCCGATGCGTTCGTCGTACGGCTGCACCATTGCGTCGGCAGCGCGGACCCACAGCGCGATCTCCTCGTCGCTGACGTCGAGGCGTTCGGCGACGCCCGGCTGGCGCTCGGCGGCCGCAGCGGCCGCCCAGAGGTTGCGCTGCGCCATCAGGTTCGTGAAGACGTTGTCGTCGACGATCGCGGTGTACTCGTCCGGCCCAGTCACTCCGGTGATCCGGAACCGCTGCTCGCCGTTGAAGTGACCCAGGGAGGCCCAGAGCCGGCCGGTCTCGATGAGCAGCTCGGCGCCGCACGTTTCATCGAAGTCGACGTCGCCGGTGGCGTTCAGGTACCGGACGGTCGCGTCGGCGATGTCTGCGTTGAGGTGGAACGCGGCGGTACCGGCCGGCCAGTAGCCCGAGCACTCCTCGCCATGGATCGTCCGCCAGGGGAACGCCGCCCCGGCCTGTCTGAGCACCCGCGCCCGCTCCCGGGCCATGTCCAGAATGGAGTGCCGCCACCGCAGCGCGTCCCGGACGGCGTCGGGCGCGGTATAGGTCAGCACCGGCAGCACGAACGTCTCGCTGTCCCAGAACGTGTGACCGTCGTAACCGGGACCGGTCAGGCCCTTGGCGGCGATCGGCTGCTGCTCGGCCCGTACGCCGGCCTGCAGCACGTGGAACATGGCCACCCGCACCGCCTGCTGCAGCTCCGGATCGCCGTCGATCTCGACATCGGCGTTGCTCCAGTGCTCGTCTAGGAACTCCCGCTGCTCCCGCGCCAGGATGTCCCAGCCGGCCAGCTTCGCCGTCGCCAGACCGCCCTCGACCTGATCACGCAACGCCGAGGCCGACCGTCGGCTGGACCAGCCGTAGGCGAGGAACTTCACCAGCCGCAGCCGGGTGCCCTTGGGCAGTCGAGCGGCGATCGTGAGACGGGCCAGATCGCCGGCGGCCTCCAGGCTGGTCTGGACCTTCTCCGGTACATCGTACGTGTGGTCCATCCCGGCGGCCATCCGCAGCCGGCTGCGCTCGGTCCGGTGCACGAGGACGGCACTGAGGTTGCGGCAGTCGGCCAGTTCGGCACTCAACGGGGACCGGAGGGCAGCAGCCGCCCGCGGATCCGACGGCAGGCCGTCGGTCAGCACATCGTTGGCCAGCAGGTCGGACTGCACGGCCACGTACAGGTCGGCATCCAGCGGCTCGACCTCGTAGCAGATCGCGGCGATGGACCGGCGCGTGAACGAGACCAGTCGCTGGGACGACACCCGCACCGCGTGCCCGTTGGGCGAGGTCCACTCGGTGCGGCGTACCAGCAGACCGGACCGCAGGTCCAGCACCCGATCGTGCGACATCACGGTGCCGTAGTTGATATCGAACGGCGAGTCGACGACGAGCAACCGGATCAGCTTGCCGTCGGTGACATTGACTACCGTCTGCCCCGACTCCGGGAAGCCGTAGCCGGCCTCGGCGTGCGGGAGCGGCCGCTCCTCGTAGAAGCCGTTGAGGTACGTGCCCGGAACCGCATGCGGCTCGCCCTCGTCCAGCGTGCCCCGCATCCCGATGTGGCCGTTGGCGAGGGCGAACACCGACTCGGTGACGGCTAGCGCATCGCGGTTCAGCGACGTCTCACGCAGGGCCCACGGCTCGACCGGGAACTCAGGTCCTTGGGTCATGACCGCTCCAGCAGTTCATCGAGATCCGGTACGACGATGTCCGCGCCCCGGTCGCGCAGCGCCGCTGCCTGCCCGACGCGGTCCACTCCGACGACATAGCCGAACCCTCCGGCCCGGCCCGCTGCGACGCCCGCGAGTGCATCCTCGAAGACCGCTGCGTGGGCCGCCTCCACGCCCAGCGCCCGGGCGCCGGCGAGGAACGTATCCGGTGCGGGCTTGCCGCGCAGCTGCTCGCGGGCGGCGACCACACCGTCGATCCGGACGGTGATCAGGTCGGCGAACCCGGCGGCGGCGATCACCTGCTCCCCGTTGGCGCTGGCGGTCACCACTGCGGCGAGCAACCCGGCCTCCTTGACCGCCCGGGCGTACCGCAACGAACCCTCGTAGGCCTCGACACCGTGCTCGTCGATCTCCCGGAGCAACAGCTCGTTCTTACGGTTGCCTACGCCGGCGACCGTCTCCGCCTCCGGTGGGTCGTCGGGATCTCCTTCGGGCAGCTGGATCCCTCGCGACGCCAGGAAATCCCGTACGCCGTCACGACGGGGCTTGCCGTCGACGTACTCGTTGTAGTCAGCGTCGGTGAACGGCGAAAAGGCGTCGGGGTCGTGCTGCCGCATGAATGCGTCGAACGTCTGCCGCCACGCGGCCTGATGCACCTTGGCGGTCTGGGTGAGGACACCGTCGAGGTCGAACAGGCAGGCACGGATCGGGTCCGGAAGCCCAAGCATGATGGTCACGCTAGCCTGGTGTTCCCGATTCCTCGTGCAGAACCGCTGAGCGAACCCAGCTCCACGTGTCGGTAGATCCGCGGGCCCGAGGGCGGCGGGCGGTCTGCTGCCTCAGGCCGGGACCGTGTCGGGGCGGCGGCTGCCACGGCTCAGGTCGACGGGTCCCGGCATGTCGTCGTCGTCCTCCTCTCGATCCCGGCGTCGTCGCAGCACGAAGAGCAGGATCGCGAGGAGCAGCAGCAGGATAACCAGACCGGCGACACCGACGATGAGGGGGTAGAGCCACCCGGGGGACGCCGGGTCGGCAGCCACCGGCGCGCCTGCGCCACTGTCGGGAAACATAATCGTTGCCGACGCGGTGCGCTCGACCAGTCCGCTCTTCAGGGTGAGCGTCGCCACCCACGGGCCGGCCGGCAGCTGGTCATCGAGCACGATGGTGACGGACTCGGTGGCGTCGATCGCCAGCGTCGTCCCGAGTGCGGTGCTCACCGACCGGCAGGCCGCCGTGATGGCCGCCTCCACCCTGAGGCTGGTGGCCGACCTTGGTCTGGAGGTGGTCGCCGAAGGGATCGAGACCGAGGCCGTACGCCGTCACCTGGAAGAGACGGGCTATCGATGGGGGCAGGGGTGGCTGTGGAGCGCCGCCGTCCCGGGTGACGGTGTGCCCCGCGTGCTCCGACGCCTACGCTTGAGCGGAGGAGCTTGAGCGGAGGAGGTGGTGGATGGCTGGCTTCTTCGCGGATGCCGTGATGATCGTGCACTTCGCGTTCCTCGTCTTCCTTGTCCTCGGCGGATTCCTGGCCTGGCGCTGGCCGCGGGTGCTCATCGCGCACCTGGCGGCGGCCGTGTGGGGCATCGGCATAGTCGTCTTCGAGTGGCTGTGTCCGCTCACCTACGTCGAGAACTGGTTCCGTCAGGCCGCCGGGCAGTCCGAGCTCTCCGCCGGTTTCATCGACACCTACGTCACCGGAGTGATCTATCCCGGTGATCGCATCACCGAGGTGCGGCTGGTCGTCGCCACGATCGTCGCGGTGTCCTGGATCGGCCTGGCCGTGCTGTGGCGGCGCTCGCGGCGTACGCCGTCGGCACCCGTATCCCGCTAGGGCACGCTGGCGCTAGGGCACGCTGGCGCTAGGCCACGCTCGGCCGGGCCACGCTGCCCTCCGGCGGCCACGCCGGCGCTCAGAGCCCGAGCTGTGCGGCCACCTGCTCCCCGCCGATCTGCCGGACCAGGTCCGGGTCGCCGCAGACAACGAGCTGGTCGCGAGCACGGGACAGGCCGACGTACAGCCGTTCCCTGGCCCGGTCACGATTGCCGACTCGTTGACGGCGAGGACGACAGCTCGGCGCTCCAGGCCCCTTGAAGCCGAGGACGTGGCCGTAGAACACCTGCTCGTCGTCCCAGAAGGACCCCCAGTACGACTCCCAACCCTGGCTCTGCCTTTGCGCCTGTTCCCCGTGCCGTGGGCCGGTGGTCAGCAGCGCCACGTCCTGCGGGCGCCACTTCTCCAGCAAAGCCTCGACCGCATCATCGGCGGCTGCGAGCGCGTCCTCCGTGGAGCAGCTGACGAAGCGGACCGGTGGTCCCTCGACGGGGCCGATCCGCATCCGGATCGGTGTGAGGGACTTGACGACTCCGCGATCGGCTTGGTGTTGCGCAGGTTCGTGTCGAGCACCAGCGGCACGAGCGGGATCGGTGCCCGTCCGTATCGGGAGAACACCTGCTGTCCCTCGTCGGAGAAGACGTAGACGCCGCCGGTTTCCTCGTCGCGGAGCGCGGAGAGCACGGCGGTCCACCACGCGTCGGCGAAGTCCTGCGCCTCGTCCACGACCACGTCGTCGAACTTGTCACCGGGTGCCAGTCCCCCGCGCGAGAACTGCCATCTGGTCGGGAAGCTGACGTTCCCAGAAGTCCGGGTCGTCATCGGAGCCCGACGGTGCCCCCCACCGCAGGCCAAGACCGTGGAAGGTGCCGACGTACGCCGGACGCTCGTTGTGACGCAACCCGGCGCAGCGCCGCTGCAGATAGTCGCTGAGGCCACGGGAGTAGCACATCAGGGCGACGCGTTGACCGCCCCGCGTCAGTCGGCGGGCCTGCTCGACGGCCAGCCAGGTCTTGCCGCTACCGGCGCCGCCGCGCACCTCGACCCGGCTGAGCAGCTGGATGGCTCCGAGGATCACCGCCTGCTCCTGGGTCAGCCGGTCGACGGTCGCCTCCCGTTCGGCGGCCTCGGCCGGCAGGTCCCGCATGGGCAGCGGACAGCCGGAGAGGATCTCCTCGAGCAGCGCGATGTCGGAGGTGTCCGGCCGGCGATCCCCCGTCACCTGGTCGACCAGCGCCACCCGCACCAGCGCCGCGGCGTCGTTCAGCTGTTCTCGATCGATGACCATCCACCGGGGGCAGTCCGGCAGGGCGAAGTCGTCCGGAACCGCCGAGAACGGCAGTGCGATGAGATGACCCCAGGCCAGCCGACCGCGGCTGCCCCACCGCGGATCGGACTCGACGTACTCGCGCAGCGCGTACTTCGCCGCCCGAGCCCGGTCGACCGGATCGATCCGGGTGGGCCTGCCCCGCCGCTCGATCAGCCAGGTCGATCCGTCGTGCCACACCGTCGACCCCTTGACCTCGATGACGGCCACGCCGGCGCCCGGCACGACGGCGATCAGGTCCGCCTCGTGGTCCTTCGAGCGGTCGGTCACCCGGTGATTGGCCAGCAGCAGCGAACCCCCGGGCAGGGTGTCCCGCAGCTGTTGCCAGACGATGCGCTCGGAATGCGTGGTGAAGTCCGGGGCCACGGGGACACAGCTGACCACTGCACACCTCCCCCGATCGCGTGCTCGGGACGGTGCCGCCTCCAGCCCTGTCCCGTCAAGGCTTCGGCGGCCAGCCAGCCCGGCCCTGCTTGAGATGCCGTGGTGACGCCGGGCCGCGCTGGCCTGGCTGTTCGCGGTCACCCACGACGGATAGCTGCCCGCCAGCCGTGACAAGCGCCGGCGTGACGAGAAGGGTGGGCGCGAGAACGACGCGGTGCGCGCAGCCATGCTCGCGCAGGTGCCGCTGATCTGGTTCTTCGGCCTGGAGCCGGGACTGTTCCATGTCATCGCCCCGGTGTACGTGGTGGCCGAGGAGCGTGAGTTGGACCAGTTCGTCGTTGCCTTGACCGAGGCGCAGCGGCACGTGACACCGGGCAGCCGGGTGGAGGAGCAGTTCCGTCGTTACCTGATCACCGAGACCAAGCGCAGGCTGCACCAGCCCGTG
>JACCZY010000010.1 GCA_013695685.1 Geodermatophilaceae bacterium | reverse complement strand
AGGGACGGGTGCGCCACCCGGCCGGTGATACCGCCGAGGCGAACCGAGCCGACCTCGCGGGGGTTCGCCGGGTCGCTGACGTCGTACTGCTTGAGCTCGCCGGTGCCCCAGCAGGACACGTACAGCATCTGGTCGTCGACGGACAGGCCGATGTCGGTGACCATGGGCGGGACCGCTCCGAACGGTTTGAGTGCGGGCGGCAGGTCATCAGGGTCGGCGGGTTCGGCGGGGATGGTAATCACCTTCTCGATCGCCCACATGTCACCGTCGCGGTACCACCGCCAGATCGAGGCGGAGAGGTCCGCGGTGCTGACGACCACGCCGACAAACCCGTAGCTCGCGTCGGGGTCGTGTGCCGGCCGCAGTTCGAGGACCATCTGCTGCTCTGGGCCGAGGTCGATCTCCTGCAGGTGCTTGCCGGCGGCGAGGTCCCAGAAGTGCAGCGAGTGGCCGTACTTGCCGCTGAGCAGCAACTCCGGGACCAGGCCGTCCTCGATCATCGACGGCGTGCCCCATTCGCTGGTGATCAGCGTGTTCTGGGTGAGGTGCCACCAGGCGTCGTAGGCGAGGTACTGCGGGCCGCGGTCGGTCTCCCACGCCCGCAGTACGTCGAAGGTGTTGTGGTCCAGCAGCGCGATGCCCCCAGGACCCTCGGCGCCGTCGGCCCCGCCGAGGCAGGAGAGGAAGATGCCCTCCGGACCGCAGTGCAGGGTGTGCGGGCGGGAGTAGCCCGCCTTGCTTGACAGCTCCTCCGGGGTGATCGTCTTGACCAGGGTGGGATTGGCGGGGTCCGGCTGGGTGTCGTAGACGTGGATGTTGGACGAGCGGATGCCCGGCAGCAGCAGATACCGGCGCTGCAGGCCGTCCTCGCCCATGTCGTGGCCCTCGTGCATCAGCGCCGACGAGCAGGCGTTCCAGCCGAAGTGGTGCAGCTCGTCGCCGCGGGTCGGCAGGTCGGCCCAACCGACGATCTGCCCGTACTGCTCCGAGCCGGGATCCACGTCGACCACCGTCAGGGCATCCGACTTCTCACCGGACCGGTCGAACGCGACGACGTAGGCGAGTCGCTCGGGTGGGGCCGCCGCTGCCTCGCCCGGGCTGCGGTAGAAGGTGGGGTCCATCTTCGGGGGAGCGCTCATCGGGGTCTCCTCACTAATTCAGACTGACTGCGTCCGACTGATACTTCCAATTCAACCCGATCGCCGGCCCGCGGCGTAGGCCGGGGGCGAGCCGTTGCCGGCCCCACCCCGGGGGGCTCATGATCAGATTGGGCTTTTCAACGCCTCCTACGCCGCCGAGGCGTTGAAAACCCTGATCTCGACGCGCCCCAGTCCGCCAGCTGCCGCTCAGGGCGTCCGCTGGGCCAGGGCGCGTACCGCCGCCGCGAAGCATTCCGAAGGAGGCTTCACCAGCCCGGCGCCGACCTGCCCGGTGCCCGCGACCCGTCCCGCCATCCCGGTGTTGATCTGCGGCAGTACCCCGGTCCGGGCGACGGCGAGGACGTCGATACCGGTCGGCGCGCCCCGGAACTCCAGGATCGGGATGCCGAAGGCCGGGTTCTCTCCGAGCGTGATGTCGTACATCGAGCGGGTGGTGGCCAGCGCGAGCGGCACGTCACCGCCGACGAAGCGCACAATCGCCGGCGCGGCGGCCATGCTGAAACCGCCCAGCCCCCACGTCTCGGTGATCGCGGAGTCCCCGATGTCCGGGTTCGCGTCGTCGGGCCCGTAGCTGCCGAGGAACAGCCCCTCCGGAGTCTGCGCGGGGCCGGTGAACCACGCATCGCCGGTCCCTGCGACCTGGATGCCGAAGTCCGTGCCGTTGCGGGCCATCGCCACGACCATCGTGGCGCCAGGGATGTCACGCGCGGCGTCCAGCGCCAGCTTCGCGGCCGGCATCACCAGATTCAGGAAGAAGTGGTCGTTGCCCGCGACGAACCGGACCACCTCGGCGGTGTGCCGGCCGCCGGTCTCGATCAGGTCCCCGAGCAACTCTCGCAGCAGCATCAGGGTGCCCGCGCGGTTGCGGTTGTGCCCCTCGTCGCCCATCTGCAGCATCTGCGCCACGATTGCTCTGATGTCGACCGGTCCGTGCGCCCGGACCGCCGCCTGCAGCGCGGGACCGAGAACGTCGGACATCCAGCGCAGCCGGGTCAGTACCTCCGCGGAGTAGGCGCCGTACCGCAGCACCTTGCCGAGTCCCTCGTTCAGCGAGCAGTACGCCGTACCGCCGTGCACCGGATCGTGGAGCTGGAAAACCCACATCGACGGTGAGAGCACGCCGGCCATCGGACCCACGGCGCTGTGCTGGTGGCACGGTTCCAGCGTGATGTCGGTACCGGCGGCCAGCACCCGCTCGGCTTCCTCGGGGGTCTCGGCCAGCCCCTCGAGGAGCATCCCCCCCGTCAGCGCGCCGCGCATCGGCCCGCTGGCCCGGTCCCAGGTGAGCGGGGGACCGGCGTGCAGAAAGGTTCCGGGTCTCAGCCCGAGCGCCGAGGCGGCCGGCAGGACGTCGATCAACTCCGCCCCGGCGGCGAGCACCCGCTCGAGTGCTGTGCGGTTCGCCTCCGGCCGCCGTGGATCGGCCGCGACGGCTGCGATGTCGGCGGACTGCCCGAACGGCGGTGGCCGCCAGTCGACCGGCTCGACCGGACAGGCCTGCTCGCGCAGGCTGTCGGCGAAGAGTTCCGCACCGACGGTGAGCACCGTCAGGTCGTCGCCGAGCAGATCGACGGCCGTGGCCGCAGTCCCCGTCCCTGTCCCCGTCCCCGTCCCTGTCCCTGTCCCTGTCCCTGTCCCTGTCCCTGTCACGACTTTGTCTGTCCGGTGGCCGCCGGACGGGGCGTTTTGTCCGGTTTGCGGGGCCACCGGACAGGCAAAGTGCGGGTCATGGCGCGTCTCCGTTCCCGGCGGCCAGGGCGACGGCTCGGCGCGCGGCCGCGGCGTTCGACAGGTAGACCTCGGCTCCGGCCTCGCCCAGCCGGGCGGCCTGCGCCGACCACGACTGCGGGTCGGCCTCGGTCCCGCAGAGGGAGACGATGACCGCGAGTTCCCGGCCGTCGGCAGCGGCGGCCCGGCGTACGGCGTCGATCGCCGGGCCGAGGCTGGCCGCCGGGTCCGGGTCCGCCGCATAACCGAGGACGACATCGAGCACTACGACGGCCGTCGTCGGGTCCCGGCCGAGGCGGGCCAGACTCTCCAGCCGCAGCGCGGGGTCGATCATCGGGTGCGGCCGGCCCGCTGTGAGCGCGTCGTCGCCGAAGTCGACCACGAGATGCCCCGCCACCGCCGCCTCTGCGTGGAGCTCAGCCGGCTCGAGGTCGGCGTCCGTCCCGATGTTCGACCGCACCGCACCGAGCCGTGCGGCGATCACCAGCGCCTCGGCGGCGAGGGTGCCACCGGCGAACAGCCCAGCCAGCCGTCCGGCCTTCGGGGCCTTCGGGGCCGTGGGCGGGGTCGGCCGGACGACGGGCCAGGTAGGTACGGCGACACCCACCGCGCTGAGCACCTGCTCGGTCGCCGCGGTGAGGTCGGGCTCGCCGGTGCCGAGCACGGCCATGTGCACCGGCTTCCCCAGTCCGGCCGCAACCCCGGCGACTCGCCGCGCCACCTCGGCAGCCGCCGGTTTCGACACCACGACTATCCGCTCGGTGGCGGGGTCCGCGGCCAGCATCCGCAGCGCCTGCACGGTGGCCAGGCCGCCCACGTCGGCGGACAGGTCGCGGCCGCCGACACCGAGCAGGTGACTCACCCCGAGCCCGGCGGCGTCGAGCAGGCACGAGACCTGCTGCGCGCCGGTACCCGACGCGGCCACGATCCCCACCGCTCCCGGCCGGACGACGTTCGCGAACCCCAGCGCCACACCCTGGACAATCGCCGTGCCGCAGTCGGGACCCATGACGAGCAGCCCCCGCCGTGCACCTTCCTCCTTGAGCGCGATCTCCTCGTGGACCGGCACGTTGTCGCTGAAGACCATGACGTGCCGATCGGCGAGCAGCGCGTCCAGAGCCTCGACGTACGCCGACGCGCCGGGAACCGACACGAGCACGAGGGTGGCAGCTGACCGGCGCAGCGCCGTACCTGCGGTGGGCGCCGCCGGCAGCTGGCCGTCGAGCGACCCCGTACCCGGCCCACTCCGGCCAGCCAACTTGTCCGTCAGCTCCTGAAACGCGTGCTCCAGAGTGGCCGCGTCGGCGCAGTCGACCGCGACGACGAGGTCGTTCGGCCCAGCCTCCGGTACGTCGAATCCCATGCCGGCGAGCAGTTCCAGGTTCAGCTCGGTGGCCATGGCGACCAACGCCGCCGTCACTCCGTCCACTGTGGACAATGCACGGCTGGTCTGCATCAGGGCAACCGAGTCGTGGTACTGGCCGGACCGCACTTCGACGTGCCGCGTCATCCAGCCACCGCCAGCCGGACGGTGAGGCCCACGCCGAGCAGGGTGCCGAGGGCCAGAGCGGCTCCGCTGTTGTGCCCGACCGCGAGCAGCCGCCGGTGGGCGACCTGCGGATCACCGGCACCGGCGAGGGCTCGCAGCAGAGCCCCGACCGCGCCGATGCAGTGCCCGCGCGAGGCGTGCCGCAGCAGCGCCAGCGAGAGGTCGGTGGTCCGCCCCGCGGCGGCACTCTGGAGCGTGGCCGCGAAGCGGACGGCCACCGGATGACCGAGGCACACCAGCGCCGACAGTAGACCGACCAGCACATCGTCGCCGGCCGGGGTCAGGCCGGGCCCGAGTCCCACCAGCGCTGAGGCCGCCCGTGCGGCCGCGGTGTCGTCGCCGGCGTGTAGTGCCGCCCCGAGCGCGGGCAGGGTGTCGAGCAAAGCGCCGGTCGGCAACCCGGTGCCCCTGTCCGGGTTGACGACGCGGACGAGGTTGGCCGCCAACACCCCGGGGCGCAGTGGTGGCAGCACCGGGCCCGGATCCCACCACCGTCCGACGTACGCCGACAGGCTCCCGGCTTCGATCCGCCCGGCCCCCACCTGCCCGGCTTGATACTGGACAGGCCGGCTCCGCAACGCATCACGGTTGCCAACAACCGCACCCATCGGCAACCGGGCGGCACCAGGCGCCAGTACGGCGATCAGCTCGCCGTCCTCGGTGCGGACGTAGATCGCCCCCGACGGTGCTCCGACGACGACTGCTGGTTGCGGCGCCCCGGTGAGTGTCCGGCGCAGCGCCGTACTGGCGGCAACGGGGATCCCGCTTCCGGCCGCAGCTGGGTCCCGCATACCGCGCGGTCGTACGGACGTTGCGGCCACGGCGGCAACCTATCCGCAGGCACCCGAGCCGCCGTATGGTCAAACCTGCCAAGAAACCAGGGTGATGCCACCCTTGCTTGCCAACTGTCAGGAGGCACGCATGTCGCCAGCCGGCCGACCGCCGGCCGGCCACGGGTCCCGGTCGAGCGAGGATTTCGGGCGCGGACTCGCCGTCCGTGAAGTCCTCGACGTCTCCTCGCTGACGCGGGCCAGGCTGCTCGCCGGCGAGGGCGGGCTGGACCGAATCGTCGAGCGGCTGAACGTCATGGAGGTTCCGGACGTCCTGCCGTGGGTGAAGCCGCACGAACTGCTGCTGACCACCGGCTACCCGTTGCGGGACACCCCGGCGGCGCTGACCGGGCTCGTCGGGGCGTTGGATGATCGCGGTCTGGCGGCGCTGGCGATCAAACTCGGCAGATACATCGACGAGTTGCCCGAGGCGATGCTCGCCGAGGCGGACCGGCGCGACTTCCCGGTCATCCTGCTCCCGGACGACGTCGGCTTCGACGACATCCTCAACCAGGTGCTCACCGGCATCCTCAATCGGCAGGCGGCCGCCCTGGCCCGCTACGACGAGGTGCACCGCGCACTCGTGCAGATCGTCCTGGCCGGCGGCGGCCTGGACGAGGTGGCCGTGGAGACCGCGTCGTTGCTCGGCGGGGCGGTGCTCCTAGTCGGTATCGACGGGCGGGTGCTCGCCACCGCGGGGCCGCCGGCTGACCTGGAGGCCGCCCGGGCGGCTGCCGCGGAGGTGCACAACGCGCCCGGCACCGGCAAGATCGGCGCGAGCTTCCCGGACCGGGACCGATTCGCATCCGTGCCCGTCGTCGCGGGCACACTCGACCACGGTCGGCTCGTCGCGTTCCGGCGGGATGGTGCGCTGGGCAGTGGAGCCGTCACGATTCTCGAGCGTGCGGCCACCGTGGCGGCACTGGTGATCACGCAGCGGCTGGCAGTGTCGGCGGTCGAGAGCAAGTACCAGTCCGACCTGGTCCGGGATCTGGTCGAAGGACGGGCGATCGACGCGGCCCGCCTGCTGACCCAGTCGCGCTCCTTCGGCTGGGACCTGGAGCGACCGCTGGTCGTCGTCGTCAGCGAGTTGGAGCCGCCCGCGAGCGCCGGGACCGAGAGGCAGGAAACGGTCGAGCGACTCGCCGTGCTCTGGCGGTCCGCCGTGCGTTCCTGGGACCCCGTTGCAGCCGTCGTGGCCTTCAGCGACGAGGTGGTCACCCTGCTCGGCGCGGACGACGACGCGCGGGCCCGCAGGGTGGTCGAGGCGGTCGCCGCCCGGGTCGGCGGTGAGCTCCGGCGCCGGGGTTGGAAGTTCAGCGTCGGCATCGGCCGGGTCTGTCACGGTCTGGCAGCACTCCCCGCCGGCTACGCGCAGGCGCGACGCAGCGTCCAGGTCGGCCGGCAGATGCACGGACCCGGCGAGATCGCGCACTTCAACGACCTCGGCGTGTTCCGGCTACTCTCGCTCGTTCCCGAAGGCGAGGAACTGCGCTCGTACGTCGGGGAGGTACTCGGGCCGCTGGCCTGGTCCGATGACGCGGAGGCGGTCGACCTGCGGGAGACCCTGCAGGTGCTGCTGGAGACCAACCTCAACGTCGCCGAGGCCTCCCGCCGCCTGCACTTCCACTACAACACGCTGCGCTACCGGATCGGGAAGCTGGAGCGGACGCTCGGACCCTTCAGCCAGGACCCGGACCTGCGGCTGAACCTGATGCTCGCCCTGCAGGTGATCCGGATGCGAGGGATCGCGCACAAGCCATGAGCTCGCCAGCGATGCGCCTGAGCGTTGTGAGTAGTTGACCATGACCGGCCGGGAAGGGCGGGTCCAAGCTTCCAGGCAGCGCCGCCGGGTTCCACCGTCGGCTGACAGCAATGAGGGAGACCCGTCATGGCGTTCAGTTGGAAGCTGTACGGCGACGGCAGCACACCGCCGCCGGGCGAGGCAGTGGCGCCGGACGAGCGGCTGTCCTGGGGGCGCACGGCCGGAATCGGGGCGCAGCACGTCGTCGCGATGTTCGGCGCGACGTTCGTGTTTCCGCTGGTGATGGGCCTGGACCCGAACCTGGCGATCATGATGTCCGGAGTCGCCACGATCGTGTTCCTGCTCATCGTGCAGGGCAAGGTCCCGAGCTACCTCGGTACCAGCGCGTCCTTCGTAGGGGCGGTCTTCGCGATCCGGGAACTCGGGGGCGACGACGGGTCGGTGACCGGCGCCATTCTGGCCGCCGGTGTGGTGCTGGCGATCGTCGGGCTGCTCATCCACTTCCTCGGGACAAGGGTCATCCATGCGGTGCTGCCGCCGGCGGTGACCGGCGCCGTCGTCCTGCTCATCGGTTTCAACCTGGCGCCGGTGGTGGCCGACATCTACTGGCCGCAGGACCAGTGGGTGGCATTGCTGACGATGGCATTCGTCATCGTCGGGTCGCTGGTGCTGCCCGGCTTCTGGGCGCGGATCTCCATCTTTCTGGCCCTGATCTTCGGTTACGCACTGTCCTGGATCCTGGATCAGACAGTCGGCGAGATCACGTCGGTGACGCCGGTCAGCGCCGGCGAGGCCCTCCCGCACTTCCGGACGGACTTCAGCGGCGTGCAGGCGGCCGACTGGTTCGGGCTACCGGCCTTCCACGCGCCGAGCTTCGAGGTCAACTTCATCCTCCTGGTACTGCCCGCAGTCATCGCGCTGCTGGCCGAGAACGCCGGCCATGTCAAGGCAGTCGCCGAGATGACCGACCGGGACCTGGATCCGAGCCTCGGCCGGGCCATCTTCGGCGACGGGGTCGGCACCGTCATCGCCTCGTCGGTCGGTGGGTCGCCCACGACGACGTATGCCGAGAACATCGGCGTCATGGCGGCCACCCGCGTCTACTCCACCGCGGCGTACTACGTGGCCGCGTTGGTGGCCATCCTGTTCGGCCTGTGCCCCAAGTTCGGCGCCCTCATCGCCGCCACCCCCGGCGGTGTTCTGGGCGGGATCACCGTTGTGCTCTACGGGATGATCGGGCTGCTCGGAGCGAAGATCTGGAAGGAGAACCAGGTCGACTTCGCCAATCCGATCAACCTCGTGCCACTGGCCGCCGGGATCATCATCGCCGTCGGCAACGTCGACCTGCAGGTCACCGAGGACTTCTCGCTCCAGGGCATCGCGCTGGGCACGATCGTGGCTGTCGTCGGCTGGCACGTCGCCAGGGTGCTTGCACCCAGGGAGATGCAAGACGCGCTGCGTACCGAAAGCGGCTACGCCGGCGGGACCGGTCCGGCCGTCGGGCACACCGGAGTGCATGAGGACAGGGACCGCACGGCAAAGCCTCGCAAAGACGAGGGACCCCACTGACTAGGCTGCGGTGAGTGAAGCCCCCTGCGTTCACCTATCACGCACCGGAGTCGCTGGATGAGGCGCTGGGGGTGCTTGCCGAGGTGGGCGAGGACGGCAAGGTACTCGCCGGGGGTCAGAGCCTGGTGCCCATCCTGAACATGCGGCTGGCCGCCCCGGCACACCTCGTCGACATCAACCGGGTGGCCGGACTGTCCACTGTGGACACGAACGATACGTCAGTGACGGTTGGGGCCACCGCCCGCCACACCGACGTGGAGTTGGACGATGCGGCGTACGGCGTGCAACCGCTGCTGCGCCAGGCACTCCGGCTGGTGGCGCACCCGGTGATCCGCAACCGCGGCACGACAGTCGGAAGCCTCGCGCACGCCGACCCGGCAGGGGAGATGACCGCCGTGCTGGCGCTGACCCGCGGTAGTGTCCGGATCACCAGTGGCTCCGGATCCCGGAACGTGGACGCGACCGACTTCTTCGTCGGGCCGCTGGAATGCTGCCTGCGGGCGGGGGAAATGGTCGAGTCGGCGACGTTCCCCGCCTTCCCGGCCGGGACCGGCAGCGCATTCATCGAGGTGGCCCGCCGGCACGGCGACTATGCCCTGTGCGGGGTCGCCGCGGCGGTCACCGTCCTGGACGGCGCAGTGTCCGCGGCGCGGGCGGCATACATCTCGGTGGGGCCGACCCCGCTGCTGGTAGACCTGACCGACGCGGTGGCCGGCGGTGCGGTGTCCGGCGGTGCGGTGTCCGGGGCCGACTGGGCTGCGGCCGGCCGGCTTGCCCAGTCCCAGGTCTCGCCGGAGGCCGACATCCACTCGACGGCGTCCTACCGGCGACATCTCGTCGGCGTGCTCACCGCGCGAGCGCTGGCCGAAGCAGCGGCGGCAGCCGCGCCGACGCATTCCCTACCGCTGAGGCGCAGCGGATGAGCGAACAGCATCGCTCGGTGACGCTGACCGTCAACGGCAGGACGCATCAGTTCGACGTCCCCGTACGCCGGCTGCTCTCCGACGCGATCCGGCACGACGTCGGCCTGACCGGCACCCATGTCGGCTGCGAGCACGGGGTCTGTGGCGCGTGCACGGTGCTGATGGACGGAAGACCGGTGCGGTCGTGCCTGCTCTTCGCGGTGAGTGCCGACGGCGCCGCGATCACGACGGTCGAGGGGCTCGCGGCAGCGGACGGGACGAGGCACCCCGTGCAGCAGGCGTTCACCGAGTGCCACGCCCTGCAGTGCGGCTTCTGCACGCCGGGCTTCCTGACTACGATCGCGGCCGCGCTGGAGGACAATTCCCATCCCAGCGAGGAGCAGGCCGAGGAGATCATCAGCGGAAACCTGTGTCGGTGCACCGGTTACCAGAACATCAAGGCGGCCGTTCTCCGGGCTGCCGAACTCAAGCGGGCCGCCGGATGACGCAGATCTTCGGCGAGCCGATCACCCGCCGCGAGGACGCCCGGCTGACCACCGGCCGTGGACGCTTTCTCGACGACCTCGGCCGTCATGCGCTCGCAGCGGCATTCGTGCGCAGCCCGCACGCGCACGCGCGCGTCCGGGAGATCGACGTCACCGCGGCGCTCGACGTCGAGGGACTCATCGGGATCTACACCTACGACGACCTCGACGGGCCGCTCGCCGAGCCGTTGCCGCTGCTGATCCCGCATCCCACCCTGACCGCCGGGCGGACCGCCTACCCCCTGGCGAACGGGATCGTCCGGCATGTGGGCGAGCCGATCGCGATGGTGGTGGGCACCGACCGGTACGTCGCCGAGGACGTCGCGGGGTTGATCGAGGTGACCTACGAGCCGCTGCCGCCGGTCGTGGGACTGACGGCTTCCCGGGACGGGGACCTGCTCGTGCACGACGACCTGCCGGACAACGTTGCGGCCCATCTCATGCAGCAGACGGGTGACGTCGACGCCGAGCTGGCGGCAGCGCCGAACACGGTGACGTTCACCCAGACGATCGAGCGCAGCGCGTCGATGCCACTGGAGGGCCGGGGGGTGTACGCGCGCTGGGACGCTCAAGACGACTCGCTGCGCGTCTACAGCTCGACCCAGACGTCGACATCCGTGCGCGCCGCGATCGCGGCCAAGCTGGAACTGTCGCCAGGCAAGGTCGAGGTGATCGCGCCGGACGTCGGTGGCGGCTTCGGGGTGAAGATCGTGCACCCGTGGCCGGAGGAGTTGCTGATCCCGTGGGCGGCCCGGTTGCTCGATCGTGAGGTGAAGTGGGTCGAGGACCGGCGTGAGCACTTCATCTCCTCCGCGCACGAGCGCGGCCAGATCCAGGACATCACCGCCGGGTACGACGACGAGGGGCGACTGCTCGCACTGGACGTTCGGATCTGGCATGACCACGGCGCGTACACGCCGTACGGGATCATCGTCCCGATCATCACTTCGACGCAGCTGCTCGGCCCCTACAAGCCGCGGGCGTATCGCTGCGCGATCGACAGCATGTACACGAACACCGTGATCGTCACGCCGTACCGGGGAGCCGGCCGGCCGCAGGGTTGCTTCGCGATGGAACGCACGATGGACCGGATCGCCGACGCGCTCGGCCTGGACCGTGCCGTCGTCCGCGAGCGGAACCTCATCCAGCCCGACGAGTTCCCCTACGACCAGGGCCTGACGTTCCAGGACGGCCGGCCGCTGATCTACGACTCCGGCGACTACCCCGAGTCGTTACGGATGATCCGCGAGCTGGTCGGATGGGACGACTTCGAGACCGTCCGCTCCCAGGCCGCCGCCGAGGGGCGCACCGTCGGGATCGGAATGGCCTGCTACGTCGAGGGCACCGGCGTCGGCCCGTACGAGGGCGGCCACGTGCAGGTGGAGAATTCCGGGCGGGTGCTCGTCTCCACCGGCCTGACCAGCCAGGGTCAGGGCCACGAAACCGTCTTCGCGCAGATCGTCGCGCAGGAGCTCGGCGTACCGCTGGACGACGTGGTCGTCACGACCGGTGACACCCGGCGGTTTGGCTACGCGGTGGGCACGTTCGCGTCGCGGGCGGCGGTCATGAGCGGGAACGCCGTCGCCCTCGCCGCCCGCAACGTGCGGGCCAAGGCGCTGCGGATCGCCGCCGACGCGCTGGAGTGCTCGGTCGACGATCTGGACATCATCGACGGCGTCGTGCAGGTGAAGGGCGACCCGTCCGCGGCGATGGCACTGTCCACGGTGGCCGTGCTGTCCAACCCGCTGCGGTACGCCTTCGACAATGCGGCGCGGGCTGCCACCCAGTTCGCGCCCCGCGCGGACCCGTTGCGTGCGCCGGTCGACGAGGACGACGAGCCGGGACTGGAGAATCGGGACTACTACTCGCCGATCCGCTCGACCTTCGCCTCCGGCATGCACTCCGCCGTGGTCGAGATCGACCGCGACACCTGCGAGACGAAGATCCTCCGGTACGCCGTCGTGCACGACTGCGGCAACCTGATCAACCCGATGATCGTGGAGGGCCAGATCCACGGCGGGGTGGCGCAGGGCGTCGGCGGCGCGCTGTATGAGGTGATGCACTACGACGAGCACGGGCAGCTGCTCAACGCCTCGTTCATGGATTTCCTGATGCCCTACGCCACCGAGATCCCGCACATCGAGACCGCGCACTTGCAGACGCCGTCGCCGCTGAACCCGCTGGGAATCAAGGGCGCTGGCGAGGCTGGGGTGATTCCGGGGTCGGCGTGCCTGGCTTCGGCAATTGAGGACGCGCTCGGCGTACGCATCTCGGCGATGCCGGTCTCGCCCAGCGACCTGTTCGAACTGCTCGCCACCGATCCTGAACGCACCCGGAGAGGCTCTCGATGAAACTGTCCGGCACCGCCCAGCTGTCCGCCCCTCCGCAGCGCGTGTGGGAGGCGCTGAACGACCCGGCCGTGCTCGCCCGGACGATCCCGGGCTGCCAGCAGCTGGAGGAGACCGGCCCCGACGAGTACAAGATGACCGTCTCGGCCGGCGTGGCGTCGATCAAGGGCACGTACCTCGGCCAGGTCCGGCTCGCGGATAGGCAGGAGCCGACGTCGTACGTGCTGCACGCGGCCGGCTCGGGTGGCCCGGGGACTGTCAGCGCCGAATGCCTGGTGCGGCTGGATGCGGACGGGGACGGTACGACGCTGAGCTACGACGCGGACGCGGTCATCGGCGGCGTCATCGCCGGTGTCGGGCAGCGGGTGCTGGCCGGGGTCGCGAAGAAGATGGCCGGTCAGTTCTTCAGTGCGGTGGATGCCGAGCTGAGCGGAGCCAGCGCGCAGTTGGCCGCTCCGGCGGCCGACGAGTCACGCGGGTACGCCGACTACCGAGAGCAGCCCACGGTGTTCGCGGGTCCGGCCCGCTCGCCGTGGGGGGACCGGAACGTCCCGGTCGACGTCCGGCCGTTCCTGGTCGGGGGAGTCGCCGGGGCTGTGATCGCCCTGGCGGGCGTGCTGGTCGGCTCGCGGCTGGGCAGGGGACGATAGCCCGATGCGAGAGTTCACGGCCGCGGCCGTACAGGTCGGTCCCCATCCCGGGCCGCTGACGGCGGAGTCGATCAAGTGCAACGTCACCAAGACGCTGGAGTACGTCGAGCGCTGCGTCGATGCCACTGGAGCGGAGCTGGTCGTCGTACCGGAGACGGTGACCACCGGTTTCACCCCTGGTTGCGGCCCGGAGGAGCTGTGGAACCTGGTTTCCGAGCTGCCCGGTGCCCTGTCGGAGCAGGCGCAGGAGGTGGCTCGGCGGCGCGGCGTACACCTGGTCTGGCCGACGTACGAGCGTGGTGACGAGCGGGGCGTTGTCTTCAACTCCGCTGCGATGATCGGCCCAGACGGCTCGATCCTCGGGGTTTACCGCAAGACGCACCCGTTCTGCACGGAGTTGCGCTCACGAGGCGGATGGGTGACACCCGGCGACGAGGTGTGCGTGGTGGACACGCCGCTCGGCCGGATCGGGATGACCATCTGCTTCGACGGGGACTTCCCCGAGCTGTCCCGGATCGAGGCGGTGCAGGGCGCGGAGGTGATCGTGCGGCCGTCGGCGTTGCTGCGCTCGGCCGACATCTGGGAGCTGACCTGCCGGGCGCGTGCCTACGACAACCATGTGTACGTCGTCGGTGCGAACGCCGTCGGCATCGACCCGGCCGGTGTCCTCTACTTCGGCAACTCGTTGATCGTCACGCCGATCGCCGAGGTCGTCGCCCGGGCCGCGACACACGAGGGGTGGGTGAGCGCCGGGCTCGATCCTTCGACGGTGATGGGTTCCCTCACGCCGGGTTCGAGCGTCCCGCAGGTGTGGGACCACCTGGCGGACCGCAACCTGGACCTGATCCGCCGGTACGCCGAGGACCTGCAGGCCCCGGCGAGTACCTCCTTCCCGCACGGCGAACCCCGCGGCGGCGTCCGTACCCGCCCCTGACCGCGCGGCAGTTCACTGCAGTACCTCGACGGAGCACTGCAGCAGCAGGCGGTGGCTGATCCGGAACGAACTCGACCGCGTCGTCGAAGGTCAAGTGCCCGCCGCTGTGGCTGCCCGCCCGCCCTGGATGTCGTGTGGTAGGTGCCCCTTATCGGACCCCGTCGTCCCGGCGTACATTGGCCAGTCGTGCGTCGGGTCTCGGTGGTCGGTGTGTCGGGCTCCGGCAAGACGACCGTGGCCCGTGCCCTGGCCGCCCGGCTCGGCGTACCGCATGTGGAGCTGGACGCGATCTACCACCAACCGGGCTGGACCGGACTGGACGATGAGGAGTTCGCTCGACGGGTCGCGGAGGCCACGGCCGGCGAGGGGTGGGTGGTCGACGGCAACTACAGCAGGGTCCGCAACATCGTCTGGTCCCGTGTGGATACCGTCGTCGTACTGGACCTGCCGCGCTGGCGGGTGATGAGCCAGCTGCTGGCACGGACGCTGCACCGGGGTTGGACCGGTGACGAGTTGTGGGCCGGCAACCGGGAGCGCCTTCGCAACCTCATCCGCCGCGACCCGGAGCGGAACATCATGCTGTGGTCGTTGACCACCCACGCGAAGATTCGGCGGCGCTACCGGGCGACCCCCGCTGATCCCCGCTGGTCCGCCCTGACGTTTCTGCGGGCGCGGTCGCGGCGGGAGGTGGCGGCGCTCATCGAGGCGGTGCCAGCAACCCGGCGATGAGTTCCGCGCCGTCGGGCGGTCCAAGGGACGGGTTGGAAAATCTCGAGACCGACTTGCTCGCGCGGAAATGTCGTCGCCCCGAGTTAGCTTCAACTCCTAGGGTCGTGCCGGTTCAGAGACTACGAAGGGATCCCAGATGAGTGCAGTAGCCGGACGGACGCCGCCGGCGATCATCGCCGAGGGTCTGACCAAGATCTACAAGTCACGGTCGGGCGAGGTCCGTGCCCTCGATGGGCTCGACCTCGTTGTCGACGAGGGCACCGTCCTGGCGCTACTCGGCCCCAACGGCGCCGGCAAGACCACGACGGTCCGGATTCTGGCGACCCTGCTGCGGCCGGACAGCGGCCGCGCTTCGGTGCTCGGCTACGACGTCGTCAACGACGCACAGCGGTTGCGTCGGGTGATCGGCCTCTCCGGCCAGTACGCCGCGGTGGACGAGAACCTCACCGGCAGGGAGAACCTCTGGATGTTCGGCCGGCTGTACCAGATCGATAGTCCGACCTCCCGGGCTCGCGCGGGTGAGCTGCTCGAGCAATTCGACCTCAGCGACGCCGGCGACAGGCCGGTGAAGACCTACTCCGGCGGTATGCGCCGGCGCCTCGACCTCGCCTCGGCGTTGATCGGGCATCCTCGTCTGCTGTTCCTCGACGAGCCGACCACGGGGCTGGACCCGCGCAGCCGGATCGGCATGTGGGAAGTGATCCGCAAGCTCGTGCGGGAGGGTTCGACGCTGCTGCTGACCACCCAGTACCTCGAGGAGGCCGATGCTCTTGCGAACACGATCGCGGTCGTGGACGCCGGGAAGATCATCGCTCGGGGGACAGCTGACGAGCTCAAGTCCACGGTGGGCGGGGAGCGTGTCGAGGTAGTCGTCCACGATCCCGCTCAACTCGGTACGGCGCTGGAAGTGGTGTCCCGGTGCTGCATGGCCGAGGCCAAGGTGGACGAGCACACGAGGCGGCTGACCGCTCCGGCCGCCGGCGGTGCGCAACAGCTGGTGGCCGTCATCCGGGCGTTGGACGACGCCGGTATCGCCATCGACGACGTAGGTCTGCGGCGGCCGACGCTGGACGACGTTTTCCTGACCCTCACCGGCCATGCCGCCGAGATGGACGCCCCCGACACCAACACCGACGCCAGCATCGACGTACCCGCAGCAGCTGGGAGGACCGCGTGACCACCATCCAGGAAGCCCCGCCACAGCAGGGCTCCGCGCTGTCGGACTCGCTCGTGGTGACCTGGCGCAATCTCAAGCGGATACCCCGCATCCCCGAGCTTGCGATCTTCGCAATCCTCCAGTCGGTGATGTTCGTGCTGCTGTTCGCCTTTGTCTTCGGCGGGGCGATCCCGCTGCCAGGCGGCGGCAACTACCGGGAGTTCCTGATGCCCGGCATCTTCGCCCAAACGCTCGCTTTCGCGGCGGCGACGACGGCGATCGGGATGACCGACGACATGGCCAAGGGCCTCGTGGACCGGTTCCGGTCGCTGCCGATGTCCCGCTCGGCGTTCCTGACCGGCCGCACGGTGTCCGACGTCGTCTACAACCTCGGCATCCTCGTCGTCTTGATGCTCTCCGGCCTGGCCGTGGGCTGGCGGGTACACGAAGGCGTCGGCAGGTTCTTCGCCGGCGTGGGTCTCACCCTGTTGTTCGCCTATGCGATGTCATGGGTCGGCGTCTGGCTCGGCATGCTCGTCCCCACGGTGGAGGTGGCGCAGCAGGTGGCGTTCACGGCGATCTTCCCGTTGACGTTCCTGTCGAATGCGTTCGTTCCGCTGCCGAGCCTGCCGGGCTGGCTGCAACCCGTAGCGGACTGGAACCCGGTCAGCGCCATCACCGGCGCGCTGCGCGAGCTGTGGGGTAACCCCAACCCGTTCGCGACGAGCAGTTTCCCGTCCGAGCATCCGATCGTGATGACGCTGATCTGGACGGCGGTGTTCGTCGCCATCTTCGCCCCGCTCGGCGTCCGGCGGTATCGGGCTACATCCCGCTGATCGGCTCGGCTCGGGCAGCTGATGCAGCGGGCGGCGGGCGATCGGCGGAGAGGATCCGCGCAAGCTGGGTTGGACCTGGATGCTCGTGAAGGTCGTCGATGGGCAGTGGCAATGCCAGCGACCAGTTGGGCCGCGTCGCTACGCCAGGCAGGTTCGGGCGGCTCTCTTCGCCCAGCGCATCCTCCAGCGTGGCGACGAGCAGCGCCGAGGGCGCCTCTGCGAGCCGGCGGTAGGCGGTCGCGGTGGCCTCGGCCGGCGACGCCTCGTTCGGCAGGACGCCCACCTTGGACCGCATCGCCTCGACGGCTTGATCACCGGGATCGACGCCGTACCGGCGCTGCTCCTCCCGGTCCGAGCCGGACCACAGCCCCGAGACGGTCGGCAGGTCGTGCGTCGTGACAGCGCCCATCGACAGCTCCGGCCACTTCGCCGGTTCCTCCTCGGCGAACCACAGCAGCCGGTAGGCCAGCATTCGGCGCCGCGCCAGCTCATCGCGGACCCCGGCCTCCACGACGCCCAGGTCCTCGCCCACGACGAGCGCACCAGCGCGTTGACTCTCCAAGGCCACGATGTCCAGCAGATCGCCGGCCGGGTAGCGGACATAGCCGCCCTCGGTCGGGCCGTGACCGCCCGGGATCCACCACAGCCGGAACAGCCCCATCACATGGTCGATCCGCAGCCCGCCGGCACCGGCGATCGAAGCCCGGATCGACTCGATGATCGGCCGGTAGCCGGCCTCGCGCAGCTTCCAGGGCACGAACGGCGGCAGACCCCAGTCCTGGCCGTTGCCGTTGAGGGCGTCCGGCGGAGCGCCGACAGTCACCCCTTCGGCCAGCAGGTCCTGCCACGACCAGGCGTCCGCGCCGTCAGGGTCGAAGCCGATCGGCAGGTCCTGGATGACGGTGAGCCCGGCGGTCGCATCGCGCAGCTGGCCGGCCAGCGTCCACTGCAGCCACGCGTGGAACGTCACCTCCGGGTCGGCGAGCCCCGCGAACCTGTGGACCGCGGGAGCATGCGGGTGCCTGAGCTGCGCCGGCCAGTGCCGCCACTGCGCCCCGTGCACGTCGGCCAGGGCGCACCAGGTCGCGAACTCCCGCAAGACCGATCCCTGCTCGCGCCGCCATCGGGCGAACTCGTCACCGCCGGCGTCGACGTCGAAGATCGCCCGCAGCGCCGGACGCTTGAGCCGCCAGACCTCGTCGCGGTCGATCTCGCGCCGGTCGTTCAACGCTACCGCCGCGGCGGCGAGGGCCGGGTCGACCCGCTCGAACCCGGGCAACAGGTCCGGCCGGAGGTACAGCGGATTGGCGAAGCGGCGGCTCGTCGGCGAGTACGGACTCGGCTCCTGGGGCAGCGTCGGTGCGGCGGCGTGCAGCGGGTTGACCATGAGCAAGCCGGCCCCCAGCCGCCGCGCCCAGTCCCGGAGCAGGCCGAGGTCGGCCAGATCACCGAAACCCCAGCTGCCGCGGGACCGGGCGGCGTACAGCTGCACCGCCCATCCCCACACCCGCAGCCCATCCGGCAAGTGACACCGTCCGGGGCTCAGGATGAGTGGCCGCGGTGGCCCGTCAGCCGGATGCAGCTCGTGATAGCCCGCCGGCAGGCTCGCGGGGAGCGTCGCGTCGACCGGCAGCGACGTCCCGTCCTCGAGTACGACGTCGCACCGACCGACCCGATTCTGCTCGCCGACCCGCAGCACCAGCGGGGCCCGCGCATCGAGGTCCTCCGGTGGCCGCCCCACCAGTTCGCGCAGTCGGCGTACGACGTTGTCCGGAATCCGTTGCAGCCGGTCGTCGCTGTCCACATAGGAGCCGTCCACGCCCCACGCATCCGTCACGCCGGCACGCTACCCGCAGGGCCGCGCGGTCTATTCTCACGGCCATGAGCGCGGAACCATTCGTCGACGAGCGGTGGCGGTTCACGGTCGAGGAGTACGAGCGGGATGGGCCAGGTCGGCATCTTCGACGACGACGACCGGGTGGAGCTACTCGACGGGGAGATCGTCGCCATGTCACCGATCGAGCCGAAGCACGCCAGCATCGTCAACCGCGTCAACCAACTCCTCATCCAGAAGTTGGCTGGGCTGGCCATAGTGATGGTGCAGAACCCGTTGCGGCTGCTGCCCCGCTCCGAGCCACAGCCCGACTTCATCCTCGCCCGCGCTCGCCGCGACTTCTACGCGGCCGCGCATCCCACCGCCGAGGATGTGTTCCTCGTGATCGAGGTGGCCGACGCGACGCTGCGCAAGGACCGGACGGTCAAGGTACCCATCTATGCCCGGCAGGGAATTGTCGAGGTCTGGCTCGTTGACGTCGCTGCGCGCACAGTCACGGTGTACGCCGATCCCGTGGACGGTTCCTACACCCACGTTGAGACAGCGCGCGGCGAGGAGACTGTGACGCCGCGGTCCCTCTCGGAGCTCAGCCTCACGGTGAGTGAAATCCTCGGCGACTGAGCCTGCGGACACCCAGCTCGTGAGGAGGGCCGCTGGCGGCGGTGTCCGCGACGGCGAGTTAGATGAGCGGGTGCGCCGCGTACGCATCGGGATCGACACCGGAGGCACGTTCACCGACGTCGTCGCGGTCGATGAGCAGACCGGTGAACTCGTCACGACGAAAACCCCCTCCACGCCCGACGACCCGGCGAACGGTTTCATGATCGGGGTCACCAGGGCCCTCGACCTGCTCGGAGTGGACGGGACAGCGGTCAGCTCGGTCGCGCACGGCACCACCGTGGCGACGAACCAGCTGCTGGAGGGCAAGGTCGGCAGACTCGGCCTCATCACGAGCGAGGGCTATGAGTTCCTGCTGGAGATCGCGCGGCAGTCAGTCCCTGACGGCTACGGCAACTCCTACTTCTGGGTGAAGCCGGACCGGATCGTGTCGCTCGACCGGGTTCGGACGGTCCGCGGCCGGTTGGACTTCCGCGGCGGAGAACTACGGCCCTTCGACATCGAGCAGGCCCGCGAGGTCGCCCGCTGGTTCCGGGAGCAGGACATCACGGCGATCGGTGTCTGCTTCCTGCACTCCTACGCTGACCCCTCGCACGAGCAGGCCATGCGCGCCATCCTGGCCGTCGAGCACCCGGACGCCATCGTGTCGCTGTCCAGCGACGTACTGCGGGAGTACCGCGAGTACGAGCGGGCCGTCACGACCCTCGTCGACGCCGCGGTGAAGCCGAAGGTGGCGGCGTACGTCGCTGGCCTCGCGCGGCGGCTGCATGAATTCGCGCCCGGGGTTCCGTTCTCGATCATGCGGTCCAACGGCGGGGTGCTGTCCGCTGAGGAGGTAGTTCACCAGCCGATCACCACGGTGCTGTCCGGGCCGGCCGCGGGCGCGCTCGGCGCGGGTCTGATCGCGCAGCGGGCCGGCTACGAGCGGGTGCTGACGCTGGACGGCGGTGGCACGTCGACCGACGTGTCGGTGGTGCTCGACGGCGAACCGACGTTGACGACGGAGGGCAGCATCGGCCGCTTCCCGTCGAAGATCCCGATGATCGACGTCGTGACGGTCGGCGCCGGCGGCGGTTCGATCGCGTGGATCTCGCCCGAGGGGACGCTCAAGATCGGCCCCCGGTCGGCGGGCGCCGTACCCGGCCCGATGTGCTACCCCGACGGCGGCACCGAGCCCACCGTCACCGACGCGCACGTCGTACTCGGCCGCATCCCGCCGCACCTTCTCGGCGGTGAGATCCCGTTGTCCGAGGACGCGGCGCGGGACGGGCTGACCAAGCTCGCCGCCGAGCTCGGCCTGGCGGTGGAGCCCTGCGCGAGCGGCATCCTGGAGATCTCGGCGTGGAACCAGGCCAACGCGCTGCGTCAGGTCACCGTCAAGCGGGGCCTGGACGTCCGCGACTTCACGATGGTCACGTTCGGCGGCTCCGGCTCGCTGCTCGCCTGCCGGCTGATCGACATCCTCGCCCTACCGGCGGTGCTCGTTCCGCTCGACCCCGGCAACACGTCGGCGTACGGCCTGCTCACCGTGGATGCCCGCTGCGACTACGTGCAGACGGCGGTCAGCCGGCATCGCGACCTCCCGTTGGCGGCGGTGGTCGCGACGTACGCCGAACTGCGCGACCGGGCGGCCGCGGCGCTGCACCGCGAGGGTTTCCCGGCAGCCGAGCAGCGGTTCCTGCGTACGGCGGACCTGCGCTACTTCGGGCAGGCATTTGAGGTGCGGGTGCCGGTCGCCGACGGGGATATCGATCATCGCGCGGCGGATGCCGTGGCGGCCGCCTTTCACGAGGCGCACCGCGCGCTGTACGGGTACGACTTCGCCGGAGACGAGCGGCAGCAGGTCGAGTGGGTCAACCTGCGGGTCACCGGCGTCGGCCCGATCCGCCGGCCGGAGCCACGCGAGATCCGATCCGGGGACGGCCGCCCGCACGGTGCCCGGACCGGCGAACGGCCGGTGTGGTTCGAGGCGGCGTACTCCCCGGCCCGGATCTACGACCGGTCGCTGCTGCGCGCGGGGGATGTCGTGGCTGGGCCGGCAGTGCTCGAGGAGTTCGGTTCGACCATCCCGGTCCACCCGGGTTTCAGCGCGGTCGTGGACCGTTTCGGCAACGTTTTGCTCACCCGATCGCCACCGTCGGGAGGAGGCGGGTGACGGTGGACCCGATCCTACTGGAGATCATCGAAGGCACCCTCGCCTCGGTCGAGATGGAGGTGGAGACCGCGATCGCTCGGACCTCGCGCTCGCCGATGATCCGCGACGCACACGACTTCCGCGCCGGCATCCACGACCGCAAACTGCGCAAGCTCACCGGCCGGTCCTACTCCGCGCTGGTACACCCGATCACCCGCGACTTCCCGCTGGCGACGATGCGACCGGGCGACGTGTTCTTCCACAACGACGTCTACACCTCCGAGGGTGGCATCGGGCACCTGCCCGACCTGTGTGTGACGGTGCCGGTCTTTCACGAGGGCGACGTGGTGGCGTTCGTCCAGGCGTTCGGGCACCACGACGACATCGGGGGAGCAGTCCCCGGGTCGATGCCTTCGCACGCCCGCAGCGTCTTCGAAGAGGGCCTGATGGTGCCGCCGATCAAGCTGTGGGACGCCGGCGTACCCAACCAGGCGGCGCTGCGAATCATGACCCGCAACTCCCGGATGCCGGACTCACTGGCCGCGGACCTCGACGCCGAATGCTCGGCCTGCCTGATGGGCTCGCGCCGGCTCGCCGAGCTCTTCGCCCGCTACGGCCGGGCGGCGATCGAGGAGTGCTTCGACGCGCTGCTGGCGAACACCACCGAGACGTTCCGGCGGGAGATCCTGGCGAAGATCCCCGAGGGCAGCTGGAGCTGGGAGGACTACGCCGAGCACGACGGCGTCGACGAGCCGCGCCTGCATACCCAGCGGATCACGCTGACGAAGGAACCGGACCGGATCGTCCTGGATTTCACCGGTACGTCGGAGCAGGCCAAGGGGCCGATCAACCACTGTGGCGACTACGCCGACGGCAACTTTCTTAAGAAGTGGCTGGCGCCGATCCTGCGCAACCTCGCCGACACGCCGGAGCGGATGGCCGAGCTCGACGTCAATGAGGGCGTCGTACCGCTGATCGAGATGCGCTTCCCGCCGCCGGGGACCCTGCTGACACCGATCTTCCCGGCCCCCACGAATGCGCGGACGTTCGTCATCCTGCGGCTGCTCGGCGTGCTGGCCGGCGTCCTGGCCAAGGCCGTCGACGGTCGGATGCCCGCGGACCAGGAGACGATCCGCTACACCGGCGTGTACGGCGACGACGTCGACGGCGAGCCGTACCTGATGCGCGAGGTGCTCGGCGGAGGCAGCGGCGGGCGGTACTACGCCGACGGCGAGGACACGATCCACGTCGTACCGGACTCGCGCAACCTGCCGACGGAGTTCACCGAATCCCGGTTCCCGTTCCTGGTGGAGCGGCTGGGGCTGGCCGTCGACTCGGGCGGGCCGGGTGAGTTCCGCGGCGGACTCGGCTACGACAAGCACATCCGGATGCTCAAGGACGCCTCGTTCATGTCGATCGCGGACCGCTCGATCCTGGCCTGCTGGGGGGTCCGGGGCGGCCGGGCCGGCCAGCCGTTCAGCGTCGTGGTTGATCCGGGTGGGCCGAACGAGCGTGCCGTGGACGCGCTGGCCGACGGGGAAACGGTGCGCGCAGGTGAGGTGATCCGGATCCGCACGACGGGAGGCGGCGGCTGGGGCGACCCGCTGGACCGGCCGGTCGAGGCGGTACTGCGCGACGTCAGGTGGGGCAAGGTGTCCGTCGCTGGAGCGCTCGGGGACTACGGCGTCGTCGTGACCGACGGCGCCGGAGACGAGGGGGCCACGGCGTCGCTTCGGGAGCAGTTGCGAGACACCCGTCCGGTAGTGCAGCCGTTCTTCGACCGCGGGCCGGGTTACGCGCGGCTGTCCGGCGGGTCGCCGTACCCCGACATCGACCTGCTCTGACTCGTCCAGCCGCCCGTTTTGCCGCCCCTCCTGCCGGCGAGGGGATCAGCGTTGCCAACGCAGTGGCAGGCTCTTGACGCCGCGCTGAAAGCTGGACCGGAGCAACACCGGGTCGCCGGCCGGTGCCAGCCACGACGTACGGGCCAGGACCTCCCCGAACAACGTGCACATCTGCGCACGGGCCAGATGCGCACCGAGGCAGAAGTGCGGGCCGTGCCCGAACACGAGATGGTCGTTGGGTCTGCGCTCGATGTCGAACCGGTCGGGGTCGGCAAAGACCTCCTCGTCCCGGTTCGCCGCGGCGAAGGACACGACCACCTTGTCGCCGGCACGAATGTCCACATCGGACAGTGTGGTGTCGGACGTCGCCGTACGCCGGAACACCATCACCGGCGTCCACCAGCGCAGCATCTCCTCGACCGCTCCCGGCAGCAGGCCGGCATCCTGACGCAGCGCCTGTTGCGCGTCCGGATGGGCGAGCAGCGCCAGCATCCCGCCCGGCAGGCCGTTGCGCAGCGTCTCGTTGCCGGCCACGGCGAAGAGCCAGAACATGTTCTCGAACTCCTCCACCGACACCTGCCCACCGTCGTCGTCGAGCTGCGCCAGCAGCGTGGACATCACGTCCTTGCCGGGAGAGCGACGCTTGGCTCCGGCGAGCAGGTGCGCGTACTCGTAGAGGTCGGGCATTCCGGCCCGGCTCCGAGGGTCGGGCATCCGGCCGTCGGCATCCGGCAGCGGCCGCACGGCGAGCGCCTGGCGGGCGATCGGCGTACCGCTGGCTGGGTCGAAGTCGGCGCTGACGGCGTAGTCGGGGTCCTGGAACCCGATCACCCGGTTCGACCAGTCGAAGAGCAGCAGCCGGTCCTGCTCGGGCATCCCCAGCGTGTCGGCGAGCGCCAGGAGCGGCAGGTCGGCTGCGACGTCCTTCGCGAAATCACACACCGGCGGCCCGCCGAGCATCCGGTCGACGGTGCGACGGGCGTGCCCGCCGATCTGATCCTCCAGACCGGCGACGGCGCGGGGAGTGAACGTGCGGGCGAGCAGGCGGCGCAGCCGGGAATGCTCCGGCGGGTCCATGTTCAGCATCATCCGACGCACGTAGGCCAGGTCCTGTGGGGTCGCGGGATCCCTGACCTGGGTTGCCCCGAGCGAGGAGGAGAACAAGGCGGGCTGCCGGAGTACCCGCTCGACGTCAGCGTGCCGAAGCACCAGCCAGTAGCCGGGGCCGTCCGGCTGGCCCAACCGGGCCGGTTCATCGACGCGCACGACGCCGTACGTTCGCCGTAGCCGGGCCAGCAGGTCGAACGGCACGCCACGCTCGTACGTCCGCGGGTCACCGAGCGGCTCAGCATCGGCAACGGGAACTCGGCTCACGCCGACATCGTCCTACGACTTTGCCTGCCGGGTGGCCCGTAAAGCGGACAATACGGCGCGTACGGCGGCCACCGCGCAGGCAAAGTCGGCGCGCGAGGGCGGCGCATACGATGCCGGACATGCCCGGACCCCTCAAGGACGTCGTCGTCATCGATCTGACCAGGGCGCTGGCCGGCCCGCACGCGGCGATGATGCTCGGCGACCTCGGCGCCCGGGTGATCAAGGTGGAGAGCCCCGTCGCCGGCGACGACAGCCGCACCTGGGGACCGCCGTTTCTCGGCCCGGACGACGACCCTGTGTCGACGTACTTCCTGTCCTGCAACCGCAACAAGGAGTCCGTCACTGCCGACCTCAAGGCGCCCGAGGGCAAGGATCTGTTGCGCCGACTCGTCGAGCGGGCCGACGTGCTCCTGGAGAACTTCCGGCCGGGGGTTCTCGATCGGCTCGGCTTCTCGGTCGGCCGGTTGCACGAGCTGAACCCGCGGCTCGTGGTGCTCTCGATCACCGGGTTCGGCCACGACGGCCCCGAGGGCGGGCGCCCCGGGTACGACCAGATCGCGCAGGGCGAGGCCGGCCTGATGAGCCTCACCGGCGCCGGTCCTGACGAGCCGACCCGCGTAGGGGTGCCGATCTCGGACCTGCTGGCCGGGATGTACGGGGCGTACGGCGTGGTTGCCGCGCTGCATGAGCGCGCCCGCACCGGTCGCGGGCGGGTGGTCCGCACGAGCCTGCTGGCGGCCTCGGTCGGTGCCCATGCCTTCCAGGGCACCCGGTGGACCGTCGCGGGCGAGGTGGGACGCGCCCAGGGCAACCACCACCCGTCGATCAGCCCGTACGGCTCGTTCCGCTGCGCCGACGGGCTCGTGCAGATCGCCGTCGGCAGCGAGGTGTTGTGGCGGGCTTTCGCGCCGCTGGCCAGCATCGAGCAGCTTGACGAGCGATTCGCCACGAATCAGCTTCGGGTACGAAACCGCTCGGAGCTGACCGGCCTCATCGAGGCGGCGTTCGCAGGGGCAAAGGCAGCGGAGTGGTTGCCGCGGCTGGCCGAAGCCGGCGTACCGGCCGGCGCCGTACGCAGCCTCGACCAGGTGTACGACTGGGAGCAGACGAGGTCGCAGGGCCTGCTCATCGAAGTGGACCACGCGGTGCTCGGACCCATCCAGCTGCC
>JACCZY010000004.1 GCA_013695685.1 Geodermatophilaceae bacterium | reverse complement strand
ACCGTGCACGTGGCGGTCGGCCCGTTGCGGTGTTTGACCAGGAGCAGATCGGCCTCCCCGGCGCGCGGTGACTCCCGCTCGTAGACGTCCTCGCGGTGGATGAGCACGACCATGTCGGCGTCCTGCTCCAGGGAGTTGTGCACGGCTATCCCGTCGGCGATGAAGTTGTGGGTGCCGGGGACGGTGGCGTCGTACACCTCCTGCTCGCCGATGCGCTCCACCAACTCGACGCTGTCCCAGTACACGTCGTCACTGGCCGCCGTGTCCCGCGTGGCGCGACGGCCGAACTCGTGCGTCGTCGCCGCCATCCGCAGTTTCAGCAGCACCGGCCGCCATGACTCCGGCAGCCCGGCGTTGGTGGCTACACAATCGAAGAACCGCTGCTGATCGGCCAGGTCCACGATGGTGAGGCAGAAGCCGCTGTCCTCGGGTCCGACATGCCCCAGCACGTTGAAGCGCAGCAACAGACGGGCCAGATCGTTGACCACATGCCGGCTCGCGGAGCTGTAGCGGATGTCGGCCCGGTCCTCCCCGCCCAGCCAGCGCACGGAACCACCGAAGGACCACAGGTCGGCGAGAAACTTGCCCAGCCGCGCCTCGGACAGACCGAACGCCAACCGCGACAGATGCCCGTCGGAAACCCGCAGCGGCGCGACGTCCACGGCTCGCCGCGGCTCCGGGACGCGGCGCGGGACCGCCATCCGGTCTCCGGCAACCAGCTCGCCCAGGGGGCGCCACCCGTCCGGCGTCAGGAACGGGTGGCTGGCGGTCGCCTCGATCTGCCGGCCCGAGGCCAGCCGCAGCGCGAGCACCTGCTTGACCCCGCTGGAGAAGGCGTGCGTCATGGTGCGCGCCACGATCCGATGCTGCTCGTCCAGCGACCAGACCGGGATGTCGCGCTCGCCGGAGGCGATCAGCTCACCCATGCTGACCTCGGCGCCGGTATCCGCGCGGAGCACCCGGGTTGCCGCAGTCAGGCAACCGGACTCGCGCAGGTCACTCAGCATCGGCTTCTTGTCCTGGCGCTGCTCGGGGCTGCGGTTGAGCTGGCAGATCGCGACGACGGGGACCTCGAGTTCCTTGGCGAGCAGTTTCAGCGACCGGGAGAACTCGCTGACCTCCTGCTGCCGGGACTCGACCTTCTTGCCGCTGGTCATCAGCTGCAGGTAGTCCACGACCACCAGCTTCAGGTCATGGCGTTGCCGCAGCCGCCGCGCCTTGGCCCGGATCTCCATCATCGTCAGGTTCGGTGAGTCATCGATGTACAGGGGGGCGTCGGCGACCTCACCCATCCGCCGCGCCAGGCGGGTCCAGTCCTCCTCGTTCATGGTGCCCGAGCGCATGTGGTGCAGCGGCACCTTCGCCTCGGCCGACAGCAGCCGCATCGTGATCTCGCTACGGCCCATCTCCAGGGAGAAGATCGCCGAGGTCATCCCGTGCTTGATCGAGCACGAACGGGCGAAGTCCAGCCCGATCGTGGAGTTGTGCACGACGATGTCGGCCGCGACGAAGTTGTGGGTCTCCTCGACGGTGAGGTCGTAGACCTCGCTGACCCCGTCGGGCAGCACCGAGACGACCTCGTCCCATGCGAGCTCGCCCGTGGCGAGCCACCGCAGCCGGTCGGAGTCCAGCGCCTTGGCCAGCTCGGCCAAGCACTCCCGGTCGATGCCGCGCTTGTCGACGTGCCAGTCGTGCTGCCGCGGCCGCCCGCATCGAGCGTTGACCTCCTCCCAGGACAGACCGCCCATCTCCTGCTCGACGACGTCCCAGCACTCCACCGGCAGTACGCCGACAGCGGTCCCGCGGGGTACTGCGATGCACACCCCCGGCGAGAGCTCGCCCACGGCCACCCACCCGTGCACCCCGAGCAGCGGGTGGGTCGCGGTCAGCCGCAGCTGCCGCCCCGACCGCGTCCGCAGCCGGAGCACCGGCAGTACGCCGTTGTGCACGAACGCGCTCGGCGCTACCTCGTGCAGCGTGAGGTCGGCGGCCACCGTGCGCACGCGCAGCGCCTCGCCGGCCTGCCCCCGGCGTACGAACTCCTCGATCGTCATGGCCACGCCCGTGGCGGCGTCGACGATCGGCGTCTCGGCGGCCAGGCACTTACCCATCGCCGGGCGCCCGGCCACGATCACCATCTGGCCGGGATGCAGCCCGTTGGTCACCTGGTCGAGCTCGACGAAACCGGTGGGCACCCCGGCGGCCGCCCCGCCCCGCGAGGAGATCGCGTCGATCTCGTCCATCGTCTCCTGCAGCAGGTGCTCCAGCAGGATGTAGTCCTCGGACAGCCGCCGCTCGGTCACCTCGTAGACCGCCGCCTGCGCCCGGTCCACCGCGTCATCGACGTCGCCGCCCTGGCCCTGCGCGGCGCCGTACCCCAGCTGGACAATCCTGGTCCCGGCCTCGACCAGCCGGCGCAAGATCGCCTGCTCGGCGACGATCTGCGCGTAGTAGCCGGCGTTGGCCGCCGTCGGCACCGAGGCGATGAGGGTGTGCAGGTACGGCGCTCCGCCCGTCCGCATCAGCTGCCCCTGCTTGGACAGCTCGGAGGAGACGGTGACCGGGTCGGCCGGCTCGCCGCGGCCGTACAGATCCAGCACCGTCTCGAAGATCGTCTGGTGCGCCGGCCGGTAGAAGTCGGTGCCGCGCAACACCTCGACCACGTCGGCGATGGCGTCCTTGGACAGCAACATGCCGCCAAGCACCGACTGCTCGGCCTGCAGATCCTGTGGCGGCAGCCGGTCGAACTCCGCACCCTGGCGGATTCCCCGATCGTCGGCTACCGCCATCGAGTCCCCTCCCTCGAGCGCCGCATACGTTGGTCAGGTACAGACCTACTCGTGGGGTGCGACATTCTCGAAGCGCCGACGGTAGAGATCGTCGGCCAGCCGGTTCAACCGGCCATGTGGACCGCGTCCGGACAAGCTGTGGACAACCCGGCTTCAGTCCTGTGTGGACACTGTGCATAGCCTGAGGATTTCGGCGCGGGCGCCGTGATGGCGAGGCCGCGACCGGCTGGTTCGGCGCACACCGCTTGGGGACGGAAGAAAGTTGACAACTCTGCGCGGCCAGGGATCTGCGGAAGCCCGCATCTCAGGCGGGGGTGACGTCGACCTCGAGATTCGCGCTGACCTCGTCGTGGACGCGAACTGTCACCGCATGGCTGCCGGTGGACTTGATGGCGCCGGAAAGCTCGATCTTGCGCCGGTCCACGCTCGGCCCGCCCGCCCGCACGATCGCCTCGGCGACGTCCGCGGTGGTGACCGAGCCGAACAGCCGGCCGCCCTCGCCGGTCCGCGCCGACAGCTGCACGTTCAGTGCCTCGAGCTGCTTCTTGACCTCGTTGGCCTGGCCGACGTCGCGGACCTCACGCACGTCGCGGGCGCGGCGGATCGTGGCGACCTGCTTCTCCGTGCCTCGGTTGGCGGCGATCGCCAGCCCGCGCGGCATCAGGTAGTTGCGGCCGTAGCCATCCTTGACCTCGACCACGTCCCCCGGCGTACCCAGCCCGCTGACCTCCTGGGTGAGGATGAGCCTCATCGGGCCGTGCTCGTGTACGGCAGCAGGGCCATCTCCCGGCTGTTCTTGACCGCGATGGCGATGTCGCGCTGGTGCTGGCTGCAGTTGCCACTGACCCGGCGGGCACGAATCTTGCCGCGGTCAGATATGTACTTGCGCAGCAGCGCGGTGTCCTTGTAGTCGATATAGGTCGTCTTGTCCTTGCAGAAGATGCAAACCTTCTTCTTCAGCTTGCGGGGTGGTGGCTTGACCATGGGGTTTCGTCTCGCAATCAGTGGCTGGTCAGAAGGGAGGCTCGTCGGACAGGCCGCCGGCTGGCGGGGCCTGGTTCCACGGGTCGTCGGAGGCACCGGAGGAGCTGCCGCCGCCGGAGGAGAAGCTGTCACCGGAGCCGCCCGATCCGCCACCGCCGAAACCGCCGCCGCTGCCGCGGGAGGCCTTGGTGACCTTCGCGGTCGCGTACTTCAGCGACGGGCCCACCTCGTCGACGTCAAGTTCGACGACGGTGCGCTTCTCGCCTTCCTTGGTCTCGAACGAGCGCTGCTTGAGCCGACCGGTCACGACCACGCGGGCGCCCCGGTTGAGCGACTCGGCGACGTTCTCGGCGGCCTGTCGCCAGATCGAGCAGCGCAGGAACAGCGCGTCGCCGTCCTTCCACTCATTACTGGCCTTGTCGAAGGTTCGCGGCGTGGAAGCGACCGTGAAGTTGGCGACCGCGGCGCCGCTGGGGGTGAACCGCAACTCCGGGTCGGCGGTGAGATTACCGACGACGGTGAGGATCGTCTCGCCTGCCATCACATGCTCCCTATCGCTGGTCTGGTCTGATGAGCTTGGTCCGCAGCACTGACTCGTTGAGGTTCAGCTGCCGGTCCAGCTCGGCGACGGTGGCCGGCTGGGCCTGCAGGTCCACTACTGCGTAGATACCCTCGACCCGCTTGTTGATCTCGAAGGACATCCGGCGGCGGCCCCAGATGTCGACCTTCTCCACCGTGCCACCGTCCTTGGTGACGACGGTGAGGAACTGATCCAGCGACGGCGCGATGGTGCGCTCCTCAAGATCGGGATCCAGGATCACCATGAGTTCATAACGACGCACGAAGTACCCACCTCCTATGGACTACAGCGGTCGCGGACGGTCCACGACAGGAGGGACGTTCGCGTCAAGCAAACGCCGCTAGGTTACCAGCGATCAGCCGGCACTCCGGACCACCCGGTGTCGACCTGTGGACAACCATCCGCGTCCTGTGGACAAGCGCCGTCCCGCAGATCCACCGGGCAGCGAAGTCTTTCCGTGCCTCGCCGATCTTGGTCGAAACAACCTCTCAGGAGCCCGGGAAGGGTCGCTTTGACCAAGATCGACGGATCCGGGCTCAGGACAGGATCAGGGCTCAGGACAGCTCGGAGTCCAGCCGATCCTGGGTCTGCTCGGGGGTGAGTTCCTCGATGTCCTGCGACAGCAGCCACTGGTAGCCGAACGGGTCCTCCAGCCGGCCCTGCCGGTAGCCGTAGGACTGATCCGACACCGGGAAGATCACCCGCGCGCCGGCCGCGATCATCGCTGCGGCGACAGCGTCGGCGTGGGAGACCACGAGCATGAGCAGCACCGGCGACCCGCCGTACGACGTTGCCGACCGGTCGACGTCGTCGGCGTCCTTCAGCGTCAGCAGCGACTGGCCGATCCGTAGGTCTGCGTTCACGACCGACCCGTCGGGGCCGGTGTACCGGGACGTGACCTCGGCGGCAAAGGCGCGCTGGTAGAAGTCGATCGCCGCATCGGCGCCGCTGATCACCAGCCGCGGAATGACCTGCATCATGCCCGGACCTCCCGCCACCCTGGCTGCAGTTCGACGTCGGTCGGCAGCGGCTGCCAGAACGTCCACGAGTAGCCCTGTGGGTCGCGCACCGA
>JACCZY010000285.1 GCA_013695685.1 Geodermatophilaceae bacterium | reverse complement strand
TGCACATCGCTGCGGACCTGCATGCCCGGATCCCGGGTTCGACACTCGTGGTGCTGCCTGGAGTCGGTCACCTCAGCAATGTCGAGGCCACCGCCAGATTCAATGGCGAGGTCCGCGACTTCCTTCGCAGCAGTCATGGCTGACTAAGGCGTCAAGCGTCAGGCGTCAGGCGTCAAGCGTCAGGCGTCAGGCGTCCGGTGTCAGGTGTCCGGAAAGCGGTAGTCGGAGAAGCGGCTGCGCAGGTCCTTCTTGGAGAACTTGCCGACGCTGGTCTTGGGTACCTCGTCGATGAACTCGACGGCCTCGGGTAGCCACCACTTGGCCACCCGTGGCCGCAGATGGTCCAGCAACTCCTCAACCGTTGCCGACTGGCCCTTCTTGAGTACGACGCAGGCCAGCGGTCGCTCGTCCCACTTCGGGTGCGGCACCCCGATCACCGCCGCCTCGGCCACGGCGGGGTGGCCCATCAGCAGGTTCTCCAGTTCCACGGAGCTGATCCACTCGCCGCCGGACTTGACCAGGTCCTTGGTCCTGTCCACGAGCCGGATCGATCCGAACGGGTCGATCGCCGCCACGTCGCCGGTCTTCATCCAACCGTCCTCAGTGGACAGTTCAACGCTGCCATCGGGGTTGTAGTAGTCGCGGGCCACCCAGGCGCCGCGCACCTGCAGCTCGCCGGTCGCCTCGTCGTCCCAGGGCAGTTCATCGACGGTGTCGGTCTCGACGATGCGCAGTTCCACGCCGGCCATCGGCGTACCCTGCCGGGCTCGGATGGCGACGAGTTCGTCGGCGGAGGCGTCGCGGTCCCGCGACTGAACGCGGCAGACCGATCCGAGCGGATGCGTCTCGGTCATTCCCCACGCATGCAGGATCGGCTTGCCGGTCTTCTCGCGGTACGCCTCGGACAGCGCAGCGGGTACGGCGGAACCACCACAGATCAGGCTCCGCAGCGAGGACAGGTCCAGGTCGTCGAGCAGCGGCAGCAGGCCCTGCCAGATCGTCGGTACGCCGGCCGTCACAGTGACCTTCTCGTCCTGCAGCAAGCGCCCGATCGACGCCGGACTCATGTCGGGTCCTGGGAACACGAGCGCGGCGCCGGCCATGGGTGCGGCCTGGGCGATACCCCAGGCGTTCGCGTGGAACATCGGGACCACCGGCATCACGGTGTCGGTCTCGTCGATGCCGAGGCAGGTCGTCGTGGTCGCGGTGAGTGAATGCAGCCAGGTCGAGCGGTGCGAGTACACGACGCCCTTCGGGTGACCGGTCGTCCCGCTCGTGTAGCACATCGCCGCTGCCTGGTGCTCGTCGGTGACGTGGAACTCGGCCGGGGCGGCGGCAGCGAGGAGTTCCTCGTAGTTCAGGATCCGCGGATCCTCGGGAACGTCCGCACTGCTGTCGTCCATGACGACGACGTGCTGAACCGTCGTCATCGAGTCGATCAGCGGCCACAGCAGGCCGAGCAGCGATCGGTCGACGAAGATCACCTCGTCCTCGGCGTGGTTGGCGATGTAGGTGAGCTGGTCGGGGAACAGCCTGATGTTCAGCGTGTGCAGGACTCGGCCGCTGCTCGGCACGGCGAAGTACAGCTCCAGGTGCCGAGCGGAGTTCCAAGCGAACGTCCCGACCCGCCCGTCGGCGGATATCCCGAGGTCGGCCAGCACGCCGCCGAGGCGTCGGGTCCGCTCTGCCCACTCGCCGTACGTCGTCCGCTGGGTCCGCTCCGGCGGCCCGGTGACAATCGCCTTGTCGGGGAAGAGCTTCTCCACCCGCCGGAAGATCGAGTCGACGGTCAAGGGGTAGTCCTGCACCAATGCGCGCATGCGACTCACTCTGCCAAAGACTCGCCCGCCCCGCGTGATTCATGGAGTTGAGCCGCCCCTGACCGGCCAAACTCCATGATCATCAACGAAGGGTGACCGGCAGCGAGCGCAGCCCGCGGATCACGAACTCCGGCCGGCGTTCCGGTTCCCCCGCGAGCGCCAGGTCCGGGAACCGGGTGACGAGCGTCCGCAGCGATGCCTGCAGCTCCACCCGCGCCAACGGCGCGCCGATGCAGAAGTGCACGCCGGCGCCGAAACCGATGTGCGGGTTGTCGGTGCGCCCGACGTCGAGCCGATCCGGCGCGGCGAACACGTCCGGATCCCGGTTGGCCGCGCCGAGCAACGCAGCGATCTGCTGCCCTTGCTCGATGTGTGTGCCGGCGATCTCGACGGTCTGGACCGCGGTCCGCTCGAAGAGCTGCAGCGGTCCGTCGTACCGGATCAGTTCCTCCACGGCGGTGGGGACCAGAGTCAGGTCCGCGCGCAGCCGGGCGAACTCGTCCGGGTGGCGCAGGAGGGCCAGCGTGCCGTTCGCCGTCACGTTGACGGTCGCCTCGTGGCCGGCGTTGAGCAGCAGGATGGAGGTGGTGACGAGTTCATCCTCGCTGAGCCGCGACCCGTCCTCGCCGCGGACACTGACCAGGTGGCTGATCAGGTCGTCGGCCGGACTTCGCCGCCGCTCATGCGCCAATGCCCGCAGGTAGGCCACGAAGTCCGCGGCGGCCTGCTCGGCCGCCGCCTCCACAGCGCTGGTCTGCTCGTACTCGTACATCCGCACAATCGCGTTCGACCACGGCCGCAGCAGCGGCCGGTCAGGCTCCGGTACGCCGAGCAGCTCCGCGATGACCGCGACCGGCAGCGGTTCGGCGTACGCGGCGACGAGGTCGACGGGGCTGCCTTCGGAGCCGGCGTCGGCCACCCGGTCGGCCAGGCGGCCGGCCAGGCCCGTCACCCAGGGCCGCAACCGCTCGACGTGACCGCGGGCGAACGCCGCGGCGACTAGGCGGCGCAGCCGGGTGTGGTCCGGCGGCTCCATCTCCAGCATGGCGTTGCGGTGGATGAGGTTGAACGCGGCGAAGGTATCGGCGGGCTCGCGGTCGCGCCAGATCCGGCCGAGCCGACGGTCGCGAAGCACCGCATCGGCTGCACCGTGGCTGAACGCCAGCCACATTCCGAGGCTCTCGTCCCAGCTGACCGGGCTGGCCGAGCGTGCCGTGGCGAATGCGGGGTACGGATCGGCGATGAACCCCGGATCGGTGAGGTCGAGACCCATCACCGGACGGTAGTGCAGAGTTAGCGAGTGTTGGTGCCCACCGGGCGTGGCCTCGGAGGATCATGGGCTCGGTGGTCGCACCTCGGGTGATGGCGCATCGCGGATCCTCGGCGAGGCATGCCGAGCACACGCGGGCGGCGTACGAGCAGGCTCTCGACGAGGGTGCCGACGGCCTGGAATGCGACGTCCGGCTGACCATGGACGGTCATCTGGTGTGCCTGCACGACCGGACGCTCTCGCGCACGTCCGACGCCCGAGGGCTGATCTCGGAGACGCCGCTAGCCGAGCTGCAAACCGCTGATTTCGGAAACTGGGTCATCGACCTGCCCGACTCCGCCGACGAACTAGTCGGCGACTACCGCTTCGATGAGGTCGACCGGGTGTCGGTACCGGTGCTGGCCCTGGAGGAGCTGCTCGGGCTGGTCGCCGACTGCGGGCGGCGGATCGACCTGCTGATCGAGACCAAACACCCCACGCGGTACGGCGGACTGGTCGAGCAGCGGCTGGTGGAGACGCTGCGCCAGTTCGGGATGGTCGATCCTCGGGTGTCGGTGATGAGCTTCGCTACGTCGGCGCTGCGTCGGATCCGCAGCTTCGCGCCCGAACTGCCGACCGTGCAGCTGATGCGCCGGGTGCCGTTGCTCTATCGCGACGGCTCGCTGCCGCTGGGTGCCGACATCGCCGGCCCGTCGGTGGACATCGTGCGGGCGCATCCGCGGTACGTGCACCGCTTGCACGCGGCGGGCCACCCGCTCTTCGTGTGGACCGTCGACACGCCCGCCGACATCGACCTGGTACTCGGTCTCGGTGTGGACGCGGTGATCACCAACCAGCCGGCCGAGGTGCTCGCCCGGCTGCGGCGACGCTCCGGCTAAGTAGTCTCGGGTATCCGCAGACCCGAGGAGATCGCGTGAGTCGCCGTAAGCCCACCCGCCATGGCAGTCCGGCTGCCGAGGGCATCAATCCGCGTCAGCCCTGCCCGTGCGGGTCCGGCAAGCGCTACAAGAGCTGTCACGGCAACGGTGGTTCGGCGCTGGTGACCAGGCCGTTCGCCGGCCTGGCATCGGAATGCGACTGGATCGCCCTGCGCGAACTCGTCCCTGCGGGCACCGCGCCGCTGCACATGACAGGGGAGCACGCCGACCGCGACGTCACGCTGGCGACCGTGCTGCCGATGGCGCTTCCCGCACTCACCCGGGCCGACGGCCGGATCCTGGTGGCCCTGCAGGTCGGCAACAGCAGCGACGACGCGTCGCGGGACGTCGCAGCCGCGTTGCTCCGGGCGCTGGCGGCCGAGCCGGGCACGACGCTGCCGCCGGAGAGCCGGCCCGGTGACGGGCCGCGGCTGCAGGACCTGCTCGCCGACGAACCGCTCGAGGTCACCGTGCACGACGACTTCGCCTTTTGGCTGGACGGCGCCGACGCGGGCAGCGCGGACGTCGCTGCCGCCTTGGAGCAGGCCAACGCGGGGGTGATGCCGACCGTCCGGCTGCCCGGTCTGGATGCGGCGTACTGGTGTCAGCTCGGCGACAAGGCGCACCTGCGCTGGGTGCTGCCGCACGAGGAGGACGTGCTGCTCGATGCGCTCGCGCGGCTGTCCGCGGCCGGCACGCTCGATCTGGGTGAGGGCACCCGCTACGCCGGTTCCTTCCGAGCCCACGGCGTACTCGCCCCGGTGTGGGACCTGCCTCACGACGCTCCCGCCTCGGACTGGGAGGCGCCGGCCGCGGCATTCGCGGAACGGCTCGCTGCGGTGCTTGCAGCCGATGGCGAGCTGACCGACGCCGAGCGCCGCGCCCGCGCCGGCCTGCGGGGCCGCCAGCTCACCCTCCGCTGACCGGGGTCAGAGCGGGTCGCGGTGGATGGGGCAGCTCATGCAGCGCGGGCCGCCGCGGCCGCTGCCCAGCTCGCTGCCGGCGATCCGGAGCACCTCGATGCCGGCGTCCTCCAGCCGGGCGTTGGTGACGATGTTGCGCTCGTAGGCCACCGCCAGCCGGGGCGCGATGGCCAGGGTGTTGTTGCCGTCGTCCCACTGCTCGCGCTCGGCCGTGACCGGGTCCAGGCCGGTGTCGATGACGTGCAACCGGTCGCTCTGCATCGCCTTGGCCGCGGCGACGAGCAGCGGCTCGGGTCCGCTGATGACCAGCTCGCCCTCCTCGTCGGCCGCCTCCGCCGCAAGGTCGTCCGGCTCGGTGACCGTCCAGGCCATCAGGTGGTCGGCGACGTTCGGGTACATCACCACCGAGTCGACATCGACCATGGTGCAGATCGTGTCCAGGTGCATGGTGGCCCGGTCTTGGTCGATCGGAACGGCCAGGATCGTGTGCGCCAGACCCAGATCGAAGGCGGTCCGCGCCAACCGCTCAGCGCCCGCGGGAGTCGTCCGCTCGCCGACGCCGACCGCTAACACGCCGTCGGCCAGCGCGAGCACGTCGCCGCCCTCGAGATGTTCCTTCTCCCATCCGTGGATCCGTTGCACGCCTGCAAATCGAGGATGGAAGGAGTAGATCAGCTCCGTCAGCTGCCCCTCCCGGCGGCGAGCCGGCATCGCGAGCGAGGTGATCGTCGCCCGATCCTGCACCCAGACGCTGGAGTCCCGGGTGAACAGCAGGTTGGGCAGCGGGTCGATGACAAAGTCGTCGTGTCGCAACAACGCGGTCACCAGGCTTCCGGTCTCGCTGACCTCGTCGTTGCGCAGGCCCGTCATCAGCACGGCGGCTAGCTCGTCCGGACCGAGCCCGCTCAGATGATCACGCAGATGGCGACGCAGGCGGTCGCCGAGGCGCAGGTCGGCGAGGGTCGCGTCCACGCCTTGGGCCCGGGCGGCGGCATCGTTCACCGTCTGCGACAGCAGCGTGCTGAGATAGAGCACCTCGACGTCGCGACTCCGCAGCGCCTCAGCGAAGGCGTCGTGCTCGTCCTGAGCGCGATCGACCCAGGGGATGCCGTCGAACAGGAGGGCGTCGTTGTTGCGCGGTGTGAGGCGTCGCAACTCGTTGCCGGGGCGGTGCAGCATCACTGTACGCAAGCGTCCGACCTCGGAACGGACGCCGATCGGTCGAGCAACGTCAGGAGCCATGCCTGCGACACTATCGGCGCCGCGGCGTAATCCCTATCGGTACGCACGGCTCACTCGGGCACTTCGCGGGACCCGGTTCTGCCGCGGTGAGGCGATAACCTTGGGGCTGTGAGCGCCCTTCCCACCCGCGTGGCCTGCATCATCCCGGCCAAGGATGAACAGCAGCGGATCGCGGCGACGGTGACGGCGGCTCGTACCATCCGCGGTGTCGAAGTAGTGATCGTCTGCGATGACGGCAGTCGCGATGCGACCGCTCAGCACGCCGGCGCCGCTGGCGCCATCGTGGTCTCTCACACGCGCAACCGGGGCAAAGCGACGGCAGTGGAGTCGGCCGTCAACGCCCTCGGGGTGGTGG
>JACCZY010000263.1 GCA_013695685.1 Geodermatophilaceae bacterium | reverse complement strand
GGAAGACGGTCCCGGGCCCGACGTAGGTCTGCGCGAGCCGGTTCAGCAGCTCGGGCGCGCCGCCCTCGGTGATCCGGGCGGTGCCATGCACCACGAGAAAGTGCCGCATCCCGATCTCGTTGCCGCCACTGGACTCGAAGGAGACAGCCACCCAGGGATCGCGCCGCATGTTACGGAGCTTGCGCTGCCGTCCATCGAGATGGGCAGCCCCCAACTCGTCGCCGTCGAGGCCAACCCACACGACGGAAACCTGCGGTGCGCCGTCCTCCTCGACGGTGACCCGTTACCGATGTGTGGGCGACCGGTCAGGCCGGCGGGGTCAGGCGGGCCGGGTCACGCCGGCCGGCCAGGGCCGCCTGCCCACCTGGCACGCAGCCGCGCCGTACCGACCGGGGTGAACAGCGATGCGGCGAGCGCGTCGTGCCAGGCACGGATCCGGGCCGGTTCGTGTGCCCGGTCGAGGGCATGGTCGGCGTCGCGCAGCACCGACAGCCCGTTTCGTAGCAGTACTTGCGACGTGTACCCGAAGCGCTCCCTGCACTCACCCAGACGCAGCGCCGCGTCGGTGAGCACCACCAGGTCCAGCAGACCGAGGTCGCGGGCGGCGGCGAGCAGATCTCCGGAGCCGTGGCGACCCGCAGCCCGGCGCGCTCCTCGCAGCGGACGTCTCGGGTATGCCGGCAGACCAGCAACCCGGTCCGCCGCGGCCGCGGGTCGGCGTGGGAGATCCCAGCGAACACCGGCAGATCCAGGGGCAGCGGCGGCACCCACCAGCCGCGAAGGACAGCACCGGTCAGATGGCTGAACGCGCCCGAAGCTGGGAGCGCGAGCTGCCAACCACGCAGGTCATCGGCCAGCTCGGGCTCAGCCAGCGGGCGCCGGTACAGCCCCCGACTAACCCGAACCCACCCAGCGCTGCGAACCCGTCCACGCAGTGCGGCGGACGTCGCCCGCTGCTCGAGCGAGGTCATCTGCCCACAATGAGACGTCGCCATCCCTCCGGTGCCCGCCCCGGCGACACTGTGGTCGGAGGCCTCCCCGTCCACGGCGCGAAACGGGTCACCAACGACGTGCCCGAGTCAGTAGGACGTGTCGTTCGTGACCCGTTACCGGCCACGGATTGCCTTGGCCACCCGTTACCAGCCACCGTGCACCAGCCACCGGTGCCCGGGCCACCGGTACGCCGGCCGCTACCGGCCGTCCGCCGATTCTCCGGCGTCCAGCGCAGCGCTGAGCAGGCCGGCGGCGAGTTCGATCTGCCACGGCCGGGCGCCACCCTCGGCCAGCACCGCGGCGACCGACTGCTCGCTGTGGTCGGCCGGGGGCTCCCAGGCCAGCCGGCGTACCAGCTCGGGGGTGAGCAGGTTCTCCACCGGGACCAGCAGGGTCTCCGACAATGCCGCGAGTGCGGCCCGGGCGGCGGCCAGCCGAAGTGCCGCCTGGGGTTCGCGATCCATCCAACGCGACGGCGGCGGAGGTGAGTCCGAGATCAGGCTGATCGGCGGCAGCTGCTCGAGGGGAAGGGCGCGGGCCCGCTGCAGCGCACCGAACCAGGTGCCGATGAGCCGCCGGTTCGCCCGGCCGCCGAAGACCCGAATGTCGAGCAGGTCCTCCGGCGTCTTCGGCTCAGCGCTGGCGGCGGCGATGACCGCGGCGTCCGGCAGGATCCGCCCCGGCGCGATATCGCGGCGGCGGGCGATCTCATCGCGGGCAGTCCACAGCTCCCGTACGGCGGCCAGCTGCCGGCGTGAGCGCAGTTTGTGGATCCCCGACGTACGCCGCCACGGGTCGATCCGGGGCGGTGCGGGGGTGGACTCCACCAGGGCGGCGAACTCCTGCGCTGCCCATTCCCGTTTCCCCTGCGCGGTCAGGGAGGCGTCCAGGGCATCGCGCAGTTCGATCAGGACCTCGACATCGAGAGCCGCGTAGGTCAGCCATTCGCGCGGGAGCGGGCGGGTGCTCCAGTCCGCCGCCGAATGGCCCTTCTCCAGGTGCAGTCCCAGTACCTGGCGGACGATCGCGCCAAGGCCTACGCGCTCGAAGCCGGCGAGCCGGCCGGCCAGTTCGGTGTCGAAGAGGTGGCGGGGGCGCAACCCCACTTCGGCGAGGCAGGCCAGATCCTGGTTGGCCGCGTGCAGCACCCACTCGACGTCTCGGAGCACAGCCCCGATGCTCTCCAGGTCGGGCAGGGTGATCGGGTCGATGAGCGCCGTACCGGCGCCTGCGCGGCGGATCTGCACGAGGTAGGCCCGCTGGCTGTATCGGTAGCCCGACGCCCGCTCGGCGTCCACCGCTACCGGACCCGTTCCGGCTGCCAGTCGCTGGCACAGCTGCGCCAACTCAGCGGTCGTCGTCAGCGGGGCCGGCGTACCGTCCCGAGGGGCGAGCAGGACGATGTCCGGCGCATCCGCACCCTGCTCAGCAGGCTCTGGGGCCGAACTCACGCCGTCAACAGTAAGGGGGCAGGTCCGCGCACCGTGGGCGTATCAGGCCAGGACGGGCCGAGCCGGCCCCGGAGTGAGTTGGCTGACACCGGGTGGCGGCAGGCCCGCGGCCGCGGACAGGACGTCCATCCAGGCCCGGACGTGGGGCACCAGATCGGGGTCTAGCGGCGTCCATGAGGCGCGCAACTCGATGTCGATGCTCGTCTCAGGGCCCGCAATGTCACCGAACCGGGTGGATGCGGTCTGGGTGACGGTGCCTCCGACGGCGGTGTAGCGCGCGCGGTAGGACTCCAGGGCGTCGACCAACCAGCTCCAGCCCACACCGGCCAGCATCGGGTCACCGGCCATCTCCGGGTCGAGGTCTGCGGTGACATAGCTGACCAGCCGCAGCGTGCCGCCCCAGGCTTCGTGCCCGGCCGGGTCGTGCAGCAGGACCAGCCTGCCGGTGGCCATCTCCTCACCCGAGCAGACGACCTCGGCACCCAACGCGTAGGACCACGGGGCCAGCCGGTCCGGCGGGCGAATCGGTTCCAGTTGAACTTCCGGGCGAACCGGTACGGCGCCCAGGCTCGCCACTGCAGCGCTGAACTCGTGCGGCGCGTTCTGGACCGACTCGGACTGCTCACTCACGAGGGGAGCCTAGATCGCGGCCAGCCGCCGAGCGCAACGGCGCGCCGTTGCCGAGAGTCGGTGTCCGGGATCCGCTACCCGTTAGGGCACCATCGTGGGGATGACTGCGGCGGTGCTGGCGCTCCTGGGCAGCGTCCTGTGGGGTGCCGCCGACTACGTCGGCGGCGTGCTGTCCCGCACCCGCACCGCGATC
>JACCZY010000233.1 GCA_013695685.1 Geodermatophilaceae bacterium | reverse complement strand
GACCTCAGGTAGCGCTTGAGGCGCGGACCCACCTCGCGGACGACGTCGGCGTCGAAGCCGATGCCGGCCATGCAGGCGAAGCGCCGCTCGGTCCCCTCCCCGTCGGTCGCCACCCCGACGTCCATCCGGAAGGCGTCGCCGGTCAGGATCCTCTCGCAGGCGCCTTCCGGATCAAGCGGCAGGCCGAGCTCCCGCGCCAAGACGTTCGCCGTGCCGAGCGGCAGGATGCCAAGGGTGGCGTCTTTGGAGAGGCCGTTTATGACCTCGTTCACCGTCCCGTCTCCTCCGGCGGCGATCACGAGCCGGTCGCCGGCCGCGGAGGCAAGCTCGGTGGCATGATCCGGGCGCTCCGTGTTTAACACCTCGACCTCTAGGCCGCCGGCGCGCAGGGTGTCGGCGAAGCCCTCAAGGTAGCCCTCGTCACCCGCGCTCCCCGAGTTGGGGTTGCCGATGATGACCGCCTCCGTCGTCATGCCGCGAGCCCCCACCCTTTCCGGTCGATAACACGTCGTGACGAACCTGGAAGCGACCGTCGTAGAACCGTCCCGCGCTCAGAAGGGCCGCCAGCGCGGGATCCCACGCTGGCGGCCTCCGCGCTCGTGTTGTTCAAACGAGCGCGTACCTCGGCGATCACCCCGGACGCTCTTCTACGGCATCCGGGCGACGGCTGGCCCCGCGAAAGCCAGCACGAGCAATGCGGCCATCGGTCCCTGAGTGGCAGGACCCGCGACTGCGTTTTCCGTTCCGGGCCCCATCCGGGACCGGCCGGTCAGGAGCCTGACCTTATCCTGCGGTCGAGCTGCTCCAGCACCGTGTCGCGGTTCTTGTTGCGCTCCTCGTAGTCGCGGACCACCCGAATCTCCTCGACGGAGAGGCCGCCGACGCCCTTGGAGATATCGCCCGCGTTCAGATCGTCGTAGTTCTCGATCGGGAACCCGGCGTCCTGCAGACCCTTCCGGGCGTAGGAGAGCGGGATGTTGAAGAGCTGCGAGTAGGTGTTCATGACCTCCTGGGTCATCTGCTTGAAAGCTTGCTGCTGTTGCTGCGCCTGCTGCTGGAACGTCTGCCGCTGCTGTTTGGCCTGCTCCATCCACTGCTGGGTCGTCTGCCGGAAGGTTTGTTGCTGCTGCTCGGCCTGACCGGAGAAGTAGGAACCCGGCGTGTTCAGGAGCTGCGAGTAGGTCTCCATCATCTCCTGGGTCATCTGCTGGGAGTTCTCCTGCTGCCGCTGGATCTGATCGGACAGCGTCTGCAGCATCCCGAGCCACTGCTGCCTGGCCTCCTCCGGCGCCTGCTCCAACCTGTCCACACTTCTCTCGGTCATACTCACTCTCTGCTCGTTTACTTTTCCACGGGGCTGCATACCCGTTTTGAAGCGAGCCGTAACCTCTCCTGCCGGTCTGACCGGAGGCGGTGGTTCGGCGGGGATCTACAGGAGTTGGGCGACGGCCAGCCCGGCGAACAGCAGGATCAGCATCACCGACATCAGGCACCCGACGGGCACGACCACGCAGCACCCTCGACCTTGGCGATTCCTCCGTCCCCAACGGAACATCTTTCCTCCTTCTTGCTAACTCAGACGCCGACACCGGACCCGCCGCCGGAGAACAGCAGCAGGACGAGGTTGGCGAGCACGGTCAAGGTCACGCTGAGCACGACGCTCACCAGTATCCAGAACAGGCACCCCCTGCCCGCGCAGCCCCTGCCGCCCCCTCCTCCGCCGAACACGATGATCCCCGACTCGTCGCCGGGGCGGATGCGTTCGCCCTGGCCGCTGGTGTCGCTCATGGCGCCCTCCTCGGTCTTCGCAGATCGTTACCTATTCGCCGTGATCCGGACGAAGGAAGCGGGAGGGCCGGGTACGACGGTCCCGGCTCCCGGTAAGGCCTCGTGGCGCTTTACTGGTTGGTGAGGCCCTGGTTCCCGGCCTCCTGCTGGGCCGCGCCCTGGGCTTCCTCCGCCACCCGCTGGACCCTCTGTTGAGCGTCCTGGGCCTTCTCCTGGGCCTTCTCCACGACGGTGTCGCGGGCCTCGCCCATAACCTCGTGCTCCTTGGAGGTCTCGGGGATGGCGAGCCCTATCGCGGCGCCGGTCCCCACGGCAAGCGCGCCGACGGCCAGCGGGTTCTCGTTCAACATCCGCTGGAAGCCGCCGCCGGCCCGACTGGCCTGCTGCCTGGCCTGGTTACCCAGCCGGCTCGCCCCGTCGCGCGTCCGGCTGCCCAGATCCTCCGCCTTATCCTGGGCGCGACCTGCGAGGTCTCCCGCCTTGCCCTGGGCCTGGGTGGCGGTCTCTCCCGCCTTGTCCCTGGCGCGCCCGAGGGCCTCGCCCGCCGAGGAGTCGTCCGGCCCTGCGTGGTCGTCGCCGAGCGGGTATTCGCGGGCG
>JACCZY010000229.1 GCA_013695685.1 Geodermatophilaceae bacterium | reverse complement strand
AGCACCGTGGTCCCGGTCGGCAGCGGGCCGTACAGGTCGAAACTCATGCCGCCTCCGCGGCGGGAAGTGCGTCGGCGGTACTCATGCCGCCTCCGCGGCGGGAAGTGCGTCGGCGGGGCTCACGGTGCCCCCTGCTGCGCGGCACGGAGCAGCGGCGCCCAGAGCCGCCGGGCCAGCACCGCGAAGCGGGTGGGTTCCGCGGCGTCGCCCGGCTCGGTCAGCAGCTGCGCCAGATCGGGTTCCGGTCCGTAGACGTAGCCGAGGTGCCGGTCGGTCTTGTCCCCGAACATGGCGCTCCACTGCTTCGCTGCGCCGTCCATTGCCTCCTGCGTCGAGTCCCCGCGCTCACGTCGGTCGGCGTACGCCGCACTGGCGCCGGTGGTGATCGGCAGCGGCCGGGTGAGCCCGTCGTCCCGCAGCGCCACGAGGTCGCGCAGCACCGCCGCCGCATCCTCGGGCGCGGTCAGGGTGGAACGCCACGCGGGTCTGCTGTACGGGCCCCGTCCCGTGGTGATCGCCTGCCACGCTCCCGGCCGCGTCGCCGTCACCGCCAGCAGCTTGACCCAGGCGGCGAGTCGGTGCTTGGGGGCGAGCCTGGAGTACGACGTGCTGGCCAGCACGTGGCCGTGGACGCCGGTGACCGTGCCGGTGAGCAGCCTTCCGCCGCCCAGGTCGACCGTCACGTCCACGGCCGCCGGCGTACCGGCGTGTACGCCGAGCGAGACGGCGGCCAGGGCATCGACGGCCTGCTCCACGTCGGTGAGCAACTCGGCGCCGAGGCGCAGCGGCGGCAACGTCCCGCGCCGCCACTCGGCCTGCCGGAAATCGCTTGCGTCAACGCCTTTCAGCCGGGCAGCCAGCATCCGGTCTCCGACGTCCCACCGGCTCAGCGGGTCGAGTTCGGCGCCCAACGCGTCGAGGACCGCGTCGTCTGCGTCCGGCACATAGACGCCGAGGCGCTGGCGGAGGAACGCCTGAGTCGGGTGTACGACAAAGGAGATGAGCGCGGCCAGGGTCACGTCGGCGATCTGCCGCGGCAATGGAGCGGGCAGGAACGCCGGCTCGGGGGAACGGGGACGTTGTGCGGCATGGGCGCCGGTGAGCGCGCCACGGTCGTGGCTGAACGGCTCGGCGGCATTGAAGTTGGCGGGATCGAAGGGCTGCAACGGATGACGCCGCACGATGTCCTGACCGGCAGTTGCGGTGATGACGTCGAGCAGTTCGCCGAGCGGTACGGCGGGTGGGCGGCGCTGACCGCTGACCGGGTCGGCGCCGGTGTACAGCACGAGCAGCCGCTCTCCGGCGCTCATGACCGCGTCGAGTAGGAGCTGGCGGTCCTCGCTGCGGCGGTCGCGTTCGCCCAGGCACGGATCGCGCGCCAGCACGTCGTCGCCGTCGATCCCCGCGCCGCGGGGGAACACCTCGTCGTCCAGCCCCAGCAGCGCCACCACCCGGTGTGGCACCGAACGCATCGGGACCAGGGTGGCGATCGTGAGCTCTCCGGTGCGGAAGTTCGCGCGGGTCGGCTGACCGGCGAGGCGCCCGGCCAGCATCGCGCGGACATCGGGCAGCCGGAGGTCGGTGGTACCGGCGTATTCGGTGGAGGAGGCGAGTTCGCGACGGGCCTGCGTGCGCTGCCACGCGTCGGCGTCGGGCACCTCGGTGAGCAGCTCGAGCGCCCAGCCGAGCGTGCTCGTCCACATCGACGCCGGCTGGGGTCCGTGCAGCCGCCACAGCACGGCGTCCAGTCGGTCGATCAGTTCGGCCAGCCGCCCGGCCAGGTCGATGTCGCCGGAGTCCACGTCGTCCAGCGGGAGCGCCCGGCCGAGCCAGGTCAGCTCCGCCTCGTCGGCGGTGACGCCCAGCAGGATCCGGTCCAGACCGGTCGTCCAGGTGTTCTGTGGGACCTCCGACAGGCCGAACGCCTTTCGCTGGCGGTCCCCGATTCCCCAGCGGACTCCGCTGGCGCTCACCCACGTCCGCAGCTGTTCGAGATCGTCGTCGTCGAACCCGAACATCCGGCGTACCGGCCCGGAGGCCGCGAGGTCCAGGACCTGGCTGGCAGTGACCCGCCCGTCGGCGAGGTCCAGCAGGCCGGCGACGGTGTCCAGCAGCGGGTTGGTCTGCCGGAGAGACCGGTCGGCCAGCCGCACCCGCAGCCGGTGCCCCGGGTGCCCGCCCGCGTTGCCCTGCCCGAAAGCGGCCCGAACGAGCGGCGCGTACGCCTCGACGTCCGGGCACATGACGAGAACGTCGCGGGGTTCGAGCGTGGGGTCCTGCTGGAACAGGTGGAGCAGGGCCTCGCGCAACACCTCGACCTGCCGCGGCGGGCCGTGGCAGGCATGCACCTGCACGGTGCCGTCCGGTTTGGCGGTGTGCGCGGGTGTTCGGTCCGCGCGAACGTCGGCCTGCAGATGTTCGAGCAGGGTGGCGGGTCGCGGGTCGTCGCCGTGGTAAAGGTCCTGGCCGGCGGGTTTCGACAGTCGCTGCTGGAGTTCGCGGGTGTCCCTGGCGAGGCTGGCCAGCAACGGGTGGCGCACAGCGAGAGCGCTCGTGTCGTCGCGGCGGCGTACCGGCGTAGGCCGACCGGTGAGCGTCGCCCACATCGCGGGGCTCGGGTGTGGCAGCCACAGGTGTACGTCGCGCTGCTCGGCCAGGGCATCGAGAACCGCGAGCTGCTCGGTGGTCAGTCGGGTGGGGCCGTACAGCGAAAAGCGTTCGGGCAGGTCGCTGAGACCCGGCTGGGCGCGCAGCTGCTCGCAGGCGGCGGCGAGGCGTTCGGCCGGGCTGGCCGACCCGATGTGGTCGCGGAGTCGGCGCCACAAGTGGGCCTGCCAGGTGAGGTCGGCCGGCAGCTCGCCGCCGGCTCCGTCGGTGTCCCGACCGGCCGCCCAGTCGACGAGCATCTGCGGCCGCTCGGCGGCGTACATCCGCCAGAGGCGGGTCAGGTGGGCCGCGGTCGCGTACCGCCGGGTGACGCGGTGCTCGCCGGTGAGATGCGCCTGCAACACGCCGCACCAGGGCTCGTCGAGGCAGGCGTCGATGACGTCGAGCAGGGTCCAGAGCTGGCGGGAGGTGGACCACGGGTCGTCGTCCGCGTCGATGCCGCTGGCCGCCCCGATCGCCTCGTCGACGAGCCGGGTCGGGCTGGGGAAGGCTATGTTCGCCGCCACGCCGTCGTTCGCGTCGGCGCCGAGGACCGTCGACAGGCGCTGGGTGAGCCACCGCTCGATGCCCTTGGCCGGAACGGCGATGACTTCGGCGGTGAAGGGGTCCGGGAGGGGGACCGTCAGGATCTGCGCCAGGGCGACGACGAGGTCGGTGGAGCGTTCCGCGCGGTGAAGTGCCAGCACCCTCGTGTCACGCCTCCCAGCACGCTGACAGCACCGGTCATCCTGGTCGGCCGTGCCCGCGCACTCCGGCTTCGGTGTTTCAGAGGCCGCCGCCGGGCGGAGGCTGCCGACGTTCCTCGGCTACCTTCGCCAGGCTGGCAGCGAATGGTTCGATCCTGCATCGTGTCGCCCACGGCGTCTACCGGCTCATCGCCGACAAGGTGGTTGCGACCTTGCAGAGGTACGCGGGCATGACGCCGAGTTCATCCGTTCGGAGCGGTGCCTCCACCGCGAGTCGGCTCAGTGCCCGGTGTAGATCCGGGCGAGATCGACGAGGACGACCTCGCCGTTCTGCTCGACGCGGCGGAGTTCGTCGGTGAAGCCGGTCGCGCTGAAGCACGCCAGCCGGGCCTCGGCCGCCCGCAACGACTCGCGCCCCGCGAGCAGACCACGGATGCGCCGTAGTCGTTCCAGGTGCCCGACGCCCGTGGTCTCGCCGTACTTCGCCTCGCCGAGGACGAGCAGGCGGCCGCTGGAGTCCGTCGCCACCACGTCGACCTCGTACTTGCCCCTACCGGCAGGGTCGTTGACCACGCCGGAGGACACCCGAGCGGGCTGCCCACCGAAGGTCGCCGGATCGGCGTGCTGCCCGGTCCACCACCGGCAGATCGTCTCGAAGTGTGGACCGAGCACCTGGCTGCGAAATCGTTCCTGCGCGTCGCGCCACACTTCGGCGGCCCGGCCGGGGCGTTCCAGTCGAGACCACTCCGGGCGCATCACCGAGTGGTAGAACGTGAGCAGCGGCTCGGCGATCCGGTACGACGATCGCGCCGGGCGGAACGGATCCGCAGAGCGGGTCAGGAATCCGGCATCCTCCAACACTGTCAGCGGGTGACGCAGCGTGTCGTCCCGCCGGCCGATGTAGTTTGCGATCCCGCCGCGAACGGTGCGGCCGGCGGCCACCGCGGCCAGCACAGAGTGATACAGCGCAAGATCGCGCAAGTCTGCTTCCTCTGCCAGCAGGTAGCGGGCTTCCTTGAACAGCGGCGAGGCCGGGTTCAGCACCGCCCGGCACACCCAGGCGTCGAAATCGCCGGCACCGGCGGGGCTGTCGTCGCGCACGAATTCACGCCGGTACGCCGGCGTACCACCCACGACCGCATGGACCCGCAACGCCAGGTCCCAGTCCGTGATCCCCCAGAAGTCCGCGGCGAGCCGCGGATCGAACGTCGCCACGGTGAGATCCAGACCGGACCGTCCGCGCAGCGGAGCCGAGCCGGACAGGAGCCGACCCATGAACGACAACGCCGACCCGCACAGGACGAGCCGGGTTCGCGATCCCAATCGCTCGCCCCGTCGCGGCCCGAGGGCCCGCTGCACGGTCGACGGCAGCGAGGGTGCGGCCTTGCACAGGTAGGGAAACTCGTCCAGCACCACCACGATCGGAGTGTCCACGCCCAAGCCCAGCACCGCGTCCAGGGCCTGCTCCCATGAGGTCAAGGCCAGCGGGACGGCCAGCCGTAGCTGCTGTGCCAATTCCCGGCCGAACGCCCGGAGGGACTCCGCCTCGGTTGCCTCGGTGGCGGCGAAATAGAAGCCCCCGCTCGCCGCGCACAACTCCTGTAACAAGAACGACTTGCCCTGTCTGCGGCGCCCGGACACGACACCCAAGGTGGCGCCCGGCGAGGGATCGGTGGCGAAAGCGGTGAGCGTCTCCCACTCCCATTCTCGATCGAACAGGTCCGCCGGCCGCCGCATTGATCCTCCCCAACCGGTACCACAGTACCCGGAAGTACATTACCACCCGGCGGGCAGACGGCGACCACGCGCTCCCCGCACTGACCGGCACGCGTCCAGGCGAGTACCTCGACGGAAACGGACCGGTCGATCGGGTCGGTAAGGTACCCCGCGAGCGCGAAGGAGGCGGACTGTGACCGGGGAAACGCAAGGCCTCGAGGCGGCACTGGCCACGGCGCAGGCCGACGCCGAGGCGGCGATCAAGGCGGCCGGCACTCTCCTTCGCGAGCTGAAGAAGGTCCGCGCGACGGCAGCCGCCGGACAGATTCGCGACCTGAACAGAGCGCTCGAACAGGCGGAGTCCTTCTCAACCGCGCTTGCCGAGCAGGTGGCGGAGTCACGGACGACGTACGACGTTGATGCCAGCGAGCTGCTCGAATCCGGGGCCTACACGAAGGAATTGCTCGCCGCCGCTGCCGAGGCCGGGCTCAGCATCTTCGAGGAGGACGGCCGGCTGCTCTGCTACCCCTCGCTGGTGCGGATGCTGCCGGGTGACCTGGCGATCGACATCGACCGCCGCAAGGAGCGGCGGATCAGGCCGTCGGTGGTCGTCGAGCTGCTCAGCAAGGCCCAGCAGGCCGGTCCCCGGTTCAAGGCCGAGCCCTTCCTCGTCAGCCTGGCAGCGGCGTACGACCTCGTCGTGGCCAAGCAGGGCAAAGCCGGCGGCGCGGTGGTGAAGCTCGACGACGTCTACAAGGTTCTCACCCTGCTGCCGGGGCAGACCCGGGACTACAGCAGGCAGGAGTTCGCCCGTGATCTCTACCTGCTCGACTCCAGCGGTAGGACTGCCCACGGCGGCCGTGCGTTGCGCTTGCCGGCGAGCACCGGCACCCGGCAGCCCGGCGTGCTGACCACGGTCGCGCAGTCGGGACAGCAGCAGCGGTACTGGGGAGTCTCGTTCCAGAAGGCCGCCGGTGACTGACATCCGGGGCAGCGGTCTCCCGCTCGGCGGGACCGGGCTGACCTGCGAGTCCTACCTCGAGTTCCTCGCCGCGGACTATCTCGCCACCTACATCCGCTCGGGCGGCGCCGCGGTCCGCTTCGTGGTCGCCGGCAGCGATGATGTCAGCCGGCGTTGGCACGCCGGGCTGGCCGAGGTCGCGCGTGCCCAGGACTGCCTGTACGTCGGGCTCGACGCGGCGGAGACCAAGATGGCGATGATCGACCAGATCTACGCGACGGTCGCCCGCCAGGTCGATTGGGAGGACCTCGTACGCCGTACGCTGCGCACGGCCTGGGCAGCCGTCGGGCTGCCCGCCGACGAGATGCTCACAGTCAGCGCCGTTGCCGCCCGGCACGATGTCGACGCCCCGGAGGCCTCGCGCACCATCCGGCGGCAGCTGGAGACTGCGTTGCTCGGTGACACCACGCTCGCCCGGGAGTTCCGGCTCGCGGTGCTCCGGCTGTGCCAGGCCGAACTCGTGACCGGCGACGTGATCGACGTGGAGAAGGCAGCCGTGCTGGCCTGGCTGCGGGTCGAGCCGGTGGCGTTGCGAGCGCTCCGCTCGGCGTCGATCTACAGCCGGGTCGGCCGGCACAATGCCCGGGCGCTGCTGCTGTCGTTGACCGCGTGGCGTCAGCGAATGTCGGGCAGCGGGCTGGTCATCGACATTGATCTGGACCGGCTGGCGGTGGCTCGCCGTCCTCCCGTGGAGCAGCGTTCCGGTCTCTATTACACCAAGGCCGCGATCCTCGACGCCTACGAGGTGCTGCGGCAGCTGATCGACGCGGCGGACGCACTGCGCGGCGTCCTCATTGCCGTGACGCTGCCACCGGAACTCATCACCGACGAGGTGCGCGGGCTGCCGGCGTACTCGGCCCTGCAGTTGCGCATCGTCGACGAGGTCCGCGACAAGCGCCGGGCCAACCCGTACGCCGCACTCGTCCGGCTCGAGACGCGCTTGGAGGTGGTCCCGTGACGGCAGCTGACCAGTTGGCCGCGCGACGGGCGATCGAGGCGCTGCGTTGCGGAGTCCCCAGCCGAGACGCGGTGAACGCACTGGGCAGCGGGCAGAGCGACATCGAAGACAGCTTCCTGACCCTGCTGGACGGCACCGGTACGTCGAGGCGCGGAGGCGAGCGCGGGCTGCTGCTCGGTGGCGGCTTCGGCTCGGGCAAGAGCCATGTCCTGGAGCACCTCGCCCACCTCGCGCTGGGCCGCGGGTTCGTGGTCAGCCGCGTGGTGATCAGCAAGGAAACGCCGTTGCACGACCCGGTGAAGGTGCTCAAGGCGGCGGTGGAGACGGCCACCCTGCCCACCGGTTCCTTCGGCGCGGTGGCCGAAGCCGCGGCCGACCTTCACCCCGACAGCCCGGCCTCCGCGGAGCTGCTTCGCTGGGCCAGTGGGTCATCGGTGTCCGAGCGGTTCGCGCTCACGCTGAGCCTGCTGCAGCACGCCAAGGAGAACGACGGCGAGTTTGCCGAGGCGATCGTCCGGTTCTGGTCCGGCGACCCGATCGGGGTGACCCAGCTGCGCCGGCAGGCCCGCGTCGCCGGCAAGGGCAAGCCGGCACTCGCGACGGTGCCGGTGCGCGAGCTGGCTCGGGAGCGCTTCCGGTTCCTGAGCCGGCTGTTCGTCGCCGCCGGCCACCAGGGCTGGGTGTTGCTGCTCGACGAGATGGAACTCATCGGCCGGTACACGCTGCTGCAGCGCGGCCGCTCGTACGCCGAAGTGGCCGGCTGGCTGCGCCCCGATCCCGACGACCCGGGCTCGCCGCTGGCCACGGTCCTGGCAATGACCGACGACTTCGACGCCGCCGTACTGACCGCCAAGAACGACCGGGAGCTGGTGCCGTCCCGGCTGCGGGCCAAGCAGAACTCGGAGTGGGACGAGATCGCCAGGGCGGCCGAGGCCGGCATGCGCCTGGTCGAGCGCTCGATGCTGTTGTTGGCCCAGCCCGACGCGGCCGAACTCGAGCGCGCCTACACCGTGCTTAAGGGCCTGCACGGCGAAGCGTTCGGCTGGGAGCCACCCGACGTCGCCGGATTGGAGCGGCTGAGCGCTACCCGGATGCGGCAGTACGTCCGGGCCTGGATCAACGAGTGGGACCTGGTCCGGCTGGATCCGGGTTACACGCCGGAAACCGAGGCCGTTGCCATGGAGTTCCGGTACGACGAGGAAGCCGACCTGGACAGCGGCTGAGACCACGAAACCGGTCACGGACGACAGG
>JACCZY010000207.1 GCA_013695685.1 Geodermatophilaceae bacterium | reverse complement strand
TGCAGTTGCAGCCCGGGGATCTCGTCGTACACGAGCAGCACGGTGTCGGGCGGTACGTCGACATGGTGCGAAGGACCATCAACGGTGGCGAGCGCGAGTACCTGACACTCGAGTACGCCGCGGCCCGCCGTGGGCAGCCGCCGGACCGGCTGTTCGTGCCCACCGACGCGCTGGACCAGATCACCCGGTACGTGGGCGGTGAGAATCCCTCCCTGCACCGGCTGGGCGGGTCGGACTGGGCCAAGGCCAAGGGTCGCGCCCGCAAGGCGGTGCGTGAGATCGCCGCCGAGTTGATCAGGCTGTATTCGGCGCGGATGGCCCAGCCCGGCTTCCAGTTCAGCCCGGACACACCCTGGCAGCGTGAACTGGAGGATGCCTTCCCGTACGTCGAGACCCCCGACCAGCTGGAGGCCATCAACGAGGTCAAGGCCGACATGGAGAAGCCGATGCCCATGGACCGGGTGATCTGCGGCGACGTCGGCTACGGCAAGACCGAGATCGCCGTGCGTGCGGCGTTCAAGGCGGTGCAGGACGGCAAGCAGGTAGCCATTCTGGTTCCGACGACGCTGCTGGCCCAGCAGCACTACTCCACGTTCTCCGAGCGGATGATGCAGTTCCCGCTCACGGTGAAGGTGGTGAGCCGGTTCAACACGGTGACGGAGCAGGCGGCGATCCTCGCCGGTGTCGCCGAGGGGTCGGTCGACATCGTGATCGGCACGCACCGGCTGCTGCAGCCCTCGACCCGGTTCAAGGACCTGGGCCTGGTGGTGGTGGACGAGGAGCAGCGCTTCGGCGTCGAGCACAAGGAGTACCTCAAGACGCTGCGCACGGCCGTCGACGTACTCACGATGTCGGCGACGCCGATCCCGCGGACGCTGGAGATGAGCCTGACCGGCATCCGGGAGATGTCGACGATCCTCACTCCGCCCGAGGAGCGGCATCCGATCCTGACCTTCGTCGGGGCGTACAACGAGAAGCAGATCGCCGCCGCGATCCGGCGCGAACTGCTCCGTGAGGGCCAGGTCTTCTACATCCACAACCGGGTCGAGTCGATCGACCGGGCGGCGGCGCGCCTGCGCGAGCTGGTTCCGGAGGCCCGGATCGCGGTCGGGCACGGGCAGATGACCGAGGACACCCTGGAGCAGGTGATGATCGGCTTCTGGGAGCGGTCCTACGACGTGCTCGTGGCAACGACGATCGTGGAGTCCGGGCTGGACATCGCCAACGCGAACACCTTGATCGTCGAGCGGTCCGACCACTTCGGGCTCTCGCAGCTGCACCAGATCCGCGGCCGCGTCGGGCGGGGACGGGAGCGGGCGTACGCCTACTTCACCTATCCGCCGGAGCGGCCGATGACCGAACTCGCGCACGACCGGCTTGCCACGATCGCCCAGAACACCGACCTCGGTGCCGGTATGGCCGTGGCGATGAAGGATCTGGAGATCCGCGGTGCGGGCAACCTGCTCGGCGGCGAGCAGTCAGGGCACATCGCCAGCGTCGGCTTCGACCTCTACATCCGCCTGGTCGGGGAGGCGGTGGCCGACTTCAAGGGAGAGGGGCCGGCCGAGGAGGCCCATGACGTCCGGGTCGACCTTCCCGTCGACGCGCACCTTCCGCACGACTACATCCCCGGGGAACGGCTGCGGCTGGAGGCCTACCGCAAGATCGCCGCCATCGGCTCGGCCGCCGACGCGAGGCAGGTGCGAGACGAGCTGCACGACCGGTACGGCGTACTGCCCGAGCCGGTGCTCACCCTGCTCGAGGTTGCCGATTTCCGCTCGAAGGTCCGGGAGTACGGCGTCAGCGAGGTGTCGCTGCAGGGCCGTTCGGTCCGCATCAGCCCGGTGGTGCTCGCCGACTCCCAACAGTTGCGGCTGCAGCGGCTGTATCCGGGCAGTGTCTACAAGAATGCGGTACGCACCTTGTCCATCCCGCGTCCCGGGAAGGTCGGGGAGCCGGTGCGCGACCAGGAACTGCTGCGCTGGGTCACCGATCTCCTGGCGGCGGTGCTTCCTCCCGTCCGCGCAGCCAGCTGACCCCGGGCCGAGAGCTGCCACCGGCGGCAGGGCAGCGTGTGGCAGGCTGGGAACCCCGTTCCGACCACCGAGGATTCGCGTGCGCCACCACCGTCACCACCCTGCCCACCGTGCCGTCGCGGTCGCCGCCCTGCTCGCCGCGCTGCTCGCGGTGTCGGCCTGCCGCACGTCGCCGGGTGTGGCGGCGTACATCGGCGACGAGGTCATCACGACCGGAGCGCTGGACGAGGCGGTGCAGGCCGGCCTGGACAACGAGGCGGTAGCCGAGCTCTACCAGAATCGGATCGCGGACTACCGGCAGATCGTGCTGCAGGAGCTGATCGCCACCGAGGTGTACGACGCTGCGGCGGAGCGCTACGGAGCGGAGGTTTCCGAGGCCGACATCACGGCCCGGCTGGACGAGGTGCTGGCCCAGACCGACGACCCGGAGGGCTTCTTCGGCCAGCAGGCGGCCGAGGGTCGTACGGAGGAGAACGTCCGAGAGCAGGTACGCCGCTTCATCCTCGGCGAGGAAATAGCGCAGGAAGCCGGCCTGGACGCCGGGTCGAGCGAGTCGGCCCTGCGGGAGCTCTACGACGCCACCCGGGAGCAGTACGCGCAGTTCGAGGTGGGCCTGGTGACAGTCCCCGACCAGGCCACTGCCGATGCCGTCCTCGCGGAGCTGACCGCCGAACCCACGTCGTACGCCGAGGTCGCGGCGGGCTACCCGAACCAGAACACGCTCCCGATACCGGAAGCGGCTACCGCCGAGCAGCTGGCCGGGATCGTCCCCGACCCCGCGGCGCTGATGGCCGGGCAGGGTTTCAGCGACGCCCTCGTTCCCACCGGCGAGATCACCGTCGTGTTCATCGTGGACATCAGCTACCCGAGCTTCGAGGACATCCGCCCGAATCTGGAGCAGCAGGTCGCCCAGCAGGTGCAGGCGGCCCTCGACGCCGAGCTGCAGGCGGTGCGTGACTCCCTCGACATCACGGTCAACCCGCGCTACGGCAGCTTCGACGACTCCGGGACGCTGGTGCCGGACGACCGCGGCGTGGTTGACGTCGTAGACGGCGAGCAGGCCGCCGCCGAATCCGACCCGAACTGACGTGCCCGACCGGATACGCCTGCTGGCCACCACTCCCAGACTGCCCCCCGGCCTGCTGAGCTGGGCCGGTTGGGAGGCCGCCCGCGGAGCGCCGGTGTACGCCGCCGACCCGCACGCACCTGCGGCTGCCGCGCTGCGGGCGGCCGGTGTCGGCGTGACCGCGCTGGCGGTCGATGATCCCCGCGCCGCCGCCCGGGCTCTGCGCGACCTCGCCCGTGGGGGCCGCGAGATCGTCTGGCTCGCCGGCCCGGACGGCAACCCCGAGCTGGTCCGCGCGCTCGGTGATCTCATCGCCCGCGAGCAGGGCGGCGGCAGCGGCGGCGGCGGCGGCAAGGCGGAGCTGGAGGTGGTCTACGGCTCGTGGGATCCACCCGGTGCCCGCCTGCTCGACGTGGTCGCAGTGATGGACCGCCTGCGCTCACCCGGCGGCTGCCCCTGGGACGCCGAGCAGACCCACGACAGCCTGCGCCGCTACCTGCTCGAGGAGGCCTACGAGGCCTACGACGCCCTGGTGGATGACGACCTCGACGCGCTGCGTGAGGAACTCGGTGACGTCCTGCTGCAGGTGGCCTTCCATGCGCGACTGGCCGAGGAGGACGCCACCGAGCCGTGGGGTATCGACGACGTTGCCGCCGGTTTGGTCGACAAGCTGGTCCGCCGCCACCCGCACGTCTTCGCCGAGCGATCGGTCAGCGGCGCTCCCGAGGTGGAGTCGAACTGGGAGCAGATCAAGCGGGCGGAGAAGGGCAGGACGTCGGTGACCGAGGGCCTCGCCCGCTCCCAGCCGGCGCTGGCCCTCGCGCAGGCCCTGGTGCGGCGAGCCGGCCGGCACAGTCTCCCCGTGCCTGACCCGGCGGCCGATCCCGGAGACGTCACTGCGCTGGGCAACCTGCTGCTGGCTCTGGTCAGCGCAGCCGAGCGGGCAGACTTGGACGCCGAGGCGGCGCTGCGAGCAGCCAGCGATCGCTACGCCGTACTCCTGCGTCTGGCTGAGATTTGACCGAGCGGCCGGACTCCATGGTCAGCAGGAACTCATCTTACACCCTACATACACGCTAGGTGTATGGTACGTGTATGGCTAGGACACGCACGAACATCGAGATCGAGGACGGTTACATCCAGGCGATCATGGACCGTTACGGGGTGCGGACGAAGACCGAGGCTGTCGACCTCGCCCTGCGGAACCTCGCCGGCAGGCCGATGACCCGGGAGGAGGCACTGGCGATGCGAGGAGCGGCCGCCATGGGCGACCCTCCTGCCGACTTCGGCCCCCGCGGGTTGGCGTGATCCTGGCCGACACGTCGGCCTGGATCGAGTACGACCGGGCTACCGGGAGCGCCGTCGATGAACGACTGAGCCAACTGATCGCCTCCGATGGTCCGCTTGCCGTGACCGAGCCCGTGGTGATGGAGGTGCTGGCGGGAGCGCGAAGCGACGAGCGCGAAGCCGATCTGCGCCGCCTGCTGCTCCGCTTCCCTTTGCTGCATTTCGACGCCGTCACCGACTTCGGCGCCGCGGCTGACATCTACCGGCGGTGCCGCCGAACCGGGGTCACCCCCCGGGGCATGATTGACTGCATGATCGCTTCCGTGGCACGGCGTCGCGGAGTGGCCTTACTGGCCCACGACGCGGACCTCGATCGCATTGCCAGAGTCGTCGGAGTCGACATCGACGAGGCCTCACTCCGGTCCTAGTGGCTCTCGCAGGCGGGTTCGTCGGCATCTCAGCTGCGCGCCGTCCCGTCGCCGCAGCCCTCCATGCCCGATGATCATGGCGGTCCGGACGCGAATCGCCGCATTTGCCGCGGAGAACCGTCCAGAACGTTCATGATCGGGCCCAGCGGAGCGACGAATCACGGCGGGTTCGCTCAGGTGGGATCTGATCCGTAGATCGCCGGCAGCCAAAACAGCAGCCCCACCGCCATCGCTGTCGCGAACGCGAAGCCGGCCGCGCCGCTCTCGTCGATGTAGGCCCACAGCAGGCCGAGCAGCGGCGCCAGCAACAGCAGGACCGCGTCGGCGCGAGCCTGCCTCGGCATCGACACCTCGCCGGTGGGCGGTTCGAGGTCGCGTTCCACGCCCTTGGGGGCGTCCAGGCGGCGCCGCCCCGACGGCCATACGGTGGCGCCGTACACGTCGAAGGCGATCAGCGAGTCCGCCAACGGCGACCCGTACGCCGCAACGGTGACCGGCTGCTCCCCGACCCGCTCCACTGCCGCATCCCAGTAGACCGGCACCCAGACCGGACCGCGCTCGGTGTCGACGACGAACCAGGTCCGGTCGGACAGGCCACGCCGGTACCTCCTCCGGTGCACCTGCACCTGCCGGCGCTCCGCGGTGGCCAGCGGACGCCGGCGTACCAGCCGGACCCCGGTGACGGCGAGCGAGCCGATGAGGGTCAGCGCGACGATGACCACGCCGCCTTGCAGGTCGTCGACAGCGGAGGTCAGGGCATCGCCCGGGGCGTAGACGACGGCCGGCCGGTCAGGGTCGTAGGCAACGACGATCTGCTGGCCGAGCGGGATCTCCTGGGCGCTGTCCAGGGTGAGCCGGCCGCTTTGGGTCGAGCCGGATTCGTCGGCGTACTCCACCGCGACCTGCCGGCCGTCCCCGCCCAGCCCGGTCGAGGTGACGACCGCCGTCGCGTTCGACGTCGCCGCCCGCAGCGGCGCGCTGGCGCCGGCCAGCCGCAGGGACATCACCACGATGAGGACTACCGAGACAACGACGAGCGGGATCAGGCCGAGCAGCATCTGCTTGACCGCGCGCAATCGAAGGAGCCCCATGGGCTGGGACTATCCCACTCCGGCCGGCCGGAACGCGTTGCCAGCCCCCGGCGGGGCGGCGCTGCGCAAACGCCCGCGCCGACTACCCTCGCCGACGACGGCAGTCACACCGGCGTCGCCGCACCCCGTTCGCCGAGGAGGACACAGCAGTGGCCAGCATCGAGGCCGTCGGCGCCCGCGAGATCCTGGACTCGCGCGGCAATCCCACGGTGGAGGTCGAGGTCGCGCTCGACGACGGGACCCTCGCCCGCGCCGCCGTTCCCAGCGGTGCCTCCACTGGCGCCTTCGAGGCAGTCGAACTGCGTGACGGCGGGCCGCGCTACGGCGGCAAGGGGGTACGCCGGGCGGTGGCGGCGGTTCTGGAGGACATCGGGCCGGAGCTGCTGGGCTTCGAGGTGACCGAGCAGCGACTGATCGACCAGCGGCTGATCGACCTCGACGGCACCCAGGACAAGTCGCGGCTCGGTGCGAACGCGCTGCTCGGAGTGTCTCTGGCGGTGGCCCGGGCCGGCGCCCTGTCCTGCGCCCTGCCGCTCTTCCGTTATGTCGGCGGGCCGTCGGCACATCTGCTGCCGGTGCCGATGATGAACATCCTCAACGGCGGCGCCCACGCGGACAGCAACGTCGACGTCCAGGAGTTCATGATCGCACCGGTGGGTGCGGCGACGTACGCCGAGGCACTGGAGGTGGGGGTCCGCGTCTACCACGCCCTGAAGTCCGTGCTCAGGGGCAAGGGGCTCAGCACCGGCCTCGGCGACGAGGGTGGCTTCGCCCCGGACCTGCCCACCAACCGGGCGGCACTCGACCTGATCGCCGAGGCGATCGACGCTGCCGGGCTGTCGCTCGGCACGGACATCGTGCTGGCGCTGGACGTGGCGGCTACCGAATTTCACAGCGACCAGGGTTACCGGTTCGAGGGGGCCGACAAGAGCGCGGCCGACATGATCGCCTACTACTCCGACCTGCTCTCGGCGTACCCGATCGTCTCGATCGAGGACCCGTTGTCCGAGGACGACTGGGCCGGCTGGGCCGAGCTGACCGCCGCCGTCGGGGATCGGGTTCAGATCGTCGGCGACGACCTGTTCGTGACGAACCCGGTCCGGCTGCGGCGCGGCATCGAGGAGCGCTCGGCGAACGCGCTGCTGGTCAAGGTCAACCAGATCGGCACGCTGACCGAGACCCTGGACGCCGTCGGCCTGGCGCATCGCAACGGGATGCGAGCCATGATGAGCCACCGCTCCGGGGAGACCGAGGACACCACGATCGCCGACCTCGCGGTGGCCATCGACTGCGGGCAGATCAAGACCGGTGCCCCGGCCCGCAGCGAGCGGGTCGCGAAGTACAACCAGCTGCTGCGGATCGAGGAGGAGCTCGACGACGCCGCGCGCTACGCCGGCCGGGCAGCGTTCCCACGCGCCGCCTTCACCGGGCACGAGCCCGCGCCTGCGGTCGATTAGCCGATGGTCTCGCTGTCTCGTCCAACCCCCGAGCGCCGGCGCCCGTCCGCCCGCGGCCGCCGCGTGGCCGGGCAGCGCCAGTCCCGCAGCGCTCCCAGCCGGCAGCGCCGAACCACCGGCCCCGGCCCGACG
>JACCZY010000220.1 GCA_013695685.1 Geodermatophilaceae bacterium | reverse complement strand
GCGGCGTGCCAATAATGACTCGCTGTCTCTGCCGTTACGCCGGCTCGGCTCTGTCCTGCCGCGTGGCCTCGTCCGCAACTCGGGCGGCGACTCCGCGGCCACCCGATCCAGGGTTCGATGTCGCGTCCGGGGGGAGAGAAGCTGCGTCAGGCGATGGCGCCCGGATCGGCCGGTACGTCGACGGCGTGCTCGCGGAGCATGTCGAGCCCCACCGCTTCCAGCGCCCTCTCGTGCGTCGCGGCCAGCACCACCGGCGCGGCCGCACCGTCGTCGTACGCCTGCCGCCACCGCGCCGCACAGACGCACCACCGGTCGCCGGGGCGCAAACCGGGAAAGCCGTAGCGGGGCCGCGGCGTCGACAGGTCGTTGCCGACGGCCTGCTGATGAGCGAGGAACTGCGCGGTGACCACCGCGCAGACGGTGTGGTTGCCGACGTCGTCCGGACCGGTGTTGCAGCAGCCGTCCCGGTAGAAGCCGGTGACGGGATCGGCGCCGCACGGCTCGAGCGGCCCGCCGATCACGTTCCGGTCCGCAGTCATGCCGGCACCGTCGTGGCGGAGACGAACACCCGACGCAGCTGCGTTTCCACGAGGTCCAGGACATCCGGTACGCCGACGCTGCGGCCGAGCTCCCGGGTGATCGACGTGACCTCGGCATCGCTGATCCCGCAGGGCACGATCCGGTCGAACCAGCTCAAGTCGGGATCGCAGTTGAGGCCGAACCCGTGCATGGTCACGCCGTGCGCAACCCGGATGCCGATGGCGGCGATCTTGCGGTCCGGACCTCGGCTGTCGGCGGGCACCCAGACCCCGCTGCGGCCCCCGATCCGGCCGGTCTCGACGCCGAGGTCGGCGCACACTGCGATCAGTGCCTCCTCGAGCCGTCGCACATGGGCGACGACGTCGACCGGGTCAGGCAGCGCGACGATGGGGTAGCCGGTGAGCTGACCCGGTCCGTGCCAGGTGATCCGCCCGCCGCGGTCGACGTCGATGACCGGCGTCCCGTCGAGCGGGCGCTCCAGCGCCGTCGTACGACGTCCAGCGGTGTAGACCGGCGGATGTTCCAGCAGCAGCACGGTGTCGGGACCGTCACCGGCGATGCGAGCGGCATGCAGCCGTCGCTGCTCGGCCCACGCCTGCTCGTAGGGGACCGTCCCGGCACGGACGAAGACCAACTCGGGCACGGTTGCGACCCTACGCCGGCCGCAGCCAACCACGACGGTGCACCGCCTACTCCTGCCACCGGGCGCCGGCGAGACGGTGGATGATAGCCAGCAGGTGCCCCCTGAAGGCGTCGTCGTCGAAGACCGTGTGCAGGCCGGTGAATGCGGGCAGCTCGGCTCGCTCGATGTCGGCGTAGGCCCGGCGCCCCGCGGGGGAGAGCTCCACGAGCCGCCGGCGACGGTCGGCCTCGTCGCGCACCCGGGCGATGAAACCAGACCGTTCCAAACGTTTCAGGGTGCGGCTCATCGTCTGGGCTTCGACCCGGCAGCGCACCGCGAGCTCGTGCTGGGAGTGCGGGCCATCGCCCAGCGCGTGCAGAACCGACAGTCCGGCCGGGGTGATGTCGTGCGTCGCCAGGTGCGCGGTGAAGGCATGCTCGGCCAGCCGCGCGGCCGTGACGAGCAGCCGCCCGGTCGGCCAGTCGGCCATCCCATCGGACTCCTCAGCGGCGATCCCGCCAGTCTCAACCACTCAAGCAGGCCTTCCTTCCCTGGTCGATGCCCAGGGATTGCGATTCGTCAGCCTGCTGACTAATTTGGGAGCAGTGCCGACTCCCGTCACCATAATCTTCTCGTTGAGAGGCCCCCGGTAGATGCCGACTTCCTCCCGTCGATGGCTGCTCCCCGCCGTGCTCGTGATCCTCTGGCTCGCGGTCGGAGGACCGCTCGGCTCGTTCCAGGGCAAGTTGGCCGGCGTACAGGAGAACGACAACTCGGCCTTCTTGCCGGCGGAAGCCGAGTCCACCCAGGTGATCGAACTGCAACGCAAGTTCTCCGACGAGGAAGTGCTGCCGGCCATCGTCATCTACGAGCGGACGAGCGGCCTGACCCGCGAGGACCAGGCGGCGGTAGCCGATGACGCCGTGGAGTTCGCCGACCTGGTCGGCGTACTGGGCGAGGTCTCCCCGCCGATCCCGTCGGAGGACGGGCAGGCGCTGCAGGTGATCGTGCCGATCGACGCGAACCTGGGCGACGACATCATCGACGTCGTCGAGGAAGTGCGCGCGGTCGCCGACGACAGCGGGCCGGACAGCTTCGTCACCGGACCGGCGGGAATCCTCGGCGACTTCGTGGTGGCGTTCGAAAGCATCGACGGACTGCTGCTCATCGTCACCGCTGCTGTGGTGGCGCTCATCCTGGTCCTCGTCTATCGGAGTCCGTTGTTGCCGGTGATCGTGCTGGTCGCCGTGGGGCTGGCCCTCGGTACGGCATCGGCGATCGTCTACGCGCTGACGAGCGCGGGCGTCATCACGCTGAACGGACAGAGCCAGGGCATCCTGCTGGTCCTGGTGTTCGGTGCGGCGACGGACTACGCGTTGCTGCTGATTTCCCGCTACCGCGAGGAACTGCGCCGGCATGAGAGCAAGTACGACGCCCTTCGGGTGGCACTGCGCGCAACGGCGCTTCCGATCCTCGCCTCCGGCGGGACGGTCATGGTGGGTGTCCTCTGCCTGCTGTTCAGCGAACTCAACAGCAACCGCGGCCTCGGTCCGGTGGCAGCTATCGGCATCGCCAGCTCGCTGCTGGTGCAGTTGACGTTCCTGCCCGCGGTGCTCGCATTGTTCGGACGGGCCGCGTTCTGGCCGGTTCGGCCGCGGCATGGGTCCGACGACGGCGAGCAGCGCGGGATCTGGGCTCGGGTGGCGGCCCTGGTGGGGCGGCGACCAAGGGCGGTGTGGGTGAGCAGCGCCGCAGTGCTACTCGTCGCCGCCGCGTTCGTCACCCAACTCAACACCTCGGGTATCGCACAGACCGACGTCTTCCTCACCGATGTCCCGTCGGTGGCCGGGCAGGAGGCGCTGGGGCGGCACTACCCGGCCGGCACGGGGAGTCCAGCGGTGATCGTCGGCGATGCCGACGCACTGGACGAGCTGGTCAGCGCGGTGGAAGACATCGACGGCGTGGGCACCGTGACAGCGGTGTCGGAGAACCCGGCGGGACCACCGGGTGCACCTGCCCAGGTCGTCGACGGCCTGGTGCAGCTCAACGCCGTCCTGGACGACCCCGCGGACAGCAAGGCGGCGGTCGAGACGGTCCGCGAGCTTCGCGAGGTCGTGCATGACGTGCCGGACGCGGCAGGGCTCGTCGGCGGCTTCACCGCCATCCAGCTTGACACCCAGGACACTGCCGCGCGGGATCAGTCCGTCATCATCCCGATCATCACCGCGGTGATCTTCGTGATCCTGGCGCTGCTCCTGCGGGCTCTGGTCGCGCCGGTGCTGCTGATCGCGACAGTGGTGCTGTCGTTCCTGGCGACTCTCGGCGTCTCGGCGTTAGTGTTCGAGGGGATCTTCGGCTTCCCGGGATCAGACCCCGGAGTGGTCCTGTTCGGTTTCATCTTCCTGGTGGCGCTCGGCATCGACTACAACATCTTCCTGATGACCCGAGTGCGGGAGGAATCCTTGAGGGTCGGTACGCGACAGGGTGTGCTGACCGGCCTCAGGGTCACCGGGGGAGTCATCACCTCGGCCGGTGTCGTCCTGGCTGCCACATTCTCCGCCCTGGGCGTGTTGCCGCTGCTGTTCCTGGCGCAAATCGCGTTCATCGTGGCGTTCGGCGTACTGCTCGACACGACGATCGTGCGCTCGCTGCTGGTGCCTGCGCTGACGCTGGAGATCGGCGAGAAGGTCTGGTGGCCGAGCTCCCTGGCCGGCCGAGAACGAACAGCCGATGCCGGAACGAGAGTCGCTACCGACGCAGTTGCTCGATGACGCCGCGCGCGGCGCGGGCGCCGCTGGCCATGGCGCCCTGGAGCGACGGGGTGTCACGGTGGTCGCCCGCGACGTAAAGGCCATTCCCGAGCGACACTGGTCTGCGGAGGTTGCTGAGTGGCGGTAGCGCCGCGGGAAGCGCCTCCCTCACCTGTACGGCGTCGATCAGTTCCCAGTCCTCAGTGGACTGTCCATACAGGACAGTGAGATGACGGCGTACGGCGACGTCGTCAACCGACCCGGTCCCGAGAAGCGAGCTGCTGACTAGGGCCCGGCCGTCACCGCTGTACGACGGTGCGGCGTTCGTGAGTACCAGCGAGTTCACCACGGGTCCCGACCGTTCGCCGTCCAGCACGAGGATCGGGTCCCGCAGCGGTGGTGTGGGCGACGCGTGGTAGTAGGTGGTCACCGCCCGCATCGCCGGCACGGCGCCCAGAACCGGTAGCAGTGCCGTCGCTGTCACCGGGTCGGCAGCAACGACGACAGCCGCGCAGCTCACCGGCCCGGAGTCGGTGTGCACCGAGCCGGCGCGGACCGACTCCACAGCGGTGTCCAGGTGCAGCGCTCCTTCGGGCAGCCCGGTGCTGAGCTGTCGCGGGATCGCGGCCATCCCGTACGCCGGAACACCGATCGTGCCGCGGGCGAAGGAGCGCCACACCAGATCGACGAACCGGCTGGAGGTCTCCAGGCTGTCCTCGAGCAGGACGCCGGAGAGGAATGGCCGCACGAAGCGGTCGATGATGGTCTCCGACAGCCCGCCGGCACGGGCGGCGTCGTAGGCGCTGGTCTCCGGTCGGGTCAGCAAGCGGGGCACCGGCAGGACGGCGTTCGCGGCGACCATCGCAGCGAGACGCAGCTTGTCCGCGATCGACCCGATCGGCGCGGACAGCGTGTCCAGCGCCGCGAGGGGCAACCGGCGCGGGTCGGCCACCCGGTGCAGGCGGCCGCCGAGGTGAACCAGGGCTCCGGGCGTGAACGCCTGCACCTGGAGGGCGCCGAGATCCAGCTCCCGGCGTACCCGCGGGTAGTCGGTGTTGAGTACCTGGAAGCCGCGGTCGAGACGGAATCCGTCCACGACGTCGGTCGCGACTCGTCCCCCGACCCGGTCGGCCGCCTCCAGTACGGCGATCTCGATGCCGGCCCGGGCCAGCGTTCGCGCGGCGACCAGTCCGGCCAAACCGGCACCGACGATGACGACGTCGGTTCGGGCTGGAAGGGCCACCCGGCCGACCCTAGAGCCTGTGGATAACGCGAGCAGGCCAGGGCCCGCTACTTCTAACCTGACCGGATGACCAGGAACCTGGGTGACTACCGGCTCGAGGAACTGCTCGGCTACGGCGGCGCAGGCGAGGTGTGGCGGGCCCGGCACCGCAGCAGCGACGACGAGGTCGCGCTCAAGTGGCTGCGTGGGGCCGACCCCGCGAATCGGGAGCGCCAACTCCGTGAAGCCGGGCTGTTGACGGCGGTCAGCCACCCCAACCTGGTGCGACTGCGCGAGGTGGTCGGCGATCACGGTGACCCCGTTCTGGTCCTCGACTACCTGGCCGGGGGCAGCCTTGCCTCGTTGTTGGCACGGCGCGGCCGGCTCGCCGCCGGCGAGGTGGTGTCGATCATCGCCCCGCTGGCCGCGGCGCTGGCCTACGCCCATGACGAGGGTCTGGTGCACGCCGACGTCACTCCGGCGAACATCCTCTTCACCGATCGAGGCCGCCCGGTGTTCACCGATCTCGGTATCGCCCGGGTCCTCGGCGAGGTAGGTGACGTCCAGGCCACGCCCGAGTACGTCGATCCTGTCGTCGCGGGGGGTGCAGCCCCCGGGCCGGCCTCTGACGTGTTCGGGCTGGCTGCCGTCGCCTTCCACGCGCTCACCGGGGTTCCACCGTGGAACGCCGCGACCGCTGCCGACGCCCTCGCCGTGGCGGCGTCCGGCGAGGTCCCGGACCTGCGGCGACTGGCCCCGGATGCGCCGGAGGATCTCATCGATGTGCTGTCCCGAGCACTGTCGGCGCAACCGCATTTGCGCGGGACGGCCGCGGAGTTCGCCCTCGACGTCCGGCACGCATGCCTGCCGGAACCTGTACGGTTCGCCGCCGAGGACGCGGCGGCGCGGGTTCGGGCGAGTGTCACCGGAGCGCTCACGCACGCCGTCCGGGTGCCTCGTCCGGAGGGACCGGCGCACGCGGCACCGCCGCGGCCGCCGGGTCGGTTGCGCCGCGCAGCCCACTCCGGTCTGCGACGGCGACGGGACATCCTGGCTGGCGCGGCGGTTCTCCTCGCGATCGCGGCGGCGGCCCTGCTCGGGTTGCAGTGGGGCAGCGCCAGCGGGCCGCCGTCGGCGGCGGAACCCACCGTCACCGCACCCGCCGCCACCGTCACCGCAGCCGCCGCCACCGCACCCGCCGTCCCGTCGACGCTGACCGTCGCGCCGGACGGGGTGGACGAGTTCGCGGTTCCGAGGGCGGCGGCGGGCTGGCTCGCCTTGCTGGACTCGCTCTACGACCGGCGAGCCGGCGCATTCACGGCGGGGGACGTGGAGCGGTTGGCCGGTGTCTACACCGAGGACAGCACGCAGGCTGCCATTGACCGGGCCGAGATCGAGCGGTTGGCGGCGGCTGGACATCGCCTGGACGATTTCGACCCGGACGTGCTCTCGGTCGAATCGGCCCGCGGCAGCGCTCCCGAGGTCACCCTGACCATTACGGACTCCTTCGGCCCGTACGCCGTCGTCGACGACCAGCGGGTGGTCAGCGCGCAGGCCGGGCGGGGTGCCACCCCAGTCGAGGTGTCGCTGCGGCTGACCCCGTCCGGCTGGCGGATCGAGTCGGCCGTGCGGCTGACCGGGTCAGGCTGAGCGGTTGGCGGTGTAGCGCAGAATCGCCTCGGCGGTCGGATGCTCGAAGACGAAGCCGTGATCCAGCAGCACCTTCGGGACGGCCCGCTGCCCGATCAGAACGATCTCGTCGGCGCGCCCACCGCCCAGGACCAGCTTGAGCGCGATGGCCGGCACGGGCGGGACCGGAGGGCGCCCCAGCACCCGCCGCAGCGTCGTGGTGAACTCGGCATTGGTCACCGGCTCCGGTCCGGTCAGGTTGACCGGGCCAGAGATGTCGTGCTCGAGCAGGAACGCGATCGCGGCGACCTCGTCGGCGAGGGAGATCAGCGGCCAGTACTGCTGACCGCCGTCGAGGCGACTGCCCAGCCCAAGCTTGAACAGCGGTAGTACCCGGCCCATGATGCCGCCGCGCTGCGAGCACACGAGGCCGCTGCGGAAGTGCGCGACTCGCACGCCCGCGTCCTGCGCCGCAGCGGTCGCGGCCTCCCAGCGAACCACCACCTCGGCCAGCCACCCCTCTCCAGCGGCGGAGTCCTCGGTCAGGACCCGGTCACCGCCGTCGCCGTACCAGCCGACCGCCGAGGCCGACAGCAGCACGCGCGGACGCGGTTCGGCTGCCGCCATTGCCGCGCTGATCGTCGTCGTACCGTCGACTCGGCTGGACAGCACCGCGGCCTTGCGCTTGTCAGTCCACCTCCGGTCGCCGACGTTGACGCTGGCGAGGTGTACGACGGCGTCGACGTCGGCCATGGCTGTGGGCTCCAGCCGTCCTTCGGCGGGGTCCCACCGGATCTCCTCGGCGGCCCTGGTGGGTCTGCGGACGAAGCGGACCACGTCGTGGCCGTGCCGCTGGAGCTCCGGTACGAGGGCGGACCCGATCAGCCCGGATGCCCCGGTGATGCCGACCTTCACAGCGGCACCACGTCGAGGGTCAGCACGTCATCCGATGCCCAGCGCGGACTCGAAGTCGCCCGCCTCGAGTCGCTGCTTCATGCTGACCAGGAACCGTGCCGCGTCGGCTCCGTCGACGATCCGATGGTCGTAGGACAGCGCCAGGTAGATCATCGAGCGCACGGTGACGATCTCGCCGAGATCGGGGTGGTCGATCACCACCGGCCGCTTCACAACTGTCCCGGTTCCGAGAATTGCGCTCTGCGGCTGGTTGATGATCGGCGTATCGAACAATGCGCCGCGACTGCCGGTGTTCGTCAGGGTGAACGTTCCGCCGCTGAGTTCATCCGGGGTGATCTTGTTCCGCCGCGTGCGTTCGGCCAGGTCCGCGATCTTGCGGGCGACCCCGCTGAGATTGAGGTCGCCGGCATCGTGGATCACCGGCACGAGTAGCCCACGCTCGGTGTCCACGGCGATCCCGAGGTTCTCGCTGTCGTGATAGGTCACCGTCCCCGCGTCCATGTCGACCGAGGAGTTCACCTTGGGGTGCGCCTTGAGTGCTTCCACGGCAGCCAAGGCGAAGAACGGCAGGAATGACAGCTTGGCGCCCTCGCGGGCCTCGAAGTCAGCCTTGACCCGCTCCCGCAGCCGGGCGATACCGGTGATGTCCACCTCGACGACGGTGGTCAGCTGGGCGCTGATCTGCAGCGACTCGACCATCCGCTTGGCGATGACGGCGCGCAGCCGCGACAGCTTCTCGGTCTTACCGCGCAACGCCTGGACGGCCGGGTCGATGGCCGCTGCCGCGGGTGCCGGCGCCGTACCCGTAGTGACCGGCTGAGATGTCGCCGGCGCGGACTCCGACGCCGCCGGCTTGGCGGCCCCCAGCACGTCCTGCTTGCGGATCCGCCCGCCGACCCCGGTGCCGCGCACCGCCGACAGGTCGACCTTGTGCTCGGCGGCGAGCTTGCGGACGAGCGGTGTCACATAGGCGGCCGATCCGCCGGCACCGTCACCCGCCGGCGCCGGTACGGCGTCGCGCGCGGGCTGCTCGGACGAAGCCGTCTCCTCCTTGGCAGGTTGGCCCTTCGCCGCTTGGTCCGTCGGTTGCTGCCCCTTCGGTTGTTGCTCGGACGGCTGTTCCTGGTCCTCCGGCTGCTCGGAGGTCGGCTTGTCCGCCGTGTCACCGTCGTCGTCGGCCGCTGCGGGTTCCTCGCCGTCGTCGCCGTCGGCCGCGGCGGGCTGCTCACCTCCGCCTGACGACGCGGCACCGATGGTCGCCAGCTGTGCGCCGACCTCGACCGTCTCGTCCTCGTTGACGGTAATCTCCAGCAACGTTCCGGCGACCGGCGAGGGAATCTCGGTATCCACCTTGTCGGTGGACACCTCCAGCAGCGGCTCGTCCGCAGCGACGTCGTCCCCGACGTTCTTCAGCCACCGCGTCACCGTGCCCTCGGTGACACTCTCGCCTAGGGCCGGCATGGTGACCGGCGTACCGGAGCCGCCGGACGAGCCGGAGTCGGAGCCGGAGTCGGACGAGCCGGAGTTGCTCGACCGCTCTGCCGAGGCCGGGGCGGGCTCGCTCGGCTGGTCGGCCTCCTCGGCTTCGGCCGCCGACTCGACTGCTTCGTCGGCGGCGTCACCACCCATACCGCCGTCGGCCTGCCCACCGTCATCGGTGTCGTCAGCAGCACCGCTGTCGTCGGACCCGCTGTCGCCGGCGTCGGAGTCGTCGGACCCGCTGTCGCCCGCGTCGGAGTCGTCGGACCCGCTGTCACCGGCGTCACCGATGACTGCCAGTTCGGTACCGACATCGACGGTCTCGTCCTCATTGACCACGATCCGGGTCAGTACGCCGGAGGCGGGCGACGGGATCTCGGTGTCCACCTTGTCGGTGGAGACCTCCAGCAGTGGCTCGTCAGCCTGGACCTGCTCGCCCTCCTGCTTCAGCCAACGGGTGACTGTGCCCTCCGTGACGCTCTCCCCGAGCGCGGGCATCGTGACTGAGACCGGCATGGGCGTGCGGCTCCTTAGATCCGAGATCAGGACAGACGAGAATTAACCATGAGAGTGCAGCGGCTTGCCGGCGAGCGCGAGGTGAGCCTCCCCGACCGCTTCGGACATCGTCGGGTGTGGGTGGATGAGCTGGGCGACCTCACCGGGCAGCGCTTCCCAGTTGTAGATCAGCTGCGCTTCGGCGATCAGCTCGCCAACCCGGCTCCCAACCATGTGCACGCCGAGCACCGGGCCGTCCTTCTCGGCGATGAGCTTGACCGACCCGGATGTCTTGAGGATCTGGCTCTTGCCGTTGCCGGCCAGGTCGTACGCCAGCTCCACGACGTCGTGACCAGCCTCTTTCGCCTGCGCCGTGGTAAGGCCCACTGAGGCAACCTCCGGTTCGGAGTAGGTGATCCGCGGTACGCCGAAGTAGTCGATCGGCACGACCGGCAATCCTGCCAGCCGCTCCGCGACCAGGATGCCTTCGGCGAAACCGACATGCGCAAGCTGAGGGGTCGGGATGAGGTCACCCACAGCGGAGATCGTGGGAATGTTGGTCTGGCAGTACTCGTCGGCGAGCACGAACCCGCGCTCCATCGTCACCCCGGCTTCCTCATACCCCAGGTCCGCCGATGTCGGCCCCCGGCCGACCGCGACCAACAGCAGCTCGGCCTCGATCGTCTTGCCGCTCTCCAGGCTGACGGTGACGCCGCGGTCACCGTGCTCGGCACCGGTGAACTTCACGCCCAGCTCGAACTTGATGCCACGCTTGCGGAAGGCCCGCTCGAGCTGCTTGGAAGAGGACTCCTCCTCCAGCGGCACCAGGTGCGGCAGCGCCTCGACGATCGTCACCTCGGCGCCGAAGGACTTCCAGACGCTGGCGAACTCGCAGCCGATCACGCCGCCGCCGAGGATGACCACGGACTCGGGAACACGCTCCATCCGTAGTGCGTGGTCGCTGGTGATGATGCTCTGCCCGTCGATGTCCAGCCCCGGCAGCGTCCGGGCGTAGGAGCCGGTGGCGAGTAGCACATGCCGGCCCTCGTAGCGCTGCCCGTCGACTTCCACTGCCGTCGGTGAGACGAGCTTTCCGTCGCCCTCGACGTACGTGATCTTTCGGCTCTTCACCAGACCCTGCAGACCCTTGTAAAGGCGGGCGGTGACACCGTCCTTGTACTTGTTCACGCCGATCATGTCGATGCCGTGCAAGCTCGTCTTCACGCCGAACTGCTCACCCTCACGGGCGGAGTCGGCCACCTCGGCCGCGTGCAGCAGCGCCTTGGTCGGGATGCAGCCCCGGTGCAGGCAGGTGCCGCCGAGCTTGTCCCGCTCGATCAGGACGACGGACAGGTCGAGCTCGGCCGCGCGCAGCGCCGCGGCGTACCCTCCCGACCCGCCACCGAGGATGACGAGGTCAGCGGTGGCGGTGGCGTCCTTGGGGTCGGTCACAGAGTCTCCTGATATGTCGATTGCTTCCTGCATCTTGTCATCAGTGCCCTGAGCGCGCGAAAGTCGCAGCGACCAACCACGGACAACCGGATCGTCAGGCGTAACGTTCCCAGGCAGTGACCCCATGCCGCCCGGTGACGAGGAGGATCAGTGCGACTGTTCGGACGCAAGAAGGGTCGCGGCGGCCAGGTCGGAGGCGACGGCGCCCACCTGCTGCAGTTCGCCAAGTCGCGGCAGGGCGTCGAGGCCTTCATCGAGCCGAAGACCGCGGTGACCGAGATGACTGTCGTGCTGGTGGCCGCCGACGGCGAGTGGACCCGCCGCCGGGTGCCCAATGCTGAGATGGTGCGCAAGTTCGGCAACCAGCTCGCCATCCCGGTGTACGACGTCGAGGCAGTCGGCTACCCCGACAAGATGCGCGAGTGGACTCGCAAGCGCAAGGAGGCCGGGGACACCGGCGTACCGGACATCGACCGCCCGTCCTCCTGAACCGCTGACGTCATCGGCGGACGATGTGGGCCGGTGCCGACGTAGGTCAGACGGCTGCAACACCCAGCAGACCGTTGCGGGTGACGAGCCCGGCGAGTTGCTGCTCGTCGAGTCCGTGGGTGCCCGCCGGCCGGCGCGGTAGCACCATGTAGCGCGACTCGGCGCTGGCGTCCCAGACCGTGATCTCGAGACTTGGATCGAGCTCGAAGCCGAACTCCCGCAGCACGCCCCGCGGATCCCGCACCACGCGGGCGCGATAGGACTCGCTCTTGTACCAGGTCGGTGACGGGCCGAGCAGCGCGATCGGGTAGCAGGAGCACAGCGTGCACACCACGACGTTGTGCGCCCGGTCGCTGTTCTCGACGACTTTCAGTCGCTGCTCCTGGAGACCCCCGCCCATCGACAGACCCAGCTCGGGCAGGGCGGCGTTCGCGTCGCTCAGCAATCGCGCGCGGAAGCCCTCGTCGGACCAGGCGTGAGCGACTACACGCCCGCCGCTGGCGGGGGACGACCTGGCGAGGAAGGCCGCCAGCGCTCGGTCGAGCTCTGCAGGGTCGACCAGGCCGCGTTGCTCGAGCAGGGCTTCGATGTGCCGGACCCGCGCGGCGATGCCCGCCGCCTGGCCGTGGTGGTCCCCGCTCACCGGTCCTGTCCCTTCATGGGAGACAGGTGGCTCTCCCAGATGTCGACGGTGACGCCATGGTCCCCGCTTCCGAACAGCTCTCGAGCCAGGAAACGCACCGTGTACACCGGCTCGGGCTCGGCCGGAATCCCACGGGCGCGGTCGTCGGCGAGCGGGTGACTGCCCTGCTGCTCGATGACCGTGCCGGCCGCTCCGCGCACATACCGCGGGAGCCGGCAATGGTGCGGTGGGTCGAACCGCGTGGTCCGGACCTGGTCGCCGGCCGCGAAGTCAGCCACCACGTACCTCCGCCGCGGAGCAGACGCCCTTCTCGACGAGCAGCGTCGTGACCGCGTGGAACCACTTCTCGTAGTACGACGACGCGAGGTAATCCTGCGGCGGCATCCGCTCGATTGCGTCGCGGAACTCATCCAGGTTGTAGACCCCGTGGCCCAGCAGCGCCCGGTTCAGGGCGAAGACGTGCGCTTCCCAGTCGGCGTGGAACGGGGGCTCGTCGAGCTCCTGCTGTATCCGCGGGAAACCGTCCATCCCGCCGACGTCATTGATCCGGCTCATCGCACCTCCACGCTCACCCTGGCAGGTCCAGCCATCGAGCGGTAGGCGGGCCAGACCGACTCCGCTCACGCTCTTCAGGCCTGCTGCGTCATTGTGTCCGACGCTGTTGATTCCTGCGAGCATGCGTACCGGCTGTACCGCGACACCGGCTGTTCACGGGAGCAGGCGCTCCGCCGCGGCAAGCACCTCCGCTACGTCGATTGCCAGCAAGGCTGGGTCCACCGCCTCGGCATGCGGGTCACCCGCGCCGTCACCGTGCCACAGCGTCACGTGCTCGGGGCGCCCCGGCGGGCCCCACAGCGACGGTGATACCGGGCCGAACAGCACCACAGACGGCGTCCGGTAGGCACTGGCCAGGTGCGCCACTCCGGTATCGCCGGTGATGACGAGCCGGGCGTAGGCGACGAGGGCGGCCAGTTCGATCAGCGTCGTCCGACCGGCCAGTATCTCGGCGTCGGGCAGCCCGGCCGCCGCCGCCACGTCGCCGGCCAGGGCGCGCTCGGCGGCCGACCCTGTCACAACCACCGTGAGCCCGACCTGCCGCAGCGCTGCGGCCACCTCACCGAAGCGTGCCGCTGGCCAGCGACGGCTGCCCGACGCCGCGCCCGGGTGTACCACGACGGCGCCCGGCACGGGCGGCTCGCAGGCCGGCCGATTCAGCAACAGGGCTTCGGGACAGCACGCGGCGCCCAAACCGTCGGCCACGAGCCGGCACCAGCGCGTGACTTCGTGCTCGTCCGCACGCCACGCCGGCCCCGGTACGCCGGCTGCACCGAAAGCGATCAGCCGATTCGGCCGCAGCCCGAGCAGCAAGGCATGGCTCTGCGGGCCGCGGCCGTGCAGATTGACCGCCACGTCCCAGGGCCCGTCCGGCGCGACCAGCGGACCCAGCCCGGAGGTGGGCAACACCCCGTCGACCGCCGCGATGAGTTCCACCAGCGGCCGTAATGCTGCTGGCGTCGCGAGCACCAACTCGTGATCGGGCAGCGCCGAGCGGATTCCCCGCAGCGCCGGGACGGCGGTCAGCAGGTCACCGAGGCCGAGCGCGCGCAGGACGAGCGCGCGCGGGACGAGTGCCCGCGGCCGGGGCACGATGCCCGGTTCTACGGCCAGGATCCTTCGATCGACGGGGCGACCAGGATCTCCCGCAGCTCGCAGCCGGCTGGCTGCTTCAAGGCGGTGAGCACCACGGCCGCAACGTCACCGGGACGGTTGAGCTTCGCGTCCGGACCAGGCTTGTACTGCTCCTCCCGGTCGTCGAAGAAGTGCGTCTGCATGCCGCCGGGCAGCAGCAGCGTCACGCCGATCGAGCCCTGAGTCTCGGCGATCAACGAGCGGGTGAAGCCGACGATCCCGAACTTCGAGGCGCAGTACGCCGTCGCATCGCTCAACGCCCTGACCCCGAGTGTCGAGGCGACCGTGACGACCTTGCCGTGCGAGCGCTCCAGGTAGGGCAGCGCCGCACGCACGACGGCCGCCGTACCGAGCAGGTTGACGAGGATGACCCGGTCCCACTCCTCGCCGGGCACGTCCGCGAGCCGGCCGCAGCGGTCCGTCCCGGCGGCCGTCACGACGGCGTCAAGCCCGCCGGCCTGCTCGGCCACCCGCCGCACCGCCGCCTCGGCCGCACGGGAGTCGGCGAGGTCGACGATCTCGTGCGGTACGTCGTTGTCCGGGGGGACCCGGTCAAGCACGAACGGCCGCCCGCCCTCGGCCTGCACGGCCTCCACGACGGCGGCGCCGAGACCCGACGATCCTCCGGTCACCAGCACTGTTCCCAGCTCTGTCATAGGTGGTTGTCCTCTCTTGGTTGGCTCAGGGCACGGATCAGTCCGGTGGTGGACCGACCCTCCAGGTAGGGCACGGCAACCGCCTGGCCGTTCCAGCTCCGCAACAGGGGGGCCTCGGGCAGGTCCGCGCCGGCGTAGTCGCCGCCCTTGACCCACACGTCGGGGCGCAGCCGGCACAGGACGGCCTCGGGTGTGTCCTCGTCGAAGATCACGACGGCGTCGACGCAGCCGAGTGCGGCGACGACACGGGCGCGGTCGACCGCCGGCACGAGCGGGCGGTCTGTTCCCTTCAGCCGGCGTACCGAGTCGTCGGAGTTGAGGCAGACGACGAGGCAGTCACCGAGGCGTCGGGCATGCCGCAGGGTGGCGATGTGGCCGGCGTGCAGGAGGTCGAAGCAGCCGCCGGTAGCCACCGTCGTACCGCCGGAGGCGCGGACCCGGGCGAAGACCTGCTCTGCCGTCGCGTCCATGCTCGTGGCAGCGGGCGGGTCGCCGGCCGCCCCTCTCGTCGGCCCCCCGACCGGGACAAACACCGCGGCCGCGCCGCCGGCCGCGACGAATTCCGCGGTCGCCCATCCCGCCGCGCCGCCGGCCGCCACGAACTCCGTCGCTGCCCAGACCGCACCGGCGACCGCCTCGGTCAGCAGCGCCCCGTCCGCGAGCAACCCGGCCACCGTCGCTGCGAAGCGGTCACCGGCTCCGCAGCTGTCCCCGCTCGCTACATACGCGGCCGGTACGACGAGCGGCGCCCCGCCGCCGTAGGAGAGCAGCGCACCGCGGCTGCCGAGCGTGACCGCGACCGCGCCCGCCTCGTACGTCCGCACCAACTCGTCGGCCTGCCGCCCGATGTCGGCGAGCGACGCGCCGGTGCGGCCGGTCGTCTGCGCCGCCTCGGCTGCGTTCGGTGTGACCAGCCGCACGCCGGTTACCGGGATGGCACCCCGCGGGTGAGGGTCCCAGACGACCGGAGTCGCGTGCCCCAGCGACGCGCGGAGGTCAGGCCTGCCGGTGCAGCCACGGCCGTAGTCAGAGACGAGCACAGCGGCGGCGTTCCGCAGCGCCGCAACGGCTTCCGCAGGCAGCGCGCCGATGACCGAGCCGACCCGGCCGGAGTCCAGCCGGACGAGCGACTGCCCGTTGACCCGTACCCGCCGCTTCACAGCGGTCTCGCCGTCGATCGGTACGCCGATGAGCCGCAGCCGGTTCTCGAGCAGGGAACGCAGGCGTTCCCCGTCTGCGTCGGACGCGATCGGTGCGATCAGGACAACGTCGCGCCCGTCGGCCGCGGCCAGTGCTGCCGCCAGTGCCGCGCCGCCGGGACGGGCCTGCTCCACCACATCGTCGACGACCGGCACGGGAGCATCGGGACACAGCCGCTCCGACCGGCCGACCAGGTCGACGTCCAGCAGGGCGTCGCCGACGACGACGAGCGGCCCGGTCACGTGAGCACCCCGCTGGGCACGACGGAAACCGCATCATTGGAGGTGATTCGGGTCGCGGGAGGACCGCAATCACCTCCAATGAGGGCAGAAACGCGGCCCGACGGGGACGAGCCGACAACCAGCGGGCTACTCACCGGCGTACCGCCCGGACGGGCGGACCGGCCGACATGACGGCGGCGTCGAAAGACGCACACACCAGATGCAGGGCGACCAGATGCAATTCCTGGACCGTCGCGCCCCAGGGGGAGTCCACGGCGAGCACGTCATCTGCCTCGTCGGCGAGCGGGTTCGGTGTCGGCCCGGTGAACGCGAATACCGTGACGCCGAGCGTCCGGGCGCGGCGGGCGGCCGTCACGGCGTTCGGGCTGCGCCCGCTCGTGGACAGCAGGACCAGCACGTCACCCGGCCTGCCGTGTGCCTCCACCTGGCGGGCGAAGAGCTCCTCCGGCGGGTAGTCGTTCATGATCGCCGTCAGACTCGACGTCTCGGCGCTCAGGCAGATCGCCGAGTACGGCGGACGGTCGTCGCGATACCTCCCGACCAGCTCAGCGGTCAGGTGCTGGGCCTGTGCCGCGCTACCGCCGTTGCCCGCTACCAGGAGCCGGCCCCGGGCGGTCAGTACGTCGGCGATGTGCGCGCCCCACGCGTCCGCGGTCCGGATACAGCCGCCGAAACGGCTGACCGCCGCAGTCAGGGCGGCGACGTGTTCCTGGCCGCGCAGCGCCGTACACGGTTGAGCGGGTGCCAGGCTCATCGCAGCACCTGCCGGGAGTCGACGCGTTCGTAGACGGCTTCGGTGCGCGCGGCAACGCGGTCCCAGCTGTAGCGCGCCCGGGCCCGGGCCAATCCGGCGCCTCCGAAGGCACGCCGCAGAGCCGGGTCGGCGAGCAACCGGTTCAGCGCCTCGGCGAGCCGTCCGGGATCGCGCGGTGGCACCAGCAGGCCGGTTCGGCCGTCGAGCACCGTGTCGGCGAGCCCACCGACCGCACAGGCCACCACCGGCCGGGCGCAGGCCATCGCCTCCAGCGGCACGATGCCGAACGGCTCGTACCACGGCACCGCGAGCACGAGATCGGCCGATCGCAGCAGTGCGGGCATCGCGGCCCGCGACACCCGACCGAGGAAGAGGACCCGTTCCTCGACTCCGCAGCGGGCGGCCACCCGCCGCAGCCGCGCCACCTCAGGGTCCACGTCCAGGTCCTCGGCGACGGGGCCACCGGCCACCACCAGTTCCGCGTCGGGCACCAGGGCCAGCGCCCGGATCGCGTCATCGACGCCCTTGCGTTCCACCAGCCTGCCCGCGATCAGCAGCCGCGGCCCCCGGCGTACCGCAACCGGACCGTCGGGGGAGAAGGCGGCGACATCCACCCCGCACGGCACCACCGAGACGCGGTGCGGCGGCAGCCGCATCCCGGACAGCTCGCGGACCTCGTCTGTGCAGGTGGCGATGACGTGCGTGACATCGCGGCACAACGCGCGTTCCAACCGCAGCCGGTCCGCCGGGCTGGTGTCATTGGTTCCCTGGTGTCGTCGCTTGACGACCCCGAGGGCGTGGAAGGTGTGGATCAGGGGCACCCCCGCCTCGCGAGTGGCCGGTACCGCCGCCAGCCCGCTCATCCAGAAGTGCGAATGCACGATGTCGACCGGGTCGGCCAGCAGCCGGCCGGCCAGATGTGCGCCGAATTGCCGCATGTATGGCAACAGGGCGTCTTTCGGCACCTCCTTCGGCGGACCGGCCGGGACGTGCTCCACGACGTACCCGCCGCCGGTGACCACCTGCTCGGGGAGGTCGGGGTCGTCCCGCCGGGTGAACACGACGACCTCGTGCTCGCGCCTGGTCAGCGCCTCGGCGAGTGCGGCGACGTGCACGTTCTGCCCGCCGGCGTCGGCCCCGCCGATCGTCGCGAGCGGGCTGGCGTGCTCGGACACCATGGCGATCCTCATGCCGTGAGCACCTCCTCGCCGGGAACAGGACCGATTCGGCCCCGGGTGGGGAATCGGGCAGCCTCGCAGCCCTGCGGCGCTACGTGAACCTCGTCCTCCGTGAGGTCGGTGGCGATGGCGGCGATGGCGTCGAGGACGGCGTCGACGGTGACCGGGGCCAGGCAGGGCTGGCCCTCGAACGGACAGACGCGGGCCCGGCAGCCGGCGCAGGCGATGTCCTGGTTGCCGAGGATGGCGCTCGGGACGCCATAGGGAC
>JACCZY010000176.1 GCA_013695685.1 Geodermatophilaceae bacterium | reverse complement strand
GGTTCTTCGTCAAGGGCGACCCCTCGCAGGGCAAGACCATCGCCGAGATCGCGATGGGCGCGCACGGCACGGTCACCCTGCCCGAGGGGGTCGACGGCAACCTCGACGCCGAAGTCACCTACGACCCACCCAACCTCACCTTCCCGTTCGGCGCCTACATCTGCGTGGTGGACATCGATCCCGGCACCGGTGTGGTGAAGGTCCGCCGGTTCGTCGCCGTTGACGACTGCGGCACCAGGATCAACCCGATGATCATCGAGGGTCAGGTGCACGGCGGGCTCACCGACGGTGTCGGCATGGCGTTGATGGAGATCATCGACTTCGACGAGGACGGCAACTGCCTCGGCGGGTCCTTCATGAACTACCTGATCCCGACCGCGATGGAGGTTCCGGACTGGGAGACAGGGCACACCGTCACGCCGTCCCCGCACCACCCGATCGGCGCGAAGGGAATCGGCGAGTCAGCGACGGTCGGCTCTCCGTCGGCCGTCGTCAATGCCGTCGTCGACGCCCTTGCGCCGTACGGCGTCGTACACATCGACATGCCCTGTACGCCGTCGCGGGTGTGGGAGGCCATGCAGGGCCGGCACGTTCCTACGGCCGGCGTCTAGCCGGTCCGTTGCGGCGGCCCGTTTCATCATGATCAATCCGGCGGTCACGTGACGCGCGAGGAGTTGGCGCAGCGGGCGAGTGAGCTCCGGCAATCTCGTACGCCGTTCGTGCACGCGACCGTCGTCCGCGCGCAGCACCCAACCAGCGCGCACGCCGGCGACGCCGCGCTCGTACACGCGGACGGGGAGATCGAAGGCTTCGTCGGCGGTACTTGTGCCGAGACCTCGGTCCGCGCCCAGGCGCTGCAGGTACTCGTCAGCGGCGAACCGCTGCTGCTGCGGATCAGGCCGGGCGAGGAGTCCGCGGCGGAGGTGGACGAGGAGGGCGCGGTCACCGTCGCCAACCCCTGCATGTCCGGCGGAACGCTGGAGATCTTTTTGGAGCCGCACCGGCCGGCGCCTCGTGTGGTCGTCGTCGGCTCGACGCCGGTGGCCCGGGCGCTGGCCGCGCTCGGGGCGCCGCTCGGGCTGCATGTGGAGCTGACCGACGGCGGATCGGCCCGGCCAGTCCCGGAGGACGCCGCGATGATCGTGGCCTCGCACGGGCGCGGCGAGGAGCCGGCGCTCAGTGCGGCGCTGCTTGCCGGCGTCCCCTACGTCGCACTCGTGGCCAGCAGGACCCGGGGCGGCGCCGTACTCGCCGGTTTGGATGTGTCGGCCGAGGACCGCGCACGGGTGCACAGCCCGGCCGGGCTCGACCTCGGCGCCCGGACCGCCGGCGAGATCGCGTTGTCGATCCTGGCGGAGATGATCACCGAACGGGCCGCGACCGTGCCGACTCCCGTGGCGGCGGTGCCGATGACCGCGGTTGACCCGGTCTGCGGCATGACGGTGGGCGTCTCAGAGAGCACCTTGCAGACGTCGTACGGCGGGGAGCAGGTCTACTTCTGCTGCGAGCACTGCCGCACGTCGTTCCTCGCCGAGCCCGCCCGGTTCACCGCGTGAAGCAAGCCGCCCGGGTCGGCGCTCAGGCCGACGGTGCAGCCCGGGTCGGCGCTCAGGCCGACGTGGTGGAGCGGGTCCCGGACGTCGACACGCTCGCCGCCGCCCTGGACGGCGCGGACTACCTGACCGACACCGGGCTCGCCACCGCATTGTTCATGGCGGTGCGGCTGCCGCAGCCGCTGCTGCTGGAGGGCGAGCCGGGGGTCGGCAAGACCGAGGCCGCCAAGGCGCTCGCCCGCATCCTCGACACTCCCCTGATCCGGCTGCAGTGCTACGAGGGCATCGACGCAGCCGAGGCGCTGTACGAGTGGAACTACACCAAGCAGCTCTTATCGATCCGGCTCGCGGAGTCCCACGGTGAGCGACTTGCGCAGACCGACCTTTTCACCGCCGAGTACCTGCTGCAGCGGCCGCTGCTGCGCGCCCTGCAGCATCCCGGCCCGCGCCCGGCCGTCCTGTTGATCGACGAGCTCGACCGCGCCGACGACGACTTCGAGGCGTTCACCTTCGAGCTGCTCGCCGAGTCCTCGGTGACCATCCCGGAGCTTGGCACCGTGCACGCCGTGCACCCACCCGTCGTCGTACTGACCTCCAACCGGACGCGAGACCTGCACGACGCGCTGAAACGGCGCTGCCTCTACCACTGGATCGATTTCCCGTCGCCACGGCGTACGGCGGAGATCATCCGGCGGCGGGTGCCGAGCAGCGCCGAGCCGCTGGCTCTCGCTGCGGCCGGCGCGGTGAGCCGGCTGCGCACGCTGGAGCTGGAGAAGCAGCCGGGAATCGCGGAGGCGATCGACTGGGTGGCGGCGCTGACGCTGCTTGGGGCGCACCGACTCGACGCCGAGCTGGCGGGCGCGACTCTAGGGTCGGTGTTGAAGAGCCGTGACGACCAGGTGCTGGCCCGCGACCGCGGCATGGCGTGGGTCGCCGGCGACGGCGAATGATCAGGATGGTGCAGCCGGCCTCACTGGCGGCTGCGTTCGCCGACGCCTTGCACAACGCAGGGCTGCCGGTAAACCCGGAGCGGGCCGGTCGCTTCGCGCAGGCGCTGATGCTCGCCCCACCCACGAACCGGGAGCGGCTGTACTGGACCGCGCGGGTGGCGCTGGTGTCCGACCGCGGTCAGTTGGAGACCTTCGATGCGGTGTTCGCGGCAGTGTTCGCGGGGGAACTCGACCCCGCCGACCGGCGCGGCGATCCCGGGAACCCGACGATCCAGGCTCGGCTCCGTCCGCCTTCCGACGACATTGCTCCGATGGGGCGGCAGCAGAACGTCTCCGGGGATACCCGGTTGCGGCCGGGTGTAGACAGCGACCGGAGCGGGGAGAACGACCGCGAACGCGAGTCGATGCTGGCGATTGCCGGACGCGAGGAGCGGCTCGGCAACACCTCCTTCGCCGAACTCACCGACGACGAAGTAGCTCAGATGCGTCGACTCGTCGGCCAGATCGTGCTGGCCACCCCGCTACGCCGAACGCGCCGCACCCGGACAACGCATCGCAGGGCGGAGCGGATCGACGTACGCCGGACCCTGCGGCGGGCCTACCGAACCGGTGGTGACCCGGTCCATCCGGTGCACCGGACCCGCCGCCACCGTCCGCGGCGCCTGGTGCTGCTCTGCGACGTCTCGGGCTCGATGGAGCCCTACACCCGCGTGTTCCTCTCACTCCTGCAGGGTGCGGTGTCCGGGGCCTCGGCCGAGGCGTTCGTGTTCTCCACCCGGTTGACCCGGCTCACCCGCGCGCTGGCTGTGCACGATCCCGACCAGGCCCTGGCTCGAGCGGCGGCGGCAGCCCCGGACTGGTCGGGTGGTACTCGGCTGGCTGACGGTCTTCGCAGCTTCATTGACAACCACGGCCGACGTGGGCTGGCCCGAGGGGCAGTCGTGGTGATCCTGTCCGACGGCTGGGCCACCGACGAACCAGCCGACGTCGCAGTCCAGATGGCCCGGCTGCGCCGGCTGGCGTACCGGATCGTGTGGGTCAATCCACGCAAGGCCGCGAGCGGCTTCGCCCCGACGGTGGGCGGGATGGCAGCGGCACTCCCCCATTGCGATGCCTTTGTCAGCGGCCACAGCTACACGGCATTGACCGAAGTCGCTGCCGCAGTGCGGGCCGCCAGCCGATGAAGCGCATGGACGACGCCAAGGCCCGAGGGCGGCGGGGCGGCCAGCCGCCCTGCCGATCGTCGGTTCCATGATCGATCTAGCGATGGCTGGCAACCTGGATGAGGTTGCCGCACGTGTCGTCGAAGACTGCGGTTGTCACCGGCCCCATCTGCAACGGCTCCTGGATAAACCTCACCCCCAGACCTGGAAGCCGAGAACGTCGGTGTAGAACTGCAGCGCCTTGTCCTGGTCGTCGACGAACACGCTGGTGAGATGGATCCGCATGTGCTTCTCCTTCAGCGGTCGAGGTGTTGCGAGATGGCTTGGCGGGACGAGCCGAGCCCGTGCTTCGTCAAGAATGGTGCGTCGTGGGGCCGGACAGGTCAGTCTCCCGCGCCGGCGGGTTCGCACAGCCCAACGCAGCTACTTGCGGTTGCTGGTGTCCTCTGTGGACAGTGCGGCGACGAAGGCTTCCTGCGGCACCTCCACCCGGCCGACCATCTTCATCCGCCGCTTGCCTTCCTTCTGCTTCTCCAGCAGCTTGCGCTTGCGGGTGATGTCCCCGCCGTAGCACTTGGCGAGCACGTCCTTGCGGATCGCCCGGATAGTCTCTCGGGCGATTACCCGGGAGCCGATGGCGGCCTGGATCGGTACCTCGAACTGCTGTCGCGGAATGAGTTCGCGCAGCTTCCCGGTCATGGAAACGCCGTACGCGTATGCCTTGTCCTTGTGCACTATCGCGCTGAACGCGTCCACGGCCTCGCCCTGCAGCAGGATGTCGACCTTGACGAGGTCGGCCACCGCCTCCCCGGCCTCGTCGTAGTCCAGCGACGCGTATCCGCGGGTACGTGACTTCAGGGTGTCGAAGAAGTCGAAGATGATCTCGCCGAGCGGCAGCGTGTAGCGCAGCTCGACTCGTGACTCCGACAGGTAATCCATGCCCTTGAGGGTCCCGCGACGACCCTGGCAGAGTTCCATGATGCTGCCGGTGTACTCACTCGGGGCGATGAGCATGGCGTTCACGATCGGCTCGTAGACGATTCCGATCTTGCCCGTCGGCCAGTCGCTGGGGTTAGTGACCACCCGCTCGCCGCCGTCGTCCAACTCGACCCGGTAGACAACGTTCGGTGCGGTAGAGATGAGTGACAGGTCGAACTCGCGCTCGAGCCGTTCGCGCACGATCTCCAGGTGGAGCAGCCCGAGGAATCCGCATCGAAACCCGAATCCGAGCGCGGCGGAGGACTCCGGCTCGTAATCCAGAGCCGCGTCGTTGAGCTGCAGGCGGTCCAGCGCGTCGCGCAGCAGCGGGTACTCCGAGCCGTCGATCGGATACAGCCCGGAGTAGACCATCGGACGCGGGTCCCGGTAGCCGCCCAGCGCCGCACTGGCCGGTTTGCGTTCGTTCGTGATGGTGTCACCGACACGGGACTGCCGAACATCCTTGACGCCGGTGATCAGGTAGCCGACCTCACCGACGCCGAGGGTGTCCACCGGCACGGGCTCCGGTGAGATCACCCCGATCTCGAGCAGTTCGTGCGAGGCCATCGTCGACATCATCCGGATCCGCTCGCGGCCGGAGATCCGGCCGTCGAACACCCGGATGTAGGTGATGACGCCGCGGTAGATGTCGTAGACCGAGTCGAAGATCATCGCCCGGCTGGGCACTGTGGGGTCTCCGACGGGGGCCGGGACGTCGCGGACGACACGGTGCAGCAACTCGCGGACACCGTGGCCGGTCTTTCCCGACACCCGCAGGATGTCGTCGGGCTCACAGCCGAGGACGTGCGCGATCTCCTCGGCGTACCGCTCCGGCTGTGCTGCCGGAAGGTCGATCTTGTTGAGCACAGGGATCACCTGCAGGTCGTTCTCCAGTGCCAGATACAGATTCGCGAGGGTCTGCGCCTCGATGCCCTGCGCCGCGTCGACGAGGAGCACAGCGCCCTCGCAGGCGGCCAGCGACCGGGACACCTCGTAGGTGAAGTCGACGTGCCCCGGCGTGTCGATCATGTTCAGGACGTAACCACGCCCGTCTTCACCGGTCCATGGCAGCCTGACGTTCTGCGACTTGATCGTGATGCCGCGCTCACGCTCGATGTCCATGCGGTCCAGGTACTGGGCACGCATGTTGCGGCCCTCCACCACGCCCGTGATCTCCAGCATCCGGTCGGCCAGCGTCGACTTGCCGTGGTCGATGTGCGCGATGATGCAGAAGTTGCGGATCATCGCGGGATCGGTGTGGCCGGTCGGGGGAACGCTCACTGGCGGCCTTGCTGCGCCTGGCGCGCGCGCTCGCGCCCGCTCTGCCCTTGGGCGTGCTCGCTACGCTGGCTCACTAAGGTCCGTCTCTGGCGGGGTCATCTCGGACATGGTCGGCCGGCTGTCACGGCTGGTCTCATCGTCCCACGCGCCCTATTCCGTTGCTGTCGGCAGTGAGCTCCGTAGACCATCGGGTGCATGGGTGCGCACCCCCGCCATCGACGATGCCGACGATCCGCGCCTTCCAACGCAATTCCACGAGCGGGCGTTGGTCGCTCTGAGATGTGGGGAAGTGTACGTCTCGGACGAACGGGACACGTCCACTTCCCCACATGTCGCGTGGCAGTTGTGGTCGGCCTACTCGGCCTACCCGTGGACCGTCGGCGTCGCCGTACCATGCCGCTCGCCGGCATGTGCGTGTAGGTAGGCATCCGGTGTGGCTGGTAACCTGGTTTGCTGTGCCGGTGCACCCTCGGTGCATCCGGAATCCCCTAGGTCTCAAGAGGTTGGCTCACGCGTGGCGAACATTAAGTCTCAGATCAAGCGCATTGCGACGAACGAGAAGGCTCGGCTGCGCAACCAATCGGTCAAGTCGGCCCTGCGCACGTCGGTTCGCCGCTTTCGCGCGGCCGTAGCGGCCGGCGACAAGGATGGCGCGACCCAGGCGCTCGCCTCCGCTGCGCGCAAGTTGGACAAGGCCGCGAGCAAGGGCATCATCCACAAGAACCAGGCAGCCAACAAGAAGTCAGCCATGGCTCAGCAGGCCGCGAAGCTCTGAGCGGACCAGCTAAAGGCGACTGAGCCAACGGTGCAGTAAAGCCAGGAGCCGTAATGAATTCCGCGGCGAGCACCGACCTTCGACCAGCCGCGCTCAGCGGGTCGCAGCACGGTCGGAATGTGCGATCGCGAGCAGCCTGATAGCCCGTTCCAGCGCGTAACCGGGATCCGCCACCGTCCCCTTGACCTCCGCATTCAGCTCGGCAACCACCTGCATCGCTCGGTGCAGCCCCCGCTCGTTCCAGCCTCGGGCCTGTGACTTGGCGCGCTTCACCTTCCAGGGCGGCATTCCCAGCGCCCTCGCCAGGGTGTAATCATCAGCCCGCCCGGCGGAACCGACCCGAGCTACCGAACGCACACCGTCGGCCAGCGCATCGGCAATGACCACGTGCGGGACACCCACCGACAGCGCCCATCGCAGCGCCTCCAGTGCACCGGCTCGGTCACCGACGACCGCCCGGTCGGCCACCGAGAACCCGCTGACCTCCGCCCGTCCGCGGTGGTAACGCTGCACGGCCGCCACGTCGACGCGGCCACCGCAGTCCGACACCAGCTGAGCACACGTCGCGGCGATCTCCCGCAGATCCGTCCCGACGGCGTCCAGCAAGGCGGCCACCGCCGCAGCGTCGATGGTGCCGCCCTGGGATTGCACCTCGGACCGCACGAAGCCGAGCCGGTCCTCCGACCGGGTCAGCTTGGGGCAGTCCACCACGGGCACCCCGGCCCGACGCAACGCGTCCACGAACGCCTTGTTGCGGGCGCCACCGGCATGGACGACGACGATGACGATGTCCTCCACCGGGTCGGCGGCATACGCGTGCACCGCCGCGACCACGTCCTTGGACGCCTCGTGCGCGTCGGTGAGCACGACCACCCGCACCTGCGCGAACAGTGAGGGTGACAGCAGGTCGAACAGGTCGCCCGGCTCGAGCTGGCCGACAGCTACGTGCCGGACGTCGCAATCGGGGTCGGCCCGGCGTGCCGCGGCGACGATCGCAGCCACCGCGCGCGCACGGAGCAACTCCTCCTCGCCGTGGACGAGCCGGACCGGCGCAGTTGCGACCACCATGTCCGACATCGTGGCACGTGCCGCTGTCAGGAGTCCCCCGGCGAGCCACGCGCCCGGACGGCTACCCACAGCCGCCCGTCCACGTCGGCTCCGAGCGCCACGGCGCCGTCAGTATCCGTGCGGAGGACCCGCATCCCGAGCCGTTCCAACTCAGCGATCAGTCCGGGCGACGGGTGACCGTAGTCGTTGTCAGAGCCCACGGAGATCACCGCGACTCTGGCGTCGACGGCGTCCAGAAACGCGATGTCCTGGTACGCCGAGCCGTGATGTGCAACCTTCAGGACGTCAGCGCTCAATTCCAGATCGGCGCGAACGAGCGCACGCTGCGCGTCGACTTCGATGTCCCCGGTGCAGAGCATCCGAACGCCCGCACTGCTCACCATCAGCACCACCGAGGAGTTGTTCGCATCCGAGCGGGTGCCGCTGCTCGCGCGGGCGGGAGCCAGCACCTCCACCCCCACCCCGGCCACCGAACGAACCTGCCCGACCCTGGCCGTCTCGATCGGCACATCCGCCCGTGCCGCCGCATCTCGCACCCCGAACCAGGCAGACTCGTCGTCTGGGCGGGCGCCGACCTCGATGACGCCGACCGACCTGCCACGCAACACCCCGTCCAGCCCGTCGACGTGATCGGCGTGCATGTGCGTAAGGACCAGCAAGGGCACCCGCCGTACGCCGAGGTCCCGCAGGCAGGAGTCGACAGCTGCCGGATCCGGGCCTGCGTCGATCACGAGCGCCGTCTGCGGGCCGGCGTTGACGACGAGCGCGTCACCCTGGCCGACGTCACAGGCGACGAACAGCCATGCCGGTGGCGGCCACCCGTCGCCGAGGACCCGGACCGGCAGCCCCACCAACGCCAGCCCGCACGCAGCGGCCAGCCCGAGTGGGCGCAGCGCAGGCCAACGCGCGGCGGCCGCGACCACGGCCACCAGCAGCATCGCGAACAGCCCGCCGCCGACAGCGCCACCGGGCCACGCCACGGTGGCGTCCGGAACCTGCGAGCCGTGCTCGGCGACGAGCACCAGCCACCGTGTCGGCAGCCCGGCCAACCAGACCAGACCCTGCGCCGCCGTGTCCGAAACGGGTGAGATCAGGGTGGCCAGCACGCCGAGTACGGTCGCCGGCGGTACGGCGGGGGCGGCCAGCACGTTCGCTGGTACCGACACGAGGCTGACCGACGACGACATGGCGGCGATGAGCGGGGCCGTCGTTGCGCAGGCGGAGATGCTGACGGCGAGGGCCTCGGCGACCCCGGCCGGCACCTGCCGCGCCCGCATTCTGCGGGTCAGCCCGGGTGCCAGCGCGAGGATCCCCGCCGTCGCCAGCACGGACAGCGCGAAACCCGGCGACCACGCCAGTTCAGGTACGAACACGACCAGGAGCAGGACCGTTGCCGCCAGCGCGGGAATGGCAGCCTTCGCCCGACCGGAGGCCAGCGCGATCAGCGCGATCGCTCCCATCGTCGCAGCGCGCAGCACGCTGGGCGACGGCCGGGCGAGCACGACGAAACCGGCCAGCGCCAACCCGGCCGCCAGGGCCAGCGGCACCCTCGGCAGGCCGAGCCAACGAAACAGCCAGATCACCGCGCCGACGACTATGGCGCAGTTCGCCCCCGATACGGCGACCAGGTGGGACAGCCCGGTTTCGCGGAACTGCTCCACGAGCACCGGGTCCATCGTCGATGTGTCCCCCACGACGAGCCCCGGGAGCAATCCGCGGGGACCCTCCGGAAGGACGCCGGCAGCCTCGACCAGACCCGCCCGAAGGGAGCCGGCCGCCAGCTGCAGCGGTGGCGGTGACCCGATCAGATCCGGGGGGCCTCGCGCAGCGAACGCCGCTGCGGCCAGATCGCCGCCCCGGGCCGGCAGCAGCTGCCCGGTCGCGGAGAGTCGCTGTCCCGGCAGCAGCCCTGACCACGATTCCGCGTCCGCCAGCACCACGACGTCGTCATCGACCCGCCACCGGCCGCCAGGGGAGTCCACGGCCGTCGCGGTGGCCGCCACCAACACGCGAGTGACGCCGTCGAAGCCGCCGGTCAACCGCCGCGGGTCGTCGGTGATGGTCAGCGCGACGGTCGCGCTGACCTGCGTCGCGGCCAGCCTCGCCAGCGGCGAGGAGTCGCGGCCGGCCACCCGGGCGGCCATGCCCAGCGACGCCGCCCCAGCGAAGGCGAGAGCGACGGCAAGCCCAGCGGTCCACGGGCGTCGCGACCGGAAGACGAGAACTGCCAGCACCGCGAGCAGGCAACCCGCGACCGCCATGACGCCGGGCGTTGAGTGCAGCCCGACAGCTGTCGCCGTCCAGGTTGTTGCAGCGGCCGGCACGAGCCGGAGGTCGGCCGCCCGCGGGGGATCCTGCCGCTGAACCGCAGCTGTCATACCGTCACCTGGTCCCGTAGGTCCTCGAACGTGTTGGGCCCGATACCGTCGACGTCCTGCAGCTGCTCGATCGACGTGAAGGCGCCGTTGTCGGCCCGCCATTGCACGATGCGACCTGCCAGCACGGGACCGACGCCGGGCAGGTCATCGAGCTCTGCCTCGGTGGCGGTGTTGACGTTCACCAAGCCCGGCCCACCGCCACCGGGCTGCGCGCCCGGCACCGCGCCCGGCACCGCGCCCGGCGCCGGCACCCCGCCGGACGCCGCCGCCGCCCCGGGCACCCCCACTGCCACCTGCTCTCCGTCCACCAGGACGCGAGCGAGATTGACAGTCGAGAGGTCCGCATCCGGCAGCGCGCCACCCGCGGCGGCGATAGCATCCGCGATCCGGCTGCCGGCCGGGAGCGTCACCAACCCCGGGGTCACGACCTGCCCGACCACCGCGACGACCACCTGAGCCGACGGCACGGGCACTGTCGTAGTCGGCCCCGCGGTCCCTGCCGTCACGACCGGCGCTGCCGCGACCGGCTCCATCGAGGGTCGGCTCGCCCAGGTCACACCCGCAGCAAGGGCGGCGGACAGCACAGCGACCAGGAACAGCACAGCCGCCCCGGGCCGGCCAGGATCGAGCCGGATGCGGTGCCCCTCAGCCGCCGATGCCACCTCGCCGGGAGCCTCCGCAGCGTCCTCCGCGGCCAGCGTGAAGTCATCGCCGCCGGCGCCGCCGCCGCCGCGGCTGCCACTACAGCTGCCGAGCGCCGCAAGCCGACGTTCAACCGCGTTCGTGTCGGCAGCTGCCGTCTGTCGAGATCGAGGTACCGAGAGCACGGCCCGAAGCTAGAGACAGTGGCCGACCGATGACGCCGTGCCGGAGCACCCTGTGGACGACCGGCTCCGGCTGTGGACGGCTGCGGAGTCACGATCAGCGCCGTACGACGACCACCCCGAGCAGACCCGGTCCCACATGCGCGCCGACGACGGCTCCGACCTCGGAGGCATACAGCCGGTGCAGGTGTGGGACCCGGGAACGCAAGCGGTCGGCCAGCGCGGCGGCCTTCTCGGCAGCGGCCAGGTGCTGCACGGCGATGTCCACCGTGAATTCACCGGCGGCCACCAGTGCCAGCTCCTCCAGCCGGGCCAAAGCCTTACTGGTGGTACGCACCTTCTCCAGCGGCACGATCCGCCCGTCGACGACATGCAGCAGCGGCTTGACCGCGAGCGCCGTGCCGAGCAACGCCTGGGCCGCGCCTATCCGGCCGCCCCGGCGCAGGTGCTCCAGCGTGTCGACGTAGAACAGCGTCGTCGTCCGGTCGACGACCCGTTCGGCGATGGCCTCGACCTCGTCAAGTCCGGAACCCGCCTCAGCTGCCTCCGCGGCGGCCAGCACGGCGAAGCCCAGACCCATCGCTGCGGAGCGGGAGTCCACCACGCGCACCGTGTCCTGTCCACACTCGACGGAGGCGAGGCGGGCGGCGTCCCACGTGCCGGACAGCTCGCTGGAAAGGTGGACGCTCACCACGCCTTCGGCACCGCCGGCCAGCGCCTTGCGGTACGTTGTGGCGAAGTCCTCTGGTGTAGGCCGAGACGTGGTCACCGACGTACGACGTTCGGACAGCGCACGCGCCAGATCGTCGGGGGTCACCTCGACACCTTCGATCCCGGACTCGCCGTTCAGGACGACGTGCAGCGGGACGACCGTGACGCCCAACTCCTCGGCCAGTCCGATTGGCAGATAGGCAGTCGAGTCGGTGACGATGGCGATACGACCGGGCATGTGCGAAATCTAGTCGCACCACAGCGGCGACCAGCCGGAATGAGCCGTCAGTACGCCGGCCCGATGCGTTCGGCTAACCCACGGCTAACCCGCGTCCGCTTCCCCCGGTTCCTCCGCATCGACCGAGGATGTGACCGGCTCGCTGTCCGGAAACGGGCCGACATTGTGCCGATCCAGCCGCCACCGACCAGGTTCCCGCCGCAGATCGGTCCAGTGGCAATTGGCGAGCGGGCCGAGCACCCGCCACAGGGACGGGGGCAGACCCAGCAAGTGGGCGGTGAGCACTCTTGCCGTGCCGCCGTGTGTTACCAGGACGACCGTGTGCCCGTCGGCATCGGCGGCTGCGGCCAGCGCGCGTTCGGCAACCTCGCTGTGCAACTCCCCCCCGCCACGACGCGCGAGGCCCCCGGTACGCCACTGCTCCCATTCCCCCGGAAAGTCACGCTCCACATCGACTCGGGTCAGACCCTCCCAGCGCCCCAGGCCGCTCTCCCGGAGCCGGGCGTCTGCGCGGATCGGCAAAGCAGTGATGTCGGCCAGCGCCCGCGCCGTCAGCATCGCCCGCGAGAGGTCGCTGGAGACGATGAGGTCCGGCTTCTCCTCGGCCAGCAATACGGCGGCCGCAGTCGCCTCGGTGATTCCCACGGAGTCCAGCGGTACGTCGGACTGACCCTGGAAGCGCCGCTCGGCGTTCCACGCCGTCCGGCCGTGTCGCCACAGCAGGAGGCGCTGCGGTATCACCCCTGCGCCTCCGCGCCGGGAAGTGCGTCGGCGTTCACCGACTGGGCTCGGCTGCGTCGACGAACGGGATCGTCGGACAGTCCTTCCAGAGCCGTTCGAGGGCGTAATACACTCGCTCCTCGGCGTGCTGGATGTGTATGACGACGTCCACGTAGTCCAGCAGCACCCAGCGGCCCTCGCGCTGGCCCTCCCGCCGTACCGGTTTGACGCCCACGAGACGCAACCGCTCCTCGATCTCGTCGACGATGGACTGCACCTGACGCTCGTTCGGGGCCGAGGCGATAAGGAAGACGTCGGTGATGACCAGGTGCTCGCTGACATCGACGAGGATGACGTCGTTGGCCAACTTGTCGGCGGCGGCTTGAGCCGCGCGCAGTGCGAGGTCGACGGCGTCGTCGGATGCAGTCACAGGTCGGCTTTTCCCCTCCGTTGGTTCCACTGTCTCACGAGCCGTGGGTGCGATAGAGCCGACGCTTCTCGATGTACTGCACGACGCCGTCGGGAACCAGGTACCACACCGGCATGCCACGGGACACCCGATCGCGGCACCCACTGGAGGAAATCGCCATGGCCGGCACTTCGACGAGGCTCACCGACCCGGCCGGAAGATGGTCGTCGTCGAGTACGTATCCCGGCCGGGTGACGCCGATGAAGTGGGCCAGGCCGAAGACCTCGTCCGCCCGCCGCCACGACAGGATCTGCGCGAGCGCGTCAGCGCCGGTGATGAAGAACAGCTCGGCGTCGGGGCGTTCGGCATGCAGGTCCGACAGCGTGTCGACGGTGTACGTCGGGCCGCGCCGCTCGACGTCGACGCGGCTGACCTGAAACATCGGGTTGGACGCGGTCGCGATGACCGTCATCAGGTAGCGGTCCTCGGCCGGGCTGACGCCGCCCTGGTGCTTCTGCCACGGCTCACCGGTCGGGACGAACAGCACCTCGTCCAGCCTGTGCAGGCTCGCGACCTCGCTGGCAGCTACCAGGTGGCCGTGGTGAATCGGGTCGAAGGTTCCTCCCATGACGCCCAGTCGGAGCCGGGTTCCTTCACTCACGGGTTCATCCAGAGCGAGCGGCACACCCGCGCGACCGTCACGACGGGCAAGCCTAGCGTCGCGGCGAAAGCCGCGTCACGGCGCGGACAGGTCGATAGGCTGCGTGGACACTACGTGGACACTGAGGGGGTGCTCACGATCGACGACGAGGCCTTGATCGGCAGCGCCAAGGCCGACTTCACCAGCATCTACGACCAGGCCGACCCGCGGGCGTACTTCCGCACGCTGGGCGGCCTGGACTACCAGATCCCGCAGCAGTCGCTGCCGGTGCTGCAAGCCGTGCTCGCCGCCTCCCAGCGCGATGGCCGACCGCGGACTGTGCTGGACGTGTGCTGCTCCTACGGCATCAACGCCGCGCTGCTGCGCTACGACGTGCAGCTGGCGGAGATCCGGGCGCGCTACGCCGATCCCGCCTCCGACGACCTCTCGGTGGAGGAGTTGATCGAGGCCGACGCGCGGTTCTACGCGGAGCGTCGGCGCAGCCCCGACGTACCGGTCCTCGGGTTGGATATCGCAGAGTCGGCCATCGACTACGCCTGTCGCGCGGGCCTGATCACGGGAGGCTTCGCCGAAGACCTCGAATCGGCTGATCCGTCGCCGGTCCTCGCCGCCGGCGTCCGCGAGGTTGGGCTGATCATCTCCACGGGCGGAGTCGGCTACGTCGGGCATCCCACGTTCGACCGCCTGCTGCAGGTCGTCAAGTCACCTGAGGACCTGTGGCTTGCGGTGTTCGTCCTGCGCGCGTTCTCCTACGACGACATCGCTGGCATGCTGGCCGGCTACGGGCTGGTCACCGAACACGTACCCGACGTAACGTTCCGCCAGCGTCGCTTCGCCGACCGCAGCGAGTACGACGCCGCCATCCACGACGTCGAACTGCGCGGCCTCGATCCCGCCGGCAAGGAGGCCGAGGGGTGGTACCACGCCGAATGCTTCATCACCCGCCCGGCGGCGGCCGTCGCTGCGACGTCCCTCGCCGAGCTGCTCCAGGGGGCGCTTCCCGAGGATTGAGTCAGACCGGGAGCAGCCGGCTGACGAACGCGCCGAGCTGGTCGGCGTTGCGGCACTCCACCATCTCGATGACCTCGGCGTACACGTCGGCCGCGGAATCACCGCTGCCCCACTGCCGCCGCGGCTCGGGATTGAGCCAGTACGCGTGCCGGGACCGGGTCACCAGTGCCTTGAGCATGGGCACGCCCGACGAGCGGTAGTTGGTCCGGGCGTCACCGAGCACGAGCAGCGACGTCTTCGGTCCGACCGCCTCCGGCCAGCGTTCGGTGAACACCTCAAACGCATGGCCGTAGTCACTGTGTCCGTCGAACCAGACCAGGTCGGCCTCCCGTGACAATCGCTGCGTGGCGTCCACCAGGTCGGCGCCCGGAGCGAAGAAGCGGGTGACCTCGTCGCAGGTGTCGACGAACGCGAACGCACGGACCCGGCTGAATTGCTCTCGCAGCGCCGCGGTCAGCATCAGCGTGAAATGGCTGAAGCCGGCTACCGACCCGGAGACGTCACACAGGACGACCAGCTCCGGTTTGTGCGGCCGGTGCGGGCGATGGTGGGTCACGATCGGGACGCCGCCGGTAGCCAGTGAGGATCGGACGGTACGCCGGAAGTCCAGCCGGCCGGAGCGCCCGCGGCGTCGCTTCGCCGCGAGCCGGGCGGCCAGCCGCCGCGCCAGCGGGGCCACCGTCTTGCGCAGCTCGGCCAGGTCGTGCTGCTGCGCGCGCAGGAAGTCGATCTGATCGGCCAGCGGCCGGATCGCCGTCCGGGCGACGCTGTCGCGTCCGCGCTCCTCGGCGACGCGACGGCGCACCTCGTCCTCGATGGCCGCCCGTAGCGCCGCGATCCGTTCCCGGATGGTCTGCCTGGCCACCTGCTCGGCCAGACCGCCGCGATCTGCGCCGGCGAGCAGCGCATCGAGCAGCCGCGACACGAGGGTGTCCGGCGAGAGCGCCCGCAGCACCCGGTAACTGAAGAAGGACTGCCGTCCGGGGACGGCATCGGCTCTGCCCAGGGTCGCCACTGCCTCGCGGGCGAAGCGGCGCAGCGTCTCCTCGTCGCCGTCGAGCAGCAGCCGGGCCAACTCCTCACGAAGCAGCCGGGCCGTCTCCTCGGAGGGTGCCTGAGGGTGCGCCGGCGGCACTTGGTCGACCTCTCGGTCGGGCGCAGCACTGCCGCCCAACGACGGAGGCCACCAGAGGTCGAACAGCGCGTCGTAGCTCGGGCGGTGGACCGCCCGCTTGACCACGACGGCCGCCAGGCCTTCCCTGAGCTGCCGGCGGTCTACCACGTCCACCGCCCCGAGCACCGCTGCCGCATCGATCGCCTCGCTCACCCCGACCGGGACACCGGCCGCTCGTAGCGCCCGGACAAAATCCGCGAGGTGGTCAACCAGCCCGGGAGCGGTCATCTAGTTCAGCCTGAGCTCGCCGGCGGCACGGAGCTGGTCGCTGGAGTGCTTCAGCACCACACCGAGGGTCGCCCGCATCGCCTCCTCGTTCAGCGTGTCCAAGCCAAGCGCGAGCAGCGTGTGTGCCCAGTCGATCGTCTCGGCGATGGACGGTGACTTCTTCAGCTCGAGCGCGCGTAGTGCGCGCACCGTGCGGACGATTTGGTCCGCGAGGGCGCTCCCGATGTCAGGAACGCGGGCCAGCACGATCTCCCGTTCGCGGTCCGCGGAGGGGTAGTCCAGGTGCAGGTACAGACAGCGCCGCTTGAGCGCCTCGGACAGCTCCCGCGTCGCGTTGGACGTCAAGACCACCAGCGGACGACGTACGGCGGTGATCGTCCCGAGTTCGGGGATGGTGACCTGGAAGTCGCTGAGCACCTCCAGCAGCAGACCCTCGACCTCGACGTCGGCCTTGTCCGTCTCGTCGATCAGCAGGACTGTCGGCTCGGACTGACGGATCGCCGACAGCAGCGGCCGCGACAGCAGGAACTCCTCGCTGAACACATCGTCGTGGACGGCGTCCCAGGCGGCGTCGTCGGCGCTGGCCTGAATCCGCAGTAGCTGCTTCTTGTAATTCCACTCGTACAGCGCCCGTGCCTCGTCCAGGCCCTCGTAGCACTGCAGCCGGATCAGACCCGAGCCGGTCGCCGTGGCGATCGCCTTGGCGAGCTCGGTCTTGCCCACACCCGCCGGACCTTCGACCAGCAGCGGCTTGCCGAGCCGGTCGGCCAGGAACACCGTCGTCGCGATCGCCGGGTCGGTCAGATACCCGGCCGCGGCCAGCCGCTTGCCGACATCGGACACGCTGGCGAACTGCGGCGACTGCTGCACGCCCCCCATCCTGCCCCAGCCGGGGCGGCGCCCTCGCCCGCGGCTACCCGAATGCTTCCCGCAGCGCCGGCAGCAACGACGCCTGCGCCCACTCGAAGTACGGCTGCTGCTGGTCGCCGCCGATCTGCACCAGGGCGAGGTGGGTGAAGCCCGCGTCGACAAACGGCGTACAGGCGTCGACGACATCCTCGACGCTGCTCCCGCAGGGGATGGACTCCCCCACGTCCTCGGGGCGCACGTACGACGACGCGGCATCGAAGGCCGTCGGCCCAGGCAGCTCGGCGTTGATCTTCCAGCCGCCGCCGAACCAGCGGAACTGCTCGTGCGCCCGCCGCAGCGCCGCGTCGGCGTCGATGTCATAGGACAGCGGCTGTTGCCCGATCCGCGGCTTGCCCGCTCCCCCGGCGGCGTCGAAGAACTCGCCGAGCTCCGCGTCGGGCTCGACGGCGATCATGACGTCCGCCAGTTCGCCGGCCAACCGGCAGGACTGGGCGCCCGACACAGCGATACCGATGTCCGGAGACTCCTCGGGCAGGTCCCACACCTTGGCCGACTCCACGTCGAAATGCTTGCCCCGGTAGTTGACGTACTCCCCGCCCCAGAGGGCGCGGATGATCTCCACAGCCTCACGCAGCCGCTCGTGCCGTACGTCGGCGCCCGGCCAGCCACCGCCGACGACGTGCTCGTTGAGGTTCTCCCCGGCGCCGACGCCGAGGGTGAACCGGCCCTCGGACAGCAGGGCGACGGTTGCCGCCTTCTGCGCTATCACGGCGGGGTGGTAGCGAAACGTCGGGCAGGTCACGTATGTCATCAGCGGGATCCGCTCGGTGGCCTGCGCGGCGGCGCCGAGGACGCTCCACGCGTACGGCGAATGCCCCTGCTCGACCAGCCACGGGAAGTAGTGGTCGCTGATCACCGCGAAGTCGAACCCACCCGTTCGGCGGCGACCACGTCCCGAACGAGTTCGCGCGGACCGGTCTGCTCGCACATCATCGTGTAACCGATTTGCACCATGGGGTCGGCTTCCCGACCGGCGGCACCGGCAAACTTGCAGCAGCACTGCTGTGTCATCTCGGTGCTGCTACAGCAGCACCATGTCATCTCGGTGCACGACGGCGCGCCGGTACTCCGCCGGCAGGTCGGCACTGCGCCGGCCGAGCAGGCTGGGCAGCTCGTCGGCGTCGTACCCGACGAGCCCGCGAGCCACCACCCGTCCGGCCGCGTCGATGACATCCACCGGATCGTCGGCGGCGAAGTCGCCGCTGACCGCGGTGATGCCAGCCGCGAGCAGGGACGTACGCCGGGACACCAGGGCATTCACCGCGCCGTCGTCCACGTGCAACCGGCCGCGCGGCGAACTGGCGTGCCGCAACCAGAACAACCGCATCGTCGGGCGACGGCCACTGGCGGCGAAGAACGTGCCGACCGGCTCCCCGGCCAGCGCCTCGGCGGCGTTCACAGCGGCGGCCAGCAGCACAGGAACACCCGCCTGTACGGCGATGGCCGCCGCCTCGAGCTTGCTGGCCATGCCGCCGGTGCCGAGACCCTCGGCGCTCGACGCCCGAACGTCGACAGGGGCGAGATCGCTGAGATCGTGGACCTCGGTGATCAGGCGTGCCCCGGCGGTCCGCGGATCCCCGTCGTACAGGCCGTCGATGTCGGAGAGCAGCACCAGCGCGCCGGCGACGGCGAGGTGTGCCACCAGGGCCGCAAGCCGGTCGTTGTCGCCGAAGCGGATCTCGTCGGTGGCAACCGCGTCGTTCTCGTTGACGATCGGAACGACGCCGAGGGTGAGCAGCCGTTCCAGGGTCCGCTGCGCGTTGCGGTAGTGCGCCCGCCGGTACAGGTCGTCGGCGGTCAGCAGCACCTGCCCGACGGTGAGCTGGTGCCGCGCGAACGCGGCGGCGTACTGCTCGACGAGCAACAGCTGCCCGACGCTGGCCGCGGCCTGCTGTGTTGCCAGGTCGCGTGGCCGACGCACCAAGCCGAGCGGCGCCATCCCCGCCGCGATGGCGCCGGAGGAGACGAGGACGATCTGCCGGCCGGCCAGCCGCTGCGCCGCCACGGCGTCGGCGAGCGCTCGCACCCGGACCTCGTCGAGGCCACCGGTCAGGCTGGTCAGCGACGAAGAGCCGACCTTGACCACGAGCCGATCGGCCACACCGATCTGCCCTCGATCCACCACCACCTCACGCCAGGTCGTCGGGATCGGAGGACTGCCGGCGGGCCCGCTTGGCAGCCAGCCGTTCATCGGCCCGTGGACGGGACGTCGACTCCAGCCGGGAGTCGCTGCCTCGATGGCCGGGGACGAGTTCCATCGCGGCGGAAGGGTGCCAGTCGAAGGTGACGCTGCCGATCGTCACCGGGCAACCCGGTTGTGCGCCGGCTTCGGCCAGTGCCTGCTCCACCCCGAGGCGGGCCAGCCGGTCGGCGAGGTAGCCCACCGCCTCGTCGTTGCCGAAGTCAGTCTGCCGGATCCACCGCTCGGGTCGGTCGCCGAGGACGACGTACCCGCCGTCCTGCTCCTCGTCCGCAAGCACGCGGAAGCCGACCTCGTCGACGGCGGAGGGCTGCAGCACGATCCTTGGCGGGATGACCTCGGCGGCGGCTATGCGCGCCTGTTCCACTGCGGCGCCGAGCGCGTACGTCAATGCTTGCAGGCCTTCCCGGCTGACGGCGCTGACGGCGAAGACCGGCAGGCCGCGCTCCTCCAGGTCCGGGCGGACCAGTTCGGCGAGCTCGCGCGCCTCGCGCACATCCACCTTGTTCAGTACGACGAGGCGCGGCCGGTCGGCCAATGCGCCGTACTCGGCCAGCTCATGCTCGAGAGCGTCGAGGTCCGACAGCGGATCGCGGCCGGGTTCCAGGGTGGCACAGTCGACGACGTGGACTAGTACGGCGCAGCGCTCGATGTGCCGCAGGAACTCTAGGCCCAGGCCCCGGCCCTGCGACGCTCCCGGGATCAAACCGGGCACGTCGGCCATCGTGAAGACCGTGTCGCCGGCCCGGACCACGCCGAGGTTGGGGATGAGCGTGGTGAAGGGGTAGTCGGCGATCTTCGGCCTGGCCGCGGACAGCACCGAGATGAGCGAGGACTTGCCGGCCGACGGAAATCCGACCAGCCCGACGTCGGCGACGCTCTTGAGTTCCAGCACCACGTCGGCTTGCTCGCCCGGCTCGCCGAGCAACGCGAAGCCGGGGGCTTTGCGCTTGGTCGAGGCGAGAGCTGCATTGCCGAGACCACCGCGGCCGCCACGGGCCGCCACGTAGCTGGCGGCGGGACCGGTCAGGTCGGCCAGCACCCGGCCGTCCGGCGAGCTGACGACCGTCCCGTCTGGGACCACCAGCCGCAACGACGCACCGGCGGCGCCGCTGCGATTCGATCCCTGCCCCGGCCTGCCGCTGCCCGCCGTCTGGTGCGGATGGTGGTGGAAGTCCAGCAGGGTGTGTACGCCGGGGTCCACGACGAGCACCACGTCACCTCCGTGGCCGCCGTCTCCGCCGTCCGGGCCGCCCAGCGGCTTGAACTTCTCGCGATGCACCGAGGCGCAGCCGTGCCCACCGTTCCCGGCTGCGACGTGCAGCAGGACCCGGTCGACGAACGATGCCACGTCGGGCTCCTAGGAACTGGTCGGGTAACGCAACTGCGGCGAATGCGAAGGGG
>JACCZY010000166.1 GCA_013695685.1 Geodermatophilaceae bacterium | reverse complement strand
CAGCGCGATCGGCCTTATGGGCATGGGGCCCAGTGTGGCGACCCCCGCCTTCAAGCGGCGGCTCGGACGACGTTTCCTGGTCGCCTCGGGGGAGGGGCTACTCCCACTCGATGGTTCCCGGGGGCTTGCTCGTCAGATCCAGGGTGACCCGGTTGACCTCACGGACCTCGTTGGTGATCCGGGTCGAGATGCGCGCGAGTACGTCGTAGGGCAGCCGGGTCCAGTCCGCGGTCATCGCATCCTCGCTGGACACCGGCCGCAGGACCACCGGATGCCCGTAGGTCCGGCCGTCGCCCTGTACGCCGACCGATCGCACGTCGGCGAGCAGGACGACGGGGCACTGCCAGATCTCCCGGTCCAGACCGGCGGCGGTGAGCTCCTCCCGCACGATCAGGTCAGCGGCCCGCAACACATCGAGGCGGTCCCTGGTCACTTCGCCGACGATGCGGATGCCGAGTCCCGGCCCCGGGAACGGCTGCCGCCAGACGATCTCCTCGGGCAGACCCAGTTGCTCACCGACTCGGCGGACCTCGTCCTTGAACAGCGCTCGCAGCGGCTCGATCAGCTCGAACTGCAGGTCCAGGGGTAGGCCCCCCACGTTGTGGTGGCTCTTGATGTTCGCCGTACCGGTGCCGCCGCCGGACTCCACGACGTCGGGGTACAGCGTTCCCTGCACCAGGAAGTCCACCGACTCACCATGCGCCGCCGCGTCGCCCACCACGTCCCGTGCGGCCTGCTCGAAGACCCTGATGAACTCGCGGCCGATGATCTTCCGCTTCTCCTCGGGGTCGGCCACGCCGGCCAGCGCCGCCAGGAAACGGTCGGCGGCGTCGACCACCTCGAGCCGGATGCCCGTCGCCGCTACATAGTCGCGCGAGACCTGCTCAGTCTCCCCCGCCCGCATGAGCCCGTGGTCGACGTAGACGCAGGTCAACTGGTCGCCCACCGCCTCGTGGACCAGCGCGGCGGCCACCGCGGAGTCCACGCCGCCGGACAGCGCGCAGAGCACCCGCCGATCGCTTACCCGCTCGCGGATGCCGGCCACCTGGTCGTCGACGATGTTGTCCATCGTCCACGTCGGCTTGCAGCCGGCGATGTCGAAGAGGAACCGCTCGAGGACCGCCTGCCCGTACGCCGTATGGCGAACCTCCGGATGGAACTGCACGCCGGCCAGCCCACGGGGGACGTCCTCGAACGCCGCGACCGGCGCGCCCTGACTCGTCGCCACCACCTGGAAGCCGGCCGGCGCGGCCACGCAGGAGTCGCCGTGCGACATCCACACCGACTGCTCGACCGGCAGCCCGCTCAGCAACCGGCCCGGCGTCGTCACCGTGAGCGGCGTGCCGCCGTACTCCGAGCGGCCGGTGTGTGCGACCTCCCCACCGAGGGCCTGCGCCATGAGCTGGAAGCCGTAGCAAATGCCGAGGACCGGCACCTGCGCATCGAAGAGGCCGGGCGGCGCCTGCGGAGCGCCGTCGGCGTACACCGAGGAGGGGCCGCCGGACAGGATGATCGCCGCGGGTTCGCGGGCGAGCATCTCCTCCACCGGCAGGTCCGACGGGACGATCTCGCTGAAGACGTGCGCTTCGCGGACCCGCCGGGCGATCAGCTGTGCGTACTGCGCGCCGAAGTCGACAACGAGAACCGTGTCGAAACCCACGCCTGCCCCTCCGCTGGTTATGCCGGGCCGAGCCTAGCGAGCCCGGCACATGGTCTCTGACTCAGCCGAGGACGAGCTCGACCTTCTGGAACTCCTTGAGGTCCTTGTAGCCGGTCTTGGCCATCGACCGCTTGAGCGCTCCGAAGAGGTTCGTTCGCCCGTTCCAGCCGTCGGCGGGCCCGAAGAGCACCTTCGCCAGGGATCCCGCGGCCGGCTGCGACTCCGACACGCTGCCGCGGGGCAGCCGCGGATGTGCGGCCACGGCGTCCCAGTACGTCCCCCGTCCCGGCGCCTCCTCCGCCAGTCGCAGCGCCTCGCCGAGCATCACCGCGTCCGCTCCGCAGGCCAGCGCCCGCGCGATCTGGCCGCTGTCCTCGATCTCTCCGCTGGCGATGACGTGCACGTAGCGGCCACCGGTTTCGTCCAGATAGTCCCGGCGGGCGGCCGCGGCATCGATGATGGCGGTGGCCAACGGGACCCGGATGCCGAGCACCTCGTCGGTGGAGGAGAAGTAATCGGCGCTGATCCCGATGATGACGCCCGCCGCGCCGGTTCGCATCAAGTGCAACGCGGTCTGGTAGTTCGCGCACCCGCCGACGATCACCGGCACGTCGAGGTCGGCGATGAACTCCTTGAGGTTCAACGGTTCATTGCTGCTGCTCACGTGTTCCGCCGACACGATCGTGCCCTGGATGACGAGGATGTCCACACCGGCGGCAAGGATCGTCGGTGCCAGCGCCAGGGTGTGCTGAGGGGAGACCCGAACCGCCGTGGTCACCCCGCCGGCGGCGATCTCCTTGATCCGCGCCGTGATCAGGTCCGGCCGCACCGGTTCGGCGTAGATCTCCTGCAGCAGAGGCGTGGTAGGGGCATCCGGATCCGCGTCGACGATGCGGGTGAGCTGCGGCAGCGGGTCGTCGTACCGGGTCCAGAGCCCTTCGGCGTTGAGCACTCCGAGCCCGCCCAGTCGACCGACCTCGGTGACCATGGCGGGGCTCATCGTCGCGTCGGAGGGCTGCGCGACGAGCGGGATCCCGAAGCTGAAGGCGTCGATTTGCCAGGCCGTGGACACGTCGTCGATGTCCCGCGTGCGACGGGAGGGGACCACAGCGATGTCGGACAGCCCGTAGCCCTGGCGGGCGCTCCTTCCCATGCCGATCTCGGCCATCAGCGCGCCGTGTAGTTGGGTGCCTCGACGGTCATGGCGACGTCGTGCGGGTGGCTCTCCTTGAGGCCGGCGGCAGTGATCCGCACCAGCCGTGCGGTGTCGCGCAGTTCCGGGATCGTGTGGGCGCCGCAGTAGCCCATCGCCGCACGCAGGCCCCCGATCAGCTGGTGCGCCACGCCGGCCAGCGACCCGCGATAAGGCACCTGACCCTCGATTCCCTCGGGCACGAGCTTGTCATCGGAGAGCACGTCGTCCTGGAAGTACCGGTCCTTGGAGTACGAGCGCGCTTGCCCGCGGGTCTGCATGGCCCCCAGCGAGCCCATGCCGCGGTAGGACTTGTACTGCTTACCGTTGATGAAGACGAGCTCCCCCGGGCTCTCCTCGACACCGGCGAGCAGGCTGCCCAGCATGACCGAGTCGGCGCCGGCCGCGATCGCCTTGGCGATGTCCCCGGAATACTGCACACCGCCGTCCCCGATCACCGGTACGCCGGCGGCACGGGCCGCCACGGACGCCTCGTAGATCGCCGTCACCTGAGGTACGCCGACACCGGCGATGACCCGGGTCGTGCAGATCGAGCCGGGGCCGACTCCGACCTTGATGCCGTCGGCGCCGGCATCGATCAGCGCCTGGGCTCCTTCGCGGGTCGCGACGTTGCCCCCGACGACATCGACGTCGGTGTCCCCCTTGAGACTGGCCACCATCTCCAGGACGGCGCGGGAATGACCGTGGGCGGTATCCACCATGAGGACGTCGACGCCCGCGTCGACCAGCGTCCGGGATCGCTTGTACCCGTCCTCGCCGACCCCGACCGCCGCGCCGACCATGAGCCGGCCGTCGGCGTCCTTGGTGGCTCCCGGGTACGTGTCGCTCTTGACGAAGTCCTTGACGGTGATCAGTCCGCGCAACCGACCGGCGCTGTCCACGAGCGGGAGCTTCTCCACCTTGTGCCGGCGCAGCAGCACCAGGGCGGCACCGGCCTCGACGCCGACCGGGGCGGTGATCAGCGGCAGCGGTGTCATCACCTCGCGCACCGGCCGGGACAGGTCGGTCTCGAACCGCATGTCGCGGTTGGTGACGATGCCGACCAGGACGCCGGCCTGGTCGATGACCGGTACGCCGGAGATGCGGAATCGGCCGCACAGCTCGTCGACGTGGGCCAGGGTGTCCTCGGGGCCGCAGGTGATCGGGTTGGTGACCATGCCGGCCTCGGACCGCTTCACGAGGTCGACCTGCGCGGCCTGTTCGTCGGCGGACAGGTTGCGGTGCAGTACGCCGATGCCGCCCTGGCGGGCCATGGCGATCGCCATCCGGGCCTCGGTCACGGTGTCCATCGCCGAGGACAGGAGCGGAATTCGCAGCGAGATCGACCGGCTCAGCCGGGTACTCGTGTCGGCCTCGCTCGGAATGACGTCGCTGGCTGCCGGGAGGAGCAGGACATCGTCGAAGGTGAGCCCCAGCATCGCGAACTTCCCAGGTGCGCCGGGGAATGCACCACCCGCTTCGAGCCGGCTGCTCTGCGGTGGATGCGAAGCAGGCATCGCTTCCCTTCCCGTTGGTGCCGCGAGCCGATCGGCGACCGACCGGGATCCGGCGCTGCCTCATCCTAGCCGTCTGCCCAGCCCTCCCCCGGTGATCCACAGCCGGGCACGCCGGTCGATCATCGGCGCAACGGCCGATACGGTGGACCGCATGCAGGATGACTCCCCGCGAGACCCGTTTCTGGACGACCCGAGCGACCCGGTCCATGCCCTGGCGGACCTGGACGGCGACCACGTCCACGAGCCGCTGTCACCGGAGGAGCGCGAGGATGCCTTGAACGA
>JACCZY010000164.1 GCA_013695685.1 Geodermatophilaceae bacterium | reverse complement strand
CGGGCAACTGGGATGAGTCCACCGCTGTCGCTGCTCCGGACGCCCGTGCAACCGCCGTACGGTCCTTTGTGGACGCTGCAGCAGGGCTTTCGTGTGCCGGCTACTGCCAGACGATGAGCGTCGAGGCCGCCTTTGCGAACTCCGCTGGCCACGCCGCCACCGGACGGTCCACGCAGGCCAGCATGGACGCCATCGCCCGGACCGGTCGGTCGGACGGCGCCGCGCGCAGCGCGGCCATCGCACTGTCCGATGTAGACGGTGCGGCGCTGGGTGCAGCAGCCGCCGCCAAGGCTCGAGCCGGCGAGGTGCAGGTGGACCTCGAACCAGGCCGGTACGAGGTCGTCCTGGAGCCCGGGGCCGTCTCCGACCTCGTCGCGGGACTGCTGTGGCAGGGCATGAACGGCAAGGCTGTCGCCGAGGACCGCTCGTTCGTCAAGGTCGGCGAGCAGCAGTTCGATCCGGCCGTCTCCCTCTGGGACGACAGCACGGACGGGCGCGCGACCGGCCTGCCCTTCGACGCCGAGGGCACGCCGAAGCGCAGGCTGGACCTGGTGACCGACGGAGTCACGACCGGCATCCCGCACGATCGCCGGACGGCAGCGGCCTGCGGCACTGAGACGACCGGGCATGCCGTCGAGGGCGGCGAGCGGTGGGGTGCATTGCCGGCCGACGTCCGCCTCGGCCCTGGTTCGGTATGCGACTCAGTCGCTGAAACGACGGAAGACCTCGTCCTCGACGTCGAGCGCGGGCTGCTGGTCAGCGACTTCTGGTACACCCGAGCGCTGGACCCGAAGACACTTGTCTACACCGGCCTCACCCGCAACGGCGTCTGGCTGATCGAGGACGGCCGGCTGGGCGCGGCAGTCAGTACCCTCCGCTTCACCCAGTCCTATGTGGACGCTCTGCGACCAGGAGCGGTGCTGGGGATGTCCCGGGCCACCCAGAGCTCACCGCGGGCCATCGCCCCGGTCGCCTGGGGCTCGTCCAGCCTCGTCGTCCCGTCCCTGCGACTGGCGTCCTGGAACATCACCGGCGGCGCCGCAGGCTGAGACGGCCCACACTCAGCGCTCGACCAGGGTGGCTTCCACGCTCTGGGTGAAGATGGCCTCTCCCCCGCCGCAGCCGGGAGCCGGCACCGTCTCGACTACGGTGCCCGACAGCGCCGGGATCGGTGTCGCACCCGTTGCATCGATGGGCGCCGACGGAGTGAGGGTGGCGGTGATGGTCGACGGGGCCGTCTCGCCATTCGGGACCCCGCTGACGCTGTCCACGCACTCGACGCTGCTCGGACGGTCCTGGTAGCTCCAGCTTCCCGCGGCGTAGCCGAAGTCGAACGTGTTGCCGCTGCTCGAGATCACACTCACGTCACAGACGCCGGCCGGGCAGGTGGCGGTGATCTCCCACGTGAAGTTCTGGGCATTCCCGGTCGCCCCGGCGTCGAAGACGTCGCCGGAGATCCCGGTGAGGGTCAGGACGACGTCATACATGCCGCCGAAGGCCGGAACCGGCGGAGGGGTCGTCGTGGTGGGCGCCGTTGTCGTGGGCCGGGACGACTGGCGCGCGCTGGTCGAGGTGGATTCCTGCCCAGCAGCAGCCGACTCTGGGTCATCGGAGGAAATGGTGAGTACGACGGCGGTCGCGGCCACCGCGGCCACCACGACCGCGCTGGCAACCATCAGGGCGACCCGGGGGATACCGAGCACCCGGGCGCCGACCGAGCTGGCGGCGGCAGGAACGTGCTGACCAGCGAAGACCCCCGGTGTATTGGCGGTCCCGTAGGCCAGCGCCTGCGCCGCTGCCGGCGGGCCGGCACCACTGAACGCCGTGGCGGACCCGACACCCATCGCTGCCGCTGACGTGAGGCCGGCCACCGACGCCCGGCCGAGCCAGCCCGCGCCGTAGGCCTCGGTCGCGGCCTCCTCCAACTCGGCCAGGAACGCCGCCGCGTCGGCAGGACGATCCTCGGGTCGCTTGGCCATCGCCCGCCACAGCAGATTCGTCAGCCGCGGCGCGAACCCGGACAGCGCCGGCGCCGGTGCCGCGACGTGTGCCTGCAGCACCGACTGCATGTTCCCCACGTAGGGCGGCCGACCGCTCAAGAGCGCGAAGAGCACCGCCGCCGCGGCATACACGTCGCTGCGCGCCGTCATCGGCTGACCGCTCACCGCCTCCGGACTGCTGAACGCCGGCGTACCCGTCGAGGACTGCCCCACCCCCGGCCCCACGCCGGCAGCCCCGGACGGCGCGGCAAGGCCGAAGTCGACCAGCTTGGAGACCCCCGCCCCATCCAGCAGGATGTTCGCCGTACTGACATCGCGGTGCACGAGCCCGCGCTGGTGGGCATGCGCCAAACCGAGCAGACCACCGCGGATCACACCAAGGGACTGCTCCGCGGTGAGCCGGCCGTGTCGGTCAAGGACTGCGGTGAGCGGCGCCCCCTCCACCCACTCCTGGACCAGGAAGGCGCGGTGCGGCTCCTCCACATAGTCGTACAGTCGCACGACGTGCGGGTCATCGAGACCGGCCAGCATCTGCGCCTCAGCGCGGAAACGCTCCAGGAACCCAGGGGCGGACAGGAGAGCAGGGCTCAACTCCTTGATGGCTACCAGCCGCCCCAACTCCACCTGCCGGGCCTGCCACACCACCCCGGTGGAACCCTCAGCAACCCGCCCCAAAACCTCAAAACCCGCCAAAATCATCTCGGCCGCCTTCAGTCGCCGGTACTGGTCACGACGAGGCTGTACGTGTATGTCGCCGGGTTGCCATCACAGTCAGAGTCCGTCGTGTCTGATCCAGTACCGGTGAGCTTGCTCAGTGGGGCGCCGAGGCTGGGATCGAAGGGAGCGTCGGACTGCAGGGTTGCCTCCACGCTCAGCGTGATCGTCACGCCGGTCGGAGCCCCAGCACCGTTTTGGTCGAAACACTCGCTGGGGACGGCGTCGCTGCGCTGCCATGTCCTGCCGACGTAGGCATACGTGTAGGTGCGCCCGCTGCTGGACACGACATTGAAATCACAAGGCCCGCTCGGGCAGGTGGAGGTCACGGTCCAGGTGACGTTCTGGACGTCGCCGACAGCAACGTCATCCGCGGTGACACCCTCGGCGCCCGTGTATGTCAGGAGCACGTCGTAGACGCCGGAGACCGCCGGGATCGGCGGCGGCGGCGGGGTCGTGGATGCGGCAGTCGTGGTGGTGGGGGCGGTGGTCGTCGAGTCGACGCTCGCGGTGGGGTCATCGTCGCGGCCTTGGGTCTGGGTGCTGTCCGCGCCGGTGGTGACGGGGTCCTCGTCGGAGGCCGGTCTGGTGAGCACGAACGCCATAGC
>JACCZY010000159.1 GCA_013695685.1 Geodermatophilaceae bacterium | reverse complement strand
GCTGCGCCAGACGACGGCGGCGGTAGCGGCCAGTGCGGCGACGAGGAGGGCGCTGACGAGAACGAGAACCAGGCGCCGCCGTGCCGGTGACAACGCCCGCAGTCGCTCCATCAGTCGAGGTTAGCCATGAACCGGTGGCGCCCCGCGTAAAGCGTTGGGCTACCGGCCCGGGGCGTTGGCATCCTCACCGGATGTCCTTGGAACTGCACGAGATCGCCGGAGCCGACCACCGCATCCTCAACCCGTTCACCCACGCGAAGCTGATTTCGGTGGGCGTTGCCGCGCACGTGCGCCCCGGACCCGGGTCGTTCTCGTGTTGCGAGTGACCGGATAGGGTCACGGTTCGCTGTGCAGGCCGATGGGGGAATCTGTGGTTCTGACTCGCATTTTGGTCGTCGTGCTGGCCGGCGGAGCGGGCAGCAGACTGGAACTGCTCACCGAGGGTCGGGCCAAGCCAGCCGTCCCGTACGGCGGGATGTACCGGCTGATCGACTTTCCGTTGTCCAACTGCCTGCGGGCGGGTATCGCCGACGTGTGGGTGATCCAGCAGTACAGCCCCGGCGTACTGTCCGATCACCTGGCCAACGGCCGCGCCTGGGACCTCGACCGGACCACCGGCGGATTCAAGGTGTTGCACCCGCATCAGGGCGACAAGCGTGGCGGCTGGCACCGGGGGACCGCTGACGCGCTGTGGCGGCAGGCGCCGCTGATCCGTGAGTTCGACCCCGAGGCGCTTGTCGTCGTCAGCGCGGATGCCGTCTACAAGCTGGACTACCGCGATGCAGTAGCCGAGCACCTCCGCAGCGAGGCCGCGGTGACGATGGTGACCACGCGGGTGGACAAGTCCGAGGCCGGCCGGTACGGCGTCGTACAGGTCGATGACGAAGGCGCGATCACCGACTACGCCTACAAGCCCGACGATCCCGCGAGTGATCTGGTGTCGAACGAGGTCTTCGTGTTCGTCCCCGACCGGGTGCTCGACCTGCTCGACGAACTCGCCGAGGAGGCCGACGACGAGGAAGGGCTCGAGGATCTCGGCGACGACCTGTTGCCGATGCTGGTCAACGCCGGCGAGGCCCGTGAGTACCGCTTCGAGGGGTACTGGCGAGACGTGGGCACGGTGGCGGCGTACTGGGAGTCCCACATGGATCTGCTTGAGGCCGATCCGCCCATCGACCTGGACGAACCCGGCTGGCGGATCCAGACCGCAGGCGGGCGGTCCGCCGCAGCAGGGGTCCACAACGGCGCCGAGGTGGACAACAGTCTGCTGTCCCCTGGCTGCCACATTGCCGGATCGGTGCACGACTCGGTGATCTCACCCGACGTTCGGGTCGAGAAAGGTGCCACAGTGCGCGAGTCGGTGCTGCTGCACGGCGTCGTTGTACGAGCCGGGGCCGTCGTCGTACGGAGCGTCATCGACCACGGCGTGGAGGTCGGCGCCGACGCCCGGGTGGGCGGGGACGGCGACATCGCGTTGGTCGGCTGCGAGGCCCGGCTGGACCCGGGGCAGACCGTGCCCGCCGGCGGCCGGTTCCCGCAGACGTCCGAGCAGGAGTGACATACATGGCACGTACGCGCGGACGTCAGGCGGCCGCTCCTGCGAACGCAGCATCAACCTGCCGCATGAACTGATCCGGCGCGATCCGGAGGCCCAGCAGGGGAATCCGCAGCCAGACGACACCGTCCAGCGACAACGCGTTCTGGCGCAACGCGTCCTCCACCTGGGTCTCGCCGTTGCCGTGGTGGATCCCCTCGATCTCGACCACGAGGTTGACGTGGTCCCAGTAGACGTCGAGATAGACCCGGCCACGTGGTCCCTTCCGAAGCACCTGCCGGCTCGGCTCCGGCAGCCCCTGCGCGCGGCACATCGCCGCGAAGTCCAGTTCGCCGAGAGACTGCGCGCCGTCAGTCACGTCGCGCGCGATGAGCGTGAGCAGTTGGCGCCGGCTGTGTCGCTTGACTTTCGCCAGAGCGTTCACGATGGCGGTTCCCGTGGTCAGCCGTTGTTGCACGGCCATGACGATCAGCAGGGCGGCTTGCCGATCGGTCTTGGCCCACAGGGCCGCGTGCACGGCCGCCACAGCGGGGCGCACTCGCCGGATCCCGGATTCGACCACATCAGCGTCGGCTCGACGTCGGGTCTCGTGAACCCGTACCCCCGGACAACCACCGGGGTGCGCACCGCGTGGCACCGACACGTGGATGAGCGGTTCGGAGTAGTTCCGGAGTCCGGCGGCCAGCAGCGCGGTCACGCCGTCCAGGGCGGCGTGCCGACCGGCCTCGATCACGGCGACCCGCCACCAGGCCCGCTGGTCGAGCGGCCCGGTGTGCAGGGCGACCGCATGGCGGCCGGGCACCTGCCAGCGGCGGGAGCGCACCTCGCGGCGGATGTCCCAGCGGTTCACGCCAAGGTCGTGCAGCTGCGTCCTGGAGAGCACCCCGTCGTTGTCCTGCGCGGCAGCGGCAGCGGCGGCGACGGTGGTCGGTTTCGCGCGCATCCCTCGTTGCTAGAGCACCACGCGCCGGCCGGGAATGGGCCTCGCCGAGCTGTGGATAACAGCTACGTCCGCGGAACCGTGACATGTATGTCACGCCCGCTCGGACGTCCGGCGGCGTCAGCGCTGGTGGGCAGGGGCGGGGTCGAACCGCCGACCTTCCGCTTTTCAGGCGGACGCTCGTACCGACTGAGCTACCTGCCCCCGAAGGGAGTGGCGACCCTGACGGGACTCGAACCCGCGACCTTCGCCGT
>JACCZY010000157.1 GCA_013695685.1 Geodermatophilaceae bacterium | reverse complement strand
CACCTCGTCGATGCCGTACGCCGCCCGCGTCGCCAGGATGTTCCGCTCGATGTACGGCGCCTCCTTGACGTCGGCGTTGGGCTTCACGATGAACTGCTGCACGATCGCGGGGTACGCCCCACCGATCGCCAGGCTCGACACGATCAGCAGCACCAACGCCAACGCCGGCAGCGCGAAGTTGCGGAAGAAGATGTTGACGAAGAACGCGATCGCGCAGATCGCCGCGACGAACATGAGGATCGTCTTGGCCGGCAGCAGGGCCGTCACGTCGGTGTACGACGCGCCGGTGGTGATGCCGTTGCGGTCGGAGAACACCAGACCGAAGCGGTCCAGGTAGTAGGCGAACGCCTTGAGCAGGACGAACACGCCGAGCAGCACCGACAGGTGCATGCGGGCGCCGGAGCTGAACCGGTCTCCCTTGCTCTGCAACCGGATGCCGCCGAACACGTAGTGGACGGCGGCCGCACCGGCCAGCGAGAACAGCACGATGGCGAACAGGAATCCGAGCACGAGCCGGTAGAACGGGTAGTCGAAGGCGAAGAACGAGACGTCCATGCCGAACTGCGGGTCGGTGATGCCGAATTCCGTGCCGTTGCGCCACAGCAGCCAGGTCTGCCAGCTGCCCTGCGCTGTGAACCCGGCGAACACCGCCATCACGATCCCGATGGCGATGAGCAGCAGCTTGCGCCGCGGCTCGATCGCCACGCGGTACCGCTCGAGGTTCTGCTGCTCCAGGGACATCGGCCGAAACGCCGGCCGCAGACGGTAGGCCAGGATCAGATTCCCGACCACAGCCAGCCCAGTGGCGACGCCCACCACCAGGAAAAGCACGACGCGGGTGCTGAGCTCAGTCCAGAAGACGCTGGTGTAGCCGGTCTCGGCGAACCACAGGTAATCGACGTACTCGGTGGTCAGCGTCCCCAGGATGCTCAGGACAACGACGAGTACGGCGACGACGCCGAGGATGATTCGCGCACGGCGTGACAGCGCCGGCATGGGCATAGGGGGCCGCATGGCCACGGGCAGACTCCGGAAATCGAGGTAACACGAACGACTGTGTCAACTTACCCGCGTGCCGTTGGGTTCCCTCCGCTTGGAAGGATGTTGCGATGAGCTCACCGCAGCAGCCGCCGACACCGTTGTCGATGGCGCTGGTCGAGATCGAGCGGCATGTCGATGCGGCCGGCTGGGACCGGCCGCCGCAGCTGTTCGCGCTGGTGGAGACCGTGGAGCTGCTCAACCGCGAACCGGTGCTGGCCGAGCGGGTCGGCCTCGCAGCCGAGGAGGTCCCGCCGGGGCTTTACACACCGGTGGAGCAGGAAGCGTTGCCCGAGGGTCCGTTGGACGAGGCCCTGGGCCACATCATGTGGCCCGACGGCGTGGTCGGCTGCGCACTCGTGCATGAGGTTCTGGTGCTGCCGCCGCAGGCCGAGGCCGACCGACCGGAACTGGCCGACCCCGAGGAGTACGCCCACAAGCATCCGGACCGCCGTGAGGTCCGGCTCGCGGTAGCAGTCCTCGTCGACGGCGAGTCGGCCAGCGCCGTACGCCTGCGGTCAGACTCCGATACAGCCGACGAGTTGCTACTCGGATCCGATCTTGCGCCCAACCTCACCGAGGCGCTGCGGGCGACGCTGCGGTAGATCCTCAGCACAGGGCCGGCGTACTGCCCTCGCGCAGGTCCTCGAGGGCGTCCAGGGCATCGTCCAGCGTGGACACCGCAACCAGCGGCAGACCCTCGGGCGCGTTCTCCAGCGCCTCCGCGCAGTTCTGCTCCGGGACCAGAAATGCATCTGCGCCCAAGTCGCTCGCGGCGATCGTCTTCAGCCGTACGCCGCCGATCGGGCCGACGTCACCGTCGGCGGTGATGGTCCCCGTCCCGGCGACGAACAATCCCTCGACCAGGTCCGTGTCGCCGACCAGATCGAGGATCCCCAGCGTGAGCATGAGCCCGGCAGACGGGCCTCCGACGTTGGCGACGCTGATCTCGACGTCGAACGGCGCCTTGCGCTCGTAGCTGATCGCCACACCGAGAGCCGCTCCGTCCCGGTCCTCCGCCTGCGTCGTCGTCACCGTGCCCGTACGGCTGTCCTCACCGCGGCTGTACTCGACTGTCACGTCCGCACCTGGGTCGAGACCTTCCAGGATGGCGAGCAGCGCGTCGGGATCGTCGATAACTGTGCCGTTCACAGCCTCGATCGCATCCAGCGGCCGAAGAACGTCTTGCGACGGCGATCCGTCAGGCACCTCGACGACGACGACTTTCAGCGGATAGCCGAGTTCGCCCAATGCCGCCGCCTCGGCTGAATTCTGCGAGACGAGGAAGTCCTCCCGGTTGGCCTCGTCGATCTCCTCGTCGGTCTGGTCCGGCGGGTAGACCTCTTCCCGCGGGACCACCGACTCCTCGCTGTCCACCCACCCCTCGAGCGCGCGCAGCAACTCGAGGCGGTCGCTGACGGCGACTGTCGTCAGGCTGAGATTCCCGGTGCTGGGATTGGGTGCCCGGCCGGTCACCGTGATGATCTGCCGGCCGTCGATGCTGCCCAGGGTGTTGTACGTCGGACCCGGGCCGAGAGCCACGTACGGCACTGGCAGCATCGATCCGCCGGCCGCCAACGCGATCAACAGGATCGCTCCGACCGCAAGAGTGCCCAGTCGTCGACTCACGCGGTGTGCGCAGTCGATGTCACGACAGTGTGCGCAGTCGATGTCACGACAGTGTGCGCAGTCGTTGTCACAACAGTGAGCGCAGTCGATGTCACGTGAACGAGGGTAACCGCGGCTTCGGGTTACCGTGATCGGCATGGAGTATGAGGGCAGCCCCCGATGACGGATCACCCCTTCGGTTTCGGGCCGGGAGCCGACGGCTCAGGCTCCGGCGACGACCCGGACCGCAGCGGCAGCGGCAGGGAACCCGCCCGGGGCGGCGGGGGCTTCGGGATTCCCGAGGACATCGCGAGCAAGGTGCCGCTGTTCGCCGAGCTGCAGAAGCTGCTGTCCTGGCAGGGCGGGCCTGTCAACTGGGATCTCGCTCGGCAGACCGCGACCAGCCAGGTCGCCGGTGGGCACGTTCCGGTGTCTGCGGCCGAGCGCCGTGCGGTGGAGGAGGCGGTGCGGTTGGCCGACCTCTGGTTGGACCCGGTCACGACGCTGCCCTCCGGCGTGACCCAGGTCGAGGCCTGGTCTCGCGTCGAGTGGATCGAGAAGACCTTGCCGGTCTGGTCGCAGCTGTGCGATCCGATCGCATCCCGGGTGGTCACCGCGATGGGCCAGGCGCTGCCCGAACAGGCTCAGCAGATGGCCGGTCCGATGATGGGTCTGCTCGGCCAGTTCGGCGGCATGATGTTCGGCGCCCAGGTCGGCCAGGGCATGTCCAGCCTAGCCGGGGAGGTCCTGTCCTCCACCGACGTGGGTCTGCCGCTGGCGCCGCCGGGGACCGCCGTACTGCTGCCGCAGAACGTGGCGGCGTTCGGCAGCGGACTGGACCGCCCCGACGACGAGGTGCGGCTGTTCCTCGCACTGCGCGAGGCCGCCGCCCAGCGGTTGTTCAGGCATGTGCCGTGGCTTCGCCAGCGGCTTCTCGACACTGTTGACGCCTACGCACGCGGCATCAACGTCGACAACGACGCGATCAACGAGGCGATGATGCAGATCGATCCCGGCAATCCCGAGAGCATCCAGCAGGTGCTCGGCGGCGGGATGTTCCAGCCCCAGGACACCCCGGAGCAGAAGCTGGCCCTTGCGCGGCTGGAAACGCTGCTCGCCCTCGTCGAGGGGTGGGTGGACCACGTGGTCGCGGTGGCCACCGAAGGTCGGTTACCGGGCGCGGTCGCCCTGCGGGAGACCATCCGTCGCCGCCGCGCATCGGGCGGACCGGCCGAGCAGACGTTCGCGACGCTGGTCGGCCTGGAGCTGCGGCCGCGACGGTTGCGGGAAGCCTCAACACTGTGGAGGCTGCTCGCCGAGCAGCGCGACAGCGCCGGACGTGATGCCCTGTGGGCGCAGGTCGACCTGCTGCCGACATCGGAGGATCTGGACGACCCGCAGGCCTTCGTCGACCGAGACGACTCCACCGGACCGTCCATGGCTGACTTGACCTGATCGGGCGATCTCTGAGCGCGGAGCGTGACCAATAGGGTCGAATGGCGAAATCCTCGCGACAGAGCACGCAAAGACGTTTACGGAGTGTTATGGTTCGTGCTGCCGGTAGTCAGCCGGTTACACAAGGGATTGTGTGATCTCTACTCAGGGTCACCGCACGTCGCAGCGGCGGCCACCACAGTCGCTCTCGCCCCCGTCACCAGCGCCACCGCCGCCGAACCGGTTTTCGGCTACCAGGGAAATGCGTTCGGTTCCAGCGTCGTCGTCGCCGGCGTCGTCACCTCGGCACCCACCGCGGTCGTCACCTACGGCTGCGGCACCCCGGCCGGATTCAGTAGGACGCAGACCACCGCCGGCGTCAACGTTCCGCCGTCGGTGCTGAGGACCAACACGATCACGGTCACCGGCAACACCAGCGCCTCACCCACAGAGTCCAAGACCACCGCGACAGCGCAGAACGTCAACGTGCTCGGCGGACTCGTCACTGCCAACGCGGTGACCGCCGCCAGCACCGCCCGCAACGGCGCCGGCGGCTACAGCACCAGTGCGGCGGGCACCTCCCTGGTCGGTCTGAAAGTTTCCGGGCTGCCCATCCTGGTGAGTCCTGCTCCCAACACCCGGATCAACCTTCCGGGCATCGGTTACGTAGTTCTGAACGAGCAGACGACCAGAATCACACCCAACTCGGCAGGCCTTCGGGTCAGCGCGATCCGGGCAGTCGTCACCCAGGCCAACCTGTTCGGCTACGACGTCGGCACGACGGTCATCGTGGCCCAGGCCGCCGCGGCCGTCAACGCCCCCACCGCGGGCTTCCTGGGCGGCTTCGCCTACGGCACCGCCGCACAGCTGGGCAACGTTCTCAGCTCCTCGCCCAGCTTCCGGATCGACATGCCCTGCGCGGGCACGAACGGCGTCGTCCGCGAGCGCAATGGTGCCGGAGTCGACGTTCCCAACCTGCTCGACAGCGGCACGATCAGGAACACTGTCCAGGGTGTCGCCAACTCGACGAGCGCCCGCGGCCAGGCCACGTCCACGGTCGAGACGGTGAGCCTCCTGAACGGAGTGGTCGAAGCGACCGGCGTACGGTCGGTCGCCAATGCCAGCCGTTCCGGCGGCTCGACGAGTCTCGGTAGCGAGGGGACGACCTTCGCCTCGATCACCGTCAACGGCCAGCCCCTGGTCGTGGCCGACATCGAGCCGAACACCCAGATCAACCTCGCGGGTATCGGCACCCTGCACCTGCGCCGCACGTTCACCACGGCAACCTCGATCGAGGTCCGTGCGATCGAGATCGTCGTCCTGCAGGCAGGCAACCCGCTGGGGCTGCCGGTCGGCACGACAGTCCAGGTGGCGGTCGCCAAGGCGATCGCGCGCTAATCCGCACGGCCGGCTCTCCACCCAAGGGGTCGCTCATCCGATGAGGTTGAGCGACCCCTTGGGTTGTCGTGCAGGTCGGTGCCCCGACAGCGTCATGGTCGGTGCCCCGACAGTGTCATGGTCGGTGCCCCGACAGCAGGCCGCGCGTCGCCTCCCAGCCCTCCAGCCCGGGATCGAGCAGGGCGAGGTCCGCGGGCCGGCGCAACCGGTGCCAGGGCAGCGTCTGACGCACCCCGGCGGGCAGCGAGCGGTCCGGGGCCGCCGCACCGCTGCGCTGGAAGCCGTCCAGATCGAAGACGTCCAGATCGAAGTCGTCCAGATCAGCAGATGCGGGCAACCGGCTGGCCACGATAACAACGCCGCCGTTGACAGCGAGAGCCACCGCCGCCGCGGCGGAGCCGAGCGCGCTGAAGGCCTTCGCCAGGTGCAGCGCCGGCAGGTCCGGCGCGTCGGGCGCCACGATCGCGGCCTGCCGGTAGCCCCTTTCGGCGACTGCGCACAACAGGTCCGCGGGGGACGCGGCGGCCGCTAGCTCGATGAGCGCGGTTCCCGGCCAGGCGATGGACCGGGCGAGCTCGGCACCGGCCGGGTCGCGGAAGGCGATCGCCTCGTCGATGCCGTCCAGCTCGGAGAAGACCGCGAGCACGTCCTCGGCCATGGCCGCGGCCAGCGCCACGCCATCGCAGCCCGGCGGAGCGGCCTGCGCCACGGATGCCCCGAGCAGGAGCACCACCAGCCGATCCGTCATCGGGCCGTCCCCGCTGGCCGAACCGGAGGGTCCTCACAGTCATCGTCGAGGCGGAGTCCGGCCGCCGCCTCGACGCCCTCCAGATAACCCCGGGCTCGCTCGGTCTGCGGAAAACGCAGTACCCACCCCCAGAACCGCTCACTGTGTCCGGCCACGATCAGGTGCGCGAGTTCGTGCACCAGGACGTAATCGACGACATACGCCGGCATGTCCCGCAGTCGAGTCGACAATCGGATCGAGGAGTCGCGGGGTGTGCACGAACCCCACCGACGTCGCTGGTTGGTGACCCACCGGACGCTGGCCGGCTCCGCGCGGCCCCCGAGGTACAGCCTCGACAACTCACCGGCCCGCAGCATGAGGTCGGCGTCGTTGCCGGCCAGCCCGCGCCGGCGCCGGCTGTCCTGCGCGTCGAGTCGTCTCAGCATGTCGACGACCCAGCGCTGCTCTTCGGTAGCGTTGAACCGGGCCGGGATGAGCACGACCACCCGGTCGCCGTCGCGGTAGGCGCTGACCGTCTGCCGGCGGCGCGCGCTGCGGCGTACGACGACCTTCGGCTCCTCGGTGGGCACGCAGCCGACGGTATCCCGCGGCGGGCTACCGCCCGGTGAACCGGGGCGGACGGCGTTCACGGGCAGCTTGCACACCTTCGCGGAGATCGGCAGTGACCATCGTCAGCGGCTGTGCCACCGACTCCCACGCCAGCGCCGCCTCGAAGCTCGCATGGCCGCCCGAGGCGAGGGCCACCTTCGTGAGCCGGGTCGCGATCGGCGCCCGGGTCGCGACCGTCGCCGCGATCGCGAGCGCCTGCTCGCGCAGGGAGTCCGCCGGGAACACCCGGTTCACCAGCCCCAACCCGACCGCATCAGCCCCGCTGATCACCCGGCCGGTCAGCAGCATCTCCCGCGCCACCGCCAGGCCGGCGACCTCCGGCAGCAGCCAGGTCGAGGCCATGCCCGCGTGGATACCCAGTGAGGTGAACGGCATCGACAGCTGCGCCTGCGGGGTGGCGTAACGCAGATCGCAGGCCAGGGCGAGCGCGAGGCCGGCACCGACGGCTGCGCCGTTGAGAACGGCGACAGTGGGCACCTCGACATCTCGGATCCGAAGCCAGATCCGGTAGAACGGCAGCATCCGCGAGCGCAACCGGTCGGTGCTCAGTGAGCCCGAGTCCTCCAACCAGGACAGATCGCCGCCCGCGCAGAACACCGGCCCCTCGCCGGTCACGACCAGGCAGCGCACGGAGTCGTCGACGGCGAGTGCGCCGAGTACCGCGCTCCAGGCTGCGGTGAGCTCCTCCGTCATCGCGTTGCGTCGATCCGGTACGTCGAGGCGGAGGAGCACGACCCCGTCCTCGAGCCTGTCGACGTGCAGCGGCTGTGCCATCGGTGTCCTCCCGACCTGACCGGACGATCCGATCGGACAGTAGCCCGACACGCGTCGTATTCGTCCGGACGCACGCGTGACGGGTAGCCTGAGCGCCGACCTTGCCGCGACTGGCGGTGGAGGACGATCTATGTCAGGGAGGCAGGGTGGCCGACACCTACAACGGCTACTGCGTCAAGTGCAAGGAGAAGCGCGACTTCGACGGTGAGGTCAGCGTGAGCGACTCCGGGCGACGGATGGCCAAGGGGATCTGCCCCGTGTGCG
>JACCZY010000216.1 GCA_013695685.1 Geodermatophilaceae bacterium | reverse complement strand
CCGGCGGGACTGCCGCCGGACCAGGCGTGCGCCCCGCCGTGGACGGTCCACTGCTCGGCGACGATCCGGCCGACGCGGTCGCGGTGGACGCTGCGGCTGTAGCGGTGGCCGCCGGCGGTCCCGCCCCGCGTCGTCTCCGGAGGGGTCGCCGGCCGGGTCACCGACGTGCAGGAGGCGATGAGCCGGTCGGCGTTGACCGGGGCCACCGTGGTGTCCCGGTCCCCGTGGAAGACGATCAACGGCACCGTGCCGGCCGGCCCGGGGGAGCCGCCGCTGCGCATCGCGGTGAATGCCGAGGGGACGTCGCGCGCGCTGCGGTAGGCCAGCCCACTGTGCACGCCGGCCGCGGCGTAGAGGTCCGGATACGTCGCGGCCATCACCGCGGCCATGGCGCCGCCCGCGGAGAGCCCGGCGACGTACACCCGGGGCCGGTCCACGACGAACTCACCCATGAGGTGGCAGGTGATCCCGGCCAGGATGGCCGGCTCGCCGGCGTCGCGGCGCTGATCTGCGGGCCGGAACCAGTTCCAGAAGCCGCCCTGGTTGGCCGCCCGGGACTGCTCCGGGTAGGCGACGAGGAACGTGTGCCGCTCGGCCAGTTCGTTCATCCGGGTTCCGGCCGCGAAGTCACGGGCGTCCTGGCTGCCGCCGTGCAGCATGACGACGAGCGGGACCGACGACTGGGCGTATCCGGTCGGCATGTAGAGGTCGTAGGTCCGCGTCCCCGCCGGGCCGGTGTGCGTGCGACGGCTGACTCCCCCCGGCGTGGGCGGCACAGCGGTCACCGGGGTGGTCGGCCGCGCTGACGCCGGCGCCGGGACCGGCGCCCCCCGCAGGCCCCGCTGGATCACCGCGGTCGCCTCGGCCAGCCGCCCCGCGCGGGTCAGCCGCAGTCCCTCGGCCATGGCCGTGTTCCGGTTGTTCCTGATGGTCAGGTCCTCCCCGTCGATGTCGTCGTGCACTGCGTCGCGCTTACTCTTGGGCCCACCCAGTCACACCGTCCTGGGGGCCAACGCCTCCTTGACCGCACGGGGCGCCCGGAAGGCCCCCAGCACCTCGACCGACGCGATGGTCGCCAGGGCGAGCTCAGGGCTCACGTCCTCGGCGAGGGTCGCCAGGCCCAGGACACGAAGGTCCACCATCCGCCCGGCCGCACGAATCTGCTCCAGCTCGCGGCGACCGTAGAACTGGGTACCGAGGGTGAGGGTGCGGCGGGCCACGGTCGTGTCCACCACCGCGGACCGCGTCTCGAGCTGACGGCGGATCGCCGTCCGGATGAAGTCGGTGCGGTTGGCGTAGAAGCCCTCGTCCACGAGCAGGTCGATCTGGCCGAGGTCAACCGGTCCAATGTTGATCGTGATCTTCTCGCTGCGGTCGACCTCGGCCATGCTTACCCCCATCAGCACTGTCCGGGCGTCGCGTGCACCATCCTCACACCATCCAGTGGGATGGTCAATTCGGCGCTCACCCGCGCCGGCCGGGCGCTGTCCGCCGTCGATGAAAGGGATCTGCCATGCAGCCGTTCGTGCTCAACGGCAACGACCGGATCGTCCTACCCTCCAACGTGCTTCCCGAGCTCGACCTCTCGGCCATAGACAGCCTCGATCAGCTCGACAGCGTCATCCGGCGCGACTTCGAGGCGAAGAGCCCGACCGGCACCGACATCCTGCGCAAGATCGAGGCCGGCGGGTACGGCAGCCGGTACGAGCTGATGCGCGATCTCGCCCTCAACTTGTTCTGGACCGGGCGCTTCGCCCTCACGATGTACGAGAAGCGGCCGACCCGCTGGGGCGACGTGCCACGTCGGCGCAATGACGTCTTCCTGCCCGTCCTCACCCCCTGGGAGGACGGCGAGCACAAGATCGCCGCGGTCCACGACGCCTACGCCGCCCTGCCCGCCAGCTGGGACGCCGCCGCGGAGGACCGGATCTTCGCGATCCTCTTCGACGTGTTCGGACACCGCCGGCACCACGCCAGCGAGCTGTCGGCGATCAAGCCCACGGTGGCCGAGATCCTCTCCGATCCCCGCAACCTCACCTTCCGGCTGAACGGGCACGACGCTGACTTCCCGACCTTCGGTTACGACGACATCATCGACTGCGCCGAGGAGGCTCCCGAGCTCGAGGCGCTGCACCGCTGGGCGATGGTGCTGCACAACCAGTACCCGTGGGACCGGGCCGCGGCCGAACTGGTGGAGGTCGGCCGGCTGACCGACGACGACTACGTGGTCGTTTTGCACCCGCGCGACCAGGAGGTGCGGCTGTTCCTGCGCCGGCTGGCCACCGGCGTCGCCGTAGCTCCCCCGGTCGCCCCGGCACTGGAGGCGACCCAGCCGGTGCGGCCCTTTCCGGCGGTGAACGTGCGCGCGCACTTTCCGGTCCTTCCGCGGATCGAAGCGTTGGCCGTGGTGCACGGCGAGCAGGTCTGCACCAACGAGGACCTGATCCGCAACGCCGCCTACAACTGGTCGCCGATGACGGCCGCCGACATCCTCGACAAGACCGGTATCGAGCAGCGGCTCTACACCTCGCGCAGCCTCGAGGAGATCGCGCTGTTGGCCGCCCAGCGCGCCATGGCGCACGCGGGCCGCGGCCCGGAGGACATCGGAGCCGTGCTGGTCTGCACCTGCACGAGTACCCGGATGATCCCGTCGGTGGCCACCTGGATCTCCGGGCAATTGGGGATCCAGCAGACCCACGCCTCCTACGACATCGTGGCCGCCTGCGCCGGGATGCCCTACGGCCTGGCCGATGCCACCCGGCTCCTGCAGGAGGTGCAGCGCCCGGTCCTGGTGGTGTGCGTGGAGAAGTTCTCCGACAAGATCGGCAACGTCCGGCCGTCTCGGATGATCTTCGGTGACGGGGCCGCGGCCATCGTCGTCGGGGTGGCCCCGGCCGGTGGGCCGCCCGACATCGAGTACCTGCAGACCTACGCCAGCGGCCCGGTCTCGGAGGTCAACTCGATCATCTGGCCCAACCCCGACTTCGACAACAACATCACCGTCTACGGCCCCGAGGTGAAGTCGCTGGCCGGGCGTTACCTGACGCAGATGATCGGCGAGCTGACCGCGCTCCCCGACCCGGACGGCCGGGTCGGCTCGCTGCTGGACAGCATCGATCTGGTCGTGCCGCACCAGGCGAACAAGACCATGGTGAGTCAGCTGGCCCTCAAGGCCGGCCTGTCCCTGGACCGCCTCTACTTCAACATCGCCCAGGTGGGGAACGTCTCCTCGGCGAGCATCCCGCTGGCCATCCACGACGCCGTGCGCGACGGCGTCATCGCCGCACCGATGCGGATCTTCGCCCCCGGTTTCGGGGCCGGGGCGGTGGCCGGGTACGGCGTGATGCGGATCGACCCGGCCGTGGTGGCCGTGTCCGGGCCGGCACCCCAGCGGACCCGCAGGGCCGGACCCGCGGCCCCCGCACCCCGCTTCGCGCGCTCGCCGGACGACGTGCAGCTCGCCTTCGGGTGAGCGGACCCTCCACTGATCGGGAGCCCTCCGGTTCAGGAGGCTTCGGCCAGCGCCTTCGCGATGAGGGTGGTCTCCTCGTCCAACGACGCCGGGTGGTAGTACCCGTGCTCGTCGAGCACGTCGATCTCGGTGAGGTGGTCGCGGACGGCCTCGGCGGTGATGTCGGGGAGCACGACCCCCTGCGTCTCGGCCACGAAGATCCTGGCCACCCGGCCCCCGGCCACGGAGTAGATGTTGCCGTTGACGGCGCAGTCCTGGTGGGCCAGGTAGGCCACCAGCGGGCTCACCGATTCCGGTGAGACGCGGGCGGACAGCTCGCCGAGCAGGTCCTCGGTCATCCGGGTCGCGGCGATCGGGGCGATCGCGTTGACCTTGATGCCGTGCCCGGCGCCTTCCAGGGCCAGCACTCGCGTGAGCCCGGCCAGGCCGGCCTTGGCCGCGCCGTAGTTGGCCTGCCCGAAGTTGCCGAACAGACCCGAGGCCGACGTGGTGTTGATGATCCGGCCGTAGCCCTTCTCGCGCATCAGGCGGAAGGCCGGCTGGCCGACGTACAGGGCGCCCTTGAGGTGCACGTCGAGGACGGCGTCGATCATGGTCGCGTCCATCTTGTGGAACGCCTTGTCCCGCAGGATGCCGGCGTTGTTGACCAGGATGTCGACCTGGCCGAAGGCGTCCAGGGCGGCCTGCACGATGGCCGCGCCTCCCTCCGGGGTGGCCACGCTGTCGTAGTTGGCCACCGCCTCGCCGCCGAGCGCGGTGATCTCGTCTACGACCCGCTGCGCCGCCGACGAGCCACCGCTGCCGTCGACCGAGCCGCCGAGGTCGTTGACCAGGACGGCCCCGCCGCGGCGGGCCAGCTCCAGGGCATGGGAGCGGCCCAGTCCGCCGCCGGCGCCGGTGATGATGGCCACGCGTCCGTCAAACCGCATCTCGGGCATGCTGGAGAAGCCTCTCTGTCCTGGATGAGCCGCGGCGGGTGCCGCGGCCTGATACCTACGTTCAACGTCGGTGGTGCGTGCCGCCGGTCAGGCGCTGACGAGCCGCGGCTCCCGCAGGACCCGGCCGGCCAGGAACGGCTCCACGATCTCGACCAGCGACCCGGCCTGGCCGGCGCGTTGCAGGTCGTGTCCCGCCGGGAGCACGACCAACCGGGCGCCCGGGATGCGCCGGGCCAGCAGCGCGCTGTTCGTCGCCGGGACCATCCGGTCGCGCGCCCCGCAGACGACCAGGGTGGGCACCCGGATGGCGCCGAGGAACGGGATGCTCGACCAGCAGGAGATGGCCAGGATCCGCCACAGCGTCCCCACCGAGTCGGGCCAGGGCCACGGGTGGGCGGCCGGGCGGGGTAGCAGCCCGCGGAGAGCGCCCTGGTCGGCCGGGGTCGCGCCGATGCCGCAGGAGGTGGACACCAGGACCAGCCGACGGACCCGCTCCGGGGCGTCGACGGCGAGCTGCTGAGCCACCGCGCCACCGTGGGAGAAGCCCAGCACGTCTGCGTCGTCCAGGCCGACCGCGTCGAGCACCGAGACCGCGAGGCGCGCGAGCGCGGACATCGACAGGGGCAGACGTGGGGTCGGGCTGGACCCGACCCCGGGGGCGTCGAAGCTGACCACGGTGCGCCCGGTCAACGCCCGGGTGACCGGCTCCCAGCTCTCCAGCGGCCGGGTCAACCCGTTGAGCAGCAGCAACGGCGGGCCCTCACCCTCGACCCGGACCCGCATCCGGCGGCCATCGACGTCGACCAGGTCACCCTCGCGCTCCCGCACTCCCGGCAGAGTCACGCCCGGGTGCGCACGTAGCTGCCCGGCGCGGCCTCGATCGGGGGGTGGGCCTTGCTGCCGAGGCGGCGCGGGGCGGGCACCTTCGGGCCGCCCTGCCCGGCGATCCAGGTGGTCCAGTCGTCCCACCACGTGCTCTCGTGCAGCGTCGCCCCGTCCTTCCACTCCTGCGGATCGGACGGCAGCGCGTCGTTGGTCCAGTGCTTGGCCTTCGGCCCCGGCGGGTTGACGATTCCGGCGATGTGCCCGGACGTGCTCAGCACGTACCGGTTGTGGCCACCGAACAGCTGCGTGGTCTTGTAGCCCGCGACCCACGGGACGATGTGGTCGTCGACCGCGGACAGGACATAGGTGTCGACGTCCACCTTCCCCGGGTCGAGCTTCTGTCCGTCGATCTCGAACTCCCCACCGGAGAATTCGTTGTTGAGGTAGCACGACCGCAGGTACTCGGAATGCATCTTGGCCGGCATCCGGGTGCTGTCCTTGTTCCACACGAGCAGGTCGAAGGCCGGCGGCTTCTTGCCGAGCAGCCAGTTGTTCACGACGTAGCCGAACACCAGGTCGTTGGCCCGCAACGCGTCGAAGGTGTGGGCCATCTTGTCGGAGTCGAGATAGCCCTTCTTCGCCATCTGCTTCTCCAGGCCGGCGATCGTGGCTTCGTCGGTGAAGGTGCCGAGCGCCCCTGGACTGGAGAAGTCGGTGAGGGTGTTGAGGAACGTGGCCGACTTGATGGAACGGTCGCCGGTCCCGGCGTTGTGGGCTAGCGCGATGGCGGTGAGCGTCCCGCCCAGGCAGACCGACAGGACGTTGACCTCCGGTGCGCCGGTGATCTCCCGGACGACCCGGACGGCGTCAAGGGGTCCTTGCCGCAGGTAGTCTTCGAAACCGAGGTCGCGCATAGAGGCATCGGGATTGCGATAGCTGATCGCGAAACAGGTGTGCCCGTGCTGGACGGCCCACTCGATCAGTGACTTGCCGGGGGCCAGATCCATGATGTAGTACTTGTTGATCCACGGCGGGCAGAACAACAGCGGAACGGCGTGCACTTTTGCGACCTGCGGCTCGTACTGGATGACCTCGATCAGGTCGCTCCGGTAGACGACCGAACCGGGAGTGGCGGCCATGTTGACGCCGACCTCGAATCCGGATGCGTCGACCTGCGAGGGCCAACCCCCGTTGTGCCGGATGTCGCCCAGCATGTTGCGGGCGCCCCGGAGGACGCTCTTGCCGCCGGTGTCGAAGGCCGCGCGCATGGCCGCGGGATTGCCCGGCAGCAGGTTGGTGGGGGCGAGGGCGTCGACGATGAACTTCGCCGCGAACCGCGACTTGACGTCCTGGGCGGCCTCCAGCCCGGCCGCGTCGAGCAGCTCGGTGACGAGCTGGGCGGCCAGCAGGTACTGCTGCTCCAACAGGAAGTACAGGGGGTTCTCGGCGTAGGCCGGGTCGGCGAACCGTTTGTCCCCCCTGACCGGGGAGGCCGGCCCCTCGCTCGGACGTCCGATCGCTCGCCCGGCCGTCGCGCGCACGGCCGCGGCCATGCCGACCACCAGCCGGGCGTGGGCCGCGGCGGTGCCCATCGGGTTCTTGACCATCCCGGCGCCGGCCGCGGCGAGCGAGCGCAGGAACGCCACCGGATCCGCTCCGACCAGGGGGTCCTCGGCAATGCCGAGCCGATCCAGGACCGAACGGCCCGCGGTCTCGGGACCTTGAGTGGGTGTCACGGCGTCGCTCTCCTCTGCGGTCGGGGAGCCCCCGGGGTGCACTCCCCAGGGGCTATGACTCTGCCTCGGTTTCCTCCACGTAGCTGCGGTACACGCTCAGCAGTGCCCGGCGCTGCGCTTCGGTGAGCCGCCGGTCGTGCCGGATCGCGGACTCGGTGGCCACGTCGTCGGGCCTGCCGGTGGCGTTGACCAGCCCGGCCTGCTCGAAGAGCGTCTCCGCCGACATGTTCAGCGCGTCCGCGATCGACTTGAGGACGCGCACCGACGGCTCGTGCAGACCGCGCTCGACCTGGCTCAGGTAGGGGTTGGACACCTGGGTCAGGACCGACAACTGCCGCAGCGACAGATTGGCCAACTGCCGCTGCCCGCGGATGAAGGCACCCAGCATGCGCCGGGGTTCGTCCTCACCTGCGGTCGTCAACGCGTCGTCCCGTCGGTTGTGGCTGGAACTGGACGCTCACCATACGTACCAGGTGCTTGGCATTGCAAGCACTTGGCACCCGGCTACATGTCCATGCCGCCGTTGACGCCCCAGACCTGACCGGTGATGTACGCCGAGGCGTCCGCGGCCAGGAAGTGGACCACCCGGGCGATCTCCTCGGGACGGCACAGGCGGCCCAGCGGGATCTGCGCCTTGATCTTGTCCAGCACCTTCTCCGGGACGCTCTCGAGCATCTCGGTGGCCACGTATCCGGGGGTCACGGTGTTCACGGTGATGCCCACGCCGTCGTCGACGAGCTTGCCGGCCCGACCGAGCAGGAACGCTGCCTCCTTCGCCAGGGTCTTGGTCAGGCCGAGCAGGCCGGCCTTGGAGGCGGCGTAGTTGGCCTGGCCGATGTTGCCGGTCTCCCCGATCACCGAGGAGACGAAGATGATGCGGCCGGTCCCGCGTTCGACCATGTGCTGCAGCGCCGGCTGGGCCATGTAGAACGAGCCCGACAGGTTCACCGCGATCACGGTGTTCCAGTCCTCCACCGACATCTTCATCGCCATCTTGTCCATGGTGATGCCCGCGTTGTTGACCAGGATGTCCAGTCGACCGTGCGCCTCGAGCACCTCCTGGACCACCCGGTGACAGTCCTCGGGGTGCGAGACGTTGCCCTGGTGGACCGTCGCGCGACCCGCACCGGGGAAGTCTGCCTGGATGTCGGTGAGGAAGGACTCCGCGCGTTCGCGGTTGCCGCTGTACCCGGCCGCCACCGACGCCCCCTGGCTGGCCAGGCTCCGGCAGATCGCGGCGCCGATCCCCCGGCTGCCCCCGGTGACCAGGGCCACCCGGCCGGCGAGCTTGTCCCCGGCCCGGCCGCGCGTGCCTGTGTCGGAAGAGGCGGTGTCGGAAAGGGCTGTGTCGGAACTGGCTGTGTCGCTCATGGGGGTTCCTCTCAGGCTTGCCGCTTTGATCGCCGCCACGACCGCTTCGTCGTGCGGCGTGGCCTGGCCCCGGGACGCAGCACATGGCGTGCGGCACGGGGCGTGCGGAAATCCTGCCACGTGTGACAGACCCCACGACCGGTCACCGAGTGCTTGACATTTCTAGCAAGCCACGTAGTATCTCAATCGCAGGTATTCCTGTCGACCCGAGGAGAGTGCGCAGATGACCATTCAGGACACGTACACGAGCACCGTCCGCCAGGCCCAGGACACCTGGTCCGGCATGCTGGAGTCGATCATCGACAACCAGCAGAAGGCCTTCGGCCGGCCGGTGAACCCCTTCGCCCGCATGGACGCCGGTGCCGCGATCGACCAGATGTTCGACTTCTGGAACAAGACGCTCGAGGTACAGCGCGACGCCGTCAAGACGCTGGCCGGCGTCACCGCCTCGGTCGGCGAGACCGTCCGGGCGCAGGCCCAGGCGCAGGCCCAGTCGGTCGGCGAGATGGTCCGCGAGCAGACCGAGACCGCGACCCGGGTCGCCCGCGAGCAGCTCGACCTGGTCACCCAGGCGGCGCAGGAGCAGGCCGCCAAGGGCTACGAGGCCCTGACGAAGGCCGAGCTGCAGGACGAGCTCGACCGTCGCAACCTGCCCAAGACCGGCAACGTCGACGAGCTGCGCGCCCGCCTCGTTGAGGACGACCACAAGAGCGTCTGACCACCGCGACCCGGGTCACGCCCGGATCGTGAACGCCGACAGTGCCTTTCCCGCGCACGGTTCGCCTCTCCTCGTGAGTGGCGGATCTGCCGCGGGGGAGGCACTTCGTGCGTTGACGCCCGCCGATCCGGTCCGGCGAGGGCTCAGGGCAGCAGCCCGGCCAGCCAGTCGTCATACAAACGACTACAGCATGTTACGGACCCGACGGGCTTCGCCCGTGTCTCGGGCTTCCTGGCCACACATGCCGGGCGCCGCGGCGGGGAACTGGGGCAGTCGCAGATGTGCATCCCGGACCAATTCAGCCAGCACTTTTGCCGAGTTGAGGTCCTGCGATCGACGACTGTGCCCACACGGTAACCACACGGTTTTCGGTGACGTGGGCACCGAAGCCCGCTGGAGGTATTCCTCGGTCCGGGTGGACAGATCGGCGGGACCGCCATGGACCGAGCCGATGAAGTCCAGCCCACGGCGTTCCAGCTGGTCGGTGGCATCGCTCGGCCGCTCCGGCGGCGCTTCGGCGCCTGCACCACATGCAGGCGCTGACCGGGCCGCACGCCGTGGCGGCGCAGCTCGGCCAGTAGCTCGGCTGCGTCCTCCGGGACGATCAGCTCCCATCCGTCGGCGGAGCTCATGATCGGCCGGGTATCGGGAGTCTGCGGTAGGAAAGTAGCCAAGCCTGCATGGGTGCGTTCGCCAACACCGAGCGTTCCCGAACTCGCCCGCATGCCACTCGTAAACTGCGGATATGACGACTGTTGCGGAGTGGTTGATGGACTCAGACCCCGCGATCCGCTGGCACGTGGTGCGGGACCTGCTGCACGAGCCCGACGCGGTCGTCGCGGCGGAGCGTTCGAAGGTCGCGACCGAAGGCTGGGGAGCGCAGTTGCTCGCCCTTCAGGAAGCGGACGGCCAGTGGGGCGGTGGCACATACTTCCCCGCGTGGACCTCGACGACCTATTCGCTGTCGCTGCTGCGGGATTTCGGGCTTGACCCTGCTAGCGAGCAGGCTCGCCGGGCGATCGCCCCAGTGCGGGAGAACAGCAAGTGGGAGCACGAAGGTCAGGACTACTTCGCCGGTGAAGTTGAGCCCTGCATCAACGGACTCGCCGTGGCAGTCGGCTCATACTTCGGCGAGGACGTGCAGGGGATCGTCGATCGACTGCTCGGCGAGCAACTGAGCGACGGCGGTTGGAACTGCGAAGCGGAGATCGGATCCAGGCGCTCGTCGTTCAACACCACCATTGCGGTCCTGGAGGGTCTCCTCGAACACGAACGAACCGCCGGTAAGTCAGCCGACGTGGCCGAAGCCAGACAGCGGGGAGAGCAGTATCTCCTCGAGCGAAGGATGATGCGTCGGCTGTCAACCGGTGAGGTGATTGATCCCAGCTGGAGCCTGTTCTCGTTTCCGACCCGGTACCACTACGACGTGCTGAGGGGGCTCGACTACTTGCGCAGCGGGGGCGTCCAGCCCGACGAACGGTGTGCCGAGGCAATTCAACTTGTCGAGCAGAAGCGCGGTGCTGACGGCCGATGGCTGCTTGAGAATCCGCATCCCGGAGAGGTGCACTTCGACGTGGACGAGGGGGAGGGCAAACCGAGTCGCTGGAACACCCTCCGCGCTCTGCGCGTGCTCGACTGGTACAAGAAAGGGCTAGCCGCGTAGGCAACCGGGTGACGTATCCGGCCCGCCGGAGCTGGCCGAAGACGTACTGGCGCGACCTGGATTGCATCATCGAACTCCATGGGTCGGATGTGTCGCGGTCCGCGATCAGCGCATGGGCGCTGTTCGGTTTCTCGAAGCTGTACGGGCAGGTCCCCGGCGGGCAGGCCGAACATCTGCGGGCATCACAGGCCCAGTTCACCCACATCGAAGTTCCTGCCGGACCGCCGGATGAACGGTTCGCCACCACAGACTGCCCCTAGCCGACGCGGCCCACGCCTACGAGATCTTCCAGAAGAAGCAGGACGGGGCCATCAAGATCGTGCTCCATCCCTGAGACTGCCCGGCCCGCATTCACCCCCCCGATCACGCCGAGCCCCGGACGGCGGCGTCCAGAGCCGCCCGCATGGCTTCGACCGGCGCGCGGTGGCCGGTCATCAGTTCCACCTGCGCCACCGCCTGGTGCAGCAGCACGGCCAGACCACTGACTACCCGGCACCCGGCGGCCGCCGCGGCGACAGCGAACGGCGTGGGCCACGGTGCATAGACGACGTCCAGGACAACTGCGCCGGCTCCCCACGGCCCGGCGGCCATCGAGTCGGCCGCACCACTGGGAAGGGTGGACAGCACCAGATCGGCCTTGGGCAGCGACACCTCGGGTAATCCGCCCCGGATCGTCGGCCGGACACCCATCCGGTCGGCGGCCTTCCGCAGATCGGTCGTACGGGCCGGGTCGCGGACCAGGACAGTGGGCTCGGATTCCCCGAGTTCACGCAGCGCCGCGAGCGCCGACTGGGCGGTTCCTCCGGCACCGAGAATCACGGCGTTGCGGACCCGGTCGAGACCGGCCTCAACCAGCGCCGCCGTAATTCCCAGCACGTCGGTATTCTCGGCTCGCCGGTGCAGCCGGTCCCCAGCGCCGGTGAAGACCAAGGTGTTCGCCGCTCCGATCCCTGTCGTCACGTCGGAGACCTCGTCGGCCACCTCCAGGGCCACCCGCTTGAGCGGCATCGTGAGCGACAAGCCGACCCATTCCGGTCCGAGCCCGTCGACGAACGCGGGCAGCGCCGCCTCGTCGCAGTCGACGAGGTCGTACCGCCAGTCGTGCAGCCCGAGGGCGGTGTACGCCGCCCTGTGCAGGACGGGTGAGAGGGAGTGGGCCACCGGCGACCCGAGCACGGCGGCACGGCGGCTGATCGCCGGCTGCGGTTCACCGCGTGTCGGGACGGCGTACGTTCTCGGCACGCCGGACAGTATGCGCGGCGCAGCAAGCAGCGCTCTGCGTAGCGCCGGGCGCCGACGCTCGGCATAGTACGAAGCGCAGGGCGCACAACGCACGGCGGCGGTGGCCGCGGTGCCGAGTCGGACACCGGGAGAGTTCCGTGCAGGAGATCCGTGAAGCCGTGCTCGCCGGGGACACCACGTCCGAGGAGTACGCCGCGCTGCAGCTGCCGGAGTCCTATCGGGCCGTGACGGTGCGCCAGGACGAAGTCGACCTCTTCGAGGGCCTGCGGAGCTGGGACAAGGATCCGCGCAAGTCCCTGCACCTGGATGAGGTCGCGGTGCCGGAACTCGGACCCGGTGAGGCGCTCGTCGCGGTCATGGCGTCGGCGATCAACTACAACACGGTGTGGACGTCGATCTTCGAGCCGATCCCGACCTTCGCGTTCCTCCGCCGCTACGGGAAGCTGTCCCCCCTGTCCAAGCGGCACGACCTGCCCTATCACGTCGTCGGGTCCGACCTGGCCGGCGTGGTCCTGCGCACCGGTCCCGGTGTCAATGCCTGGCGGCCCGGTGACGAGGTCGTCGCGCACTGCCTGTCCGTGGAATTGGAAAGCCCCGACGGGCACGACGACACGATGCTCGACCCGGAGCAGCGGATTTGGGGTTTCGAGACGAACTTCGGTGGCCTGGCCGAGCTGGCGCTGGTGAAGTCCAATCAGCTGATGCCCAAGCCGCAACACCTGTCCTGGGAGGAGGCGGCGAGTCCCGGGCTGGTCAACTCCACGGCGTACCGGCAGTTGGTCTCCGCGCACGGCGGGCAAATGAAGCAGGGCGACATCGTGCTCGTCTGGGGCGCCTCCGGAGGCTTGGGGTCGTACGCGACCCAATTCGCTCTCCACGGCGGCGGAACCCCGGTCTGCGTCGTGTCCAGCCCGGAGAAAGCGGAGATCTGCCGGCGGATGGGGGCCGAACTCGTCATCGACCGCAGCGCCGAGGGCTACCGCTTCTGGAAGGACGAGCAGACACAGGACCCGCAGGAATGGAAACGCTTCGGCGCCAAGATCCGTGAGCTCACCGGCGGCGACGACCCCGACATCGTCCTCGAGCATCCCGGTCGCGAGACGTTCGGCGCGAGCGTCTATGTCGCCAGGCGCGGCGGCGTCATCGTGACGTGCGCGTCGACGTCCGGCTACCAGCACGAGTACGATAACCGCTACCTCTGGATGAGCCTCAAGCGGATAATCGGCTCGCACTTCGCCAACTACCGCGAGGCGTGGGAGGCCAACCGGCTGGTAATGCGCGGCAAGATCCACCCCACCCTGTCCCGGGCCTACCCACTGGAGGAGACCGGTCAGGCGGCGTACGACGTGCATCGCAACCTGCATCACGGCAAAGTGGGCGTGCTATGCCTGGCACCAGAGGAGGGCCTCGGCGTCCGCGCCCCGCAACTGCGAGAGCGGCACCTCACCGAGATCAACCGCTTTCGAGACACCTGACCAGGCGCACACCGTAGCCTGGTCCTAGAGCTGAATCACGCCCAGCACCAACAGAAGCAGCAGGGTGAGGCCGATCGACAGGGCCAGCGAGCCGAGGCAACCCAAGCGGTTGGAGAAGAAGAAGAACACCAGTCAGTGCGGTTCAGTGCGGTTCAGTGCTGGCCGGCGGCTGGCCGCGCCGGCGCCGGGCCTTGGCGACAAGAGCCTTGACCCGCTCCTGATTCTCCGGTTTGCGAGCTGCGTCGACCGCCTTCTTGGCGACCCCGGCCTTGAGTGCCTTACCTAGAAAGCCCATGTAACGGGTATGCCCGTGCACGGCCGTCTCGAAACGGAACGCTCGCGCTTGTGTCGGGATCGTCTGCTGTTGGCCATCGGCTAGGGCGCCGTCTTCGTGTACGGACTCTTCGCCGTCGGTAACGACGACATCAACTTCCTGAGCCTGAACCAGGCGGACAACTGGCTGCACATCGTCAGCACCATCGTCGGGCTGGTCATCGCCCTCCACCCGGTCCGGCAACGGAACTCGGCGAACCGGGCTCGGGACTAGCCCGGGCGACGCTCCAGGGGTGATCCGCGAGGGGTTTCGCGCGGTTACCGACGGGGCACCGCAACAGGGTCCAGTCCACATCGAGAAGGGAACAGCATGGCTACCGGAGAGACCGGATTCGACGACGTCAGCTTCGACCTGATTTCGGTGCAGTACCACTCGCTCAAGGCAGGCCACGACTACGGCCAGTACGTCCGGGATGCGGAGAACGCCGGGCGTGACGACATCGCCAGCTTCTTCCGGCAGGTCATGAGTGAGGACTCCGCCCGCGCCGATGCATGTCACCGCTTCCTCAAGGACATGACCGGCAGCGCCGACGCAGGCCCCGCGCTCAGCTGAGCCGAGGTGACACCTGACCCGCAGCGGCCGGCCCCGGTCGCAGTCGTGACCGGGGCCAGCCGCGGGTTGGGATTTCTGCTCGCCCGTGAGTTCGGGCGCTGCGGGTACGACCTGGTGATCTGCGCCCGTTCCGAGGACGGCCTGGCGGCCGCCCGCGAGGAGTTGCTTCATTCGGCCGCCCGAGTTCACACGGTCGCCTGCGACGTGTCCGTGCAGACCGACGTCCAGCGGTTGGTAGACGAAGCCGAACGCGAGTTCGGCCGGGTCGATGTCCTCGTCAACAATGCCGGAGTGATCCAGGTCGGTCCGATCAACGTGATGACCACCGAGCATTTCTCCGACGCGCTGGGCGTCATGCTCTGGGGGATGGTCCACTCGACACTCGCCGCCCTTCCACTGCTTCGTCGTAGCGAGAATCCGGTGATCGTCAATGTCACCTCGATCGGCGGCAAGATACCGGCGCCGCACCTTCTGCCCTACACGACAGCGAAGTTCGCCGCCGTCGGGTTCTCCGAGGGCCTGCGCGCCGAACTCACCAGGGACGGCATCTCGGTCACGACGGCCGTCCCCGGCCTCATGCGCACGGGTTCACCGCGAAACGCCCTCTTCACCGGGGACCGGGCGGCAGAACATCGCTGGTTCGCCCTCGCGGACAGCATTCCCTTGCTGTCGATGGACGCCGAGCGGGCGGCAGCCCGCATCGTCAGCGCAGCGTTGCGTGGCCGTCCCGAGGTGATCCTCACCCCGATCGCCAAGATCGCCGTCAGACTGCACGGTCTCGCGCCCGGGCTCACCACGCGCGCCGCGGCCGTCGTCGACCGGTTGCTTCCGCGCAGCGACACCGGCTCGGAGCCGGTCCCCGGTCACGCCCTCGAGGAGCCACCGGCATGGTTCCGTGCGCTCACCGCCCTCACCCGCCGCGCAGCGCGTCGTACGAACCAGTACGACGATCACCGCTGACGTCGGCGCCATCCGGCAGGCCGGATGAGAGGGCGGTCGTGGGACCGGGTTGGATGTGACGTCGTGCAACAGCAGCTCGCCGCCGACGTCCTGACCGCTCTGGGCCGCAGCGAGGGCACCGCGTTTCTCAGCCGGTTGGACCTGCGGTTGCCCGACCTACGGGCCGCGCTCGAGTCCGTCTACGGCGAGAAGATGGATGTCACCGGATTGTGCGAACGCGCGGTTCGCTGCGCGCTGGCGGCGGCTGCAGAACGTCCGGAGGAACTGCAACTGCTCGACCGCCGCCGCGAGGTGGACCCGGAGTGGTTTCAGCGTCTGCCGGTGCAGGGCTATGTCTGTTACACCGAACGCTTCTGCGGCAGGCTCGCCGACCTGCCGGAACGCGTCGACTACCTGGCTGAGCTGGGTATCACCTACCTGCACCTGATGCCCTTGCTGCAGCCTCGGCTGGGTGAGAACGACGGCGGTTACGCGGTTACGGACTACCGGGCCGTGGATCCGCGGCTGGGAACGATGCGCGACCTCGAGGAGGTCGCAACCGCCCTGCGTACCCGTGACATGAGCCTGTGCATCGATGTCGTGCTGAACCACACCGCCCGGGAACATCAGTGGGCGCAGGGGTGGCTAGCCGGCGATCCGGCGTACTCGGACTTCTACACGGCCTTTCCGGACCGGACGATGCCGGACGCGTACGACGCCACGACGCCCTCGGTCTTCCCCGATCGCGCCCCGGGATCGTTCACCTGGGTGGACGCCGCGTTGGACGGTGCCGGCGGGTGGGTGTGGACGACGTTCTGGCCGTATCAGTGGGATCTGAACTACGCGAACCCCGACGTACTGCTGGCGATGCTGGGGGAGGTCCTCTGGCTGGCCAACCGAGGCATCGAGATCTTCCGGATGGATGCTGTGCCGTTCCTCTGGAAGCGGCTGGGCACGAACGGCATGAACCAGCCGGAGGCGCACAGCATCATGCAGGCGCTGAACGCGCTCGTCCGGCTGGCCGCGCCGGCAACGATCTTCAAGGCCGAGGCGATCGTGTCACCGGAGGACCTCGTCCCGTACCTGGGCGGTCATGATCGCTACCGGCCGGAATGCGAACTGGCCTATCACAACCAGCTCATGGTGATGCTGTGGAGCAGCCTGGCCACCAAGGACGCCGAGCTGGCCCGCCGCGCCCTGGGCCGGATGGATCCGATCCCGCCCGGGACGTCATGGGTGACCTACGTGCGCTGCCACGACGACATCGGCTGGGCGGTCAGCGACACCGATGCCGCGTCGCTGGGCTGGAACGGGTACACCCATCGGCGCTTCCTCAACGACTTCTACAGCGGCCGGTACGACGGCTCGTTTGCCCGCGGTGCGCTGTTCCAGCCGAACGACATCAACGGCGACGCGAGAATCTCGGGTACGACGGCAGCTCTGTGCGGGATCGAGGACGCCTTCGACACCGGCGACGCGGCCGGCCTCGAGCGGGGCGTTCGCCGGCTCGTCCTGCTCTACTCGGTAATGTACGCGTTCGGTGGCGTGCCGCTGCTCTACATGGGTGACGAGCTGGCGCTGCGCAACGACCGGACCTACCTCGCCGACCCGGCCTTGTGGGCGGACAACCGGTGGATGCACCGGCCGTGGATGGACTGGCCTGCCGCCGAGCGGCGCCTCGACCCGGCGACGCTGGAGGGACGGGTCTTCGGCTGGCTGCAGCGACTCGGATCAGCACGCCGCGGCGTACCGGCGCTGCGCGGCGGGGCCGACACCGCGCTGCTCGACGTGGGCGACAGCAGAGTGCTGGCATGGCGGCGCCGTCACCCTCGAACCGGCAGCTTCGTCGGGCTGGCCAACTTCGCGGAGGATGAGGCGGGAGCTGACCTCGGTGCCCTGGGGGGCCTGGGTCGGGACGACGCGATCCTGTGCAGCGACGGTGCCCTCGCGGTCTACGACACGTGGCTGCGGCTGCCGCCGCTGTCCTTCGCGTGGCTGGCCGAACCGTGAGGGCAGGATAGCGGCCATGGGCGTGCATCCGATGTCTTCCTCAGGTGTGATCGGGCAGGCCGGCCGGGTCACCGGACCGGACGACGGCCCGGTTCGGAGCGCGGAGCTGCGGTTGGCCGGGCGCCGGCTGGCGCTGGTCAGCCCGGCCCGGTTGTACGTCTGCGGGATCACACCGTACGACGTGACGCACCTCGGGCATGCGGCAACCTTCGTCTGGGCGGACGTAGCGGCGTCGGTGATCCGGATGAGCGGTGTCGAGGTGCGCACCTGCCGGAACGTGACCGACGTCGACGACGTCCTCACTCGGGCGGCGGGGCAGCACGGCCGGCACTACGACGAGTTCGCGCTGAGCCAGGAGTATCTCTTCGAGCAGGACATGCGACTGCTGGGCGTACGCCGGCCGGCCCACGAGCCCCGCGCCCGGCACCACATCTCGCACGTCGTCCAACTCGGTATGGCGTTGCTCGCCGCCGGCGAAGCCTACGAGCGGGACGGTCACGTCTTCTTCCGCGGTGGCGATGTGCCGGAGCGGGCCGGGTTCGGCCGGGACACTGCGCTGGCCCTGTCGACGCAGTACGGCGACCAGCCCGACGACCCGCTGCGCGACGACCCGTTCGACGTGCCCGTGTGGCGACCGTCCGGGGACAGTGACCCCGCCTGGCCCAGTCCCTGGGGGTGGGGGCGGCCGGGCTGGCACGCCGAGTGCGCCGCGATGGCTCTGTGCGCGTTCGGGGCCAGCGTCGATCTGCTCGCCGGCGGTGCCGACCTGGCCTTCCCCCACCACGCGCATCAGGCGGCCATGGCCGAAGGGGCCACGTCGGTGCGCCCGTTCGCGCGGTCGCGGCTCAACGTCGGGGCGGTGCTGAAGGACGGCACCAAGATGGCGAAGTCCACCGGCAACCTGACGCTGGTCAGCGAGCTGCTCCGCGACCACCCGCCGACCGCTCTGCGACTGCTGTTGCTGGACCGGCGGTGGAGCGAGCCCTGGGAGTTCCGCCTGGAGGACCTGGCCGCGGCGGCCGGGCGGCTGGAGCGGCTCTATGCCGCCGCCGGCCGGGCGGACCGTGCAGAGGCCGCCGCCCCGACCGCCGCGGTGAGTGAGGCGTTGCTGGACAACCTCGACGTACCCACCGCACTGGACATCGCCGAGAGCGAGGGGGGCAGCGCCGCGCGGCACCTGCTCGGCGTGCTGTCCCTCGGCTGAGCCGCCGCCGAGGAGGAGCTGTTCACCACCGCAGCGGTTGGCCGCGGAGGTGCGGACGATCGGCAGCACTCCCGCCGTTGCCCAGACTGCGGCGACGTTGCCGGCTGACTTCCCGAACGATCCCGCGGACCGGCCTATCTACGCGACGGCGAGCCGCTACCGCGGTCCCCAGGCCGGTGCGTAGCCGAAGCTGCCGCCGGTCTCCCGGAGGAGGAGTGTCAGCTCGGTGCCGTCGGAGTTCATGACGAAGACGTGGTTCGTGCTGCCGCGCCCCGCACCCATGCGCTCGCTCATGAACATGATCTGGGCTCCATCCGGCGACCACGCCGGACCGGAGTCCTGCGCCGGGTCGGCCGCGAGCACGCGCGGGTCGGATCCGTCGACGTTGATCACGAAGATCTCGAAGTTGCCCGCCCGGGTGCCGTTGTCGACTCGACGGCGGAACGCGATCTGCTCGCCCGTCGGTGACCACGTCGGCCCACCGTCGGCGCCCGGTGCGCCGTCGGTCAGCCGGATCGGCTCGCCGCTCCCGTCGGCGGCGACCGTGTAGAGCGACCCGCCACTACTGTGGGCGATCCCGCTGGCCGAGTACAGGATGGTCTTGCCGTCGGGGGAGAACGTCGGGTCGAACGGGTACATGCCACCCACGTCGAGGGTGTGCATGACCTCCCCATCCAGGGTGACCAGGCGCAAGGCGCGCTCCGCACCGTCTGTGCAGGCCAGCACGAGGACTTCGGGGTCGACTGGGTTCCAGCTCGGGCGTCCCATGTCCGGACAGCCCTCGACCGGCTGCGCGAACAGTGGGCGGTCGCCCTGCCCGTCGGTGGCCGTCACCCGCAACGTCGACGCGCCGTTCGTGCCCCGCAGGTAGAGGATCGTCCGCCGATCCGGAGACAGGGACGGAGCTCGATCGGACCCCCCGTCATCGGTGAGCCGACGCACGACCGCCCTGCTCGCCACATCGACGACGTACAGGTCGAGGTTGTCGTCGGCCTCCAGAACGACGACCACATGCGAGTCGGGGAGCGCCGCGGAGGCCGGGAGTGGCAGCGGATCCTGCTCGGCGGTAGCCGTGGTCGTCAGCCGGCTGTCGCTCGGTACGGCGAAGGCGGTGCCCACGGTCGCCAGGACGACCACAGCCGTGACGAGTCGGGCCGCGACGCCGCGAGCGCGACGGCGCGACGCCGGCGGGGCCGAGTTCGGCGGCCACGAGTTCGGCGGCCACCCACTCGGCGGCCACCCACTC
>JACCZY010000122.1 GCA_013695685.1 Geodermatophilaceae bacterium | reverse complement strand
TGCGAACGACGCTCAGCCTCGACGACGATGTCGCCGCACAACTGAACCAGCTGCGGGCACGCAAGGACCGGCCGTTCAAGCAACTGGTCAACGACGTCCTCCGTGCCGGCCTGCTGCAGCTCGGTCGAGAGCAACCCGTCCGTGGCGGGCCCTTTACGCGCTCGGTCTCACTCGGGAAGCCCCGCCTGCCCGATGTCGACGACATCAGCGAGGTGCTGGCGCTGGTTGAGGGTGAGCGGCATCTGTGATCGCCATCGACGCGAACCTGCTCGTCTACGCCCACGTCGACTCCTACCGGCAGCACGACGCCGCGCGGGGCTGGCTGGAGGATCAACTTGCGGGCACGCCGCGGGTGGGACTGCCATGGAGCAGCCTGTTGGCGTTCGTCCGCCTGGTCACCAACCCGAGACTGTTCAGCCAACCGGAACCCATCGCTGACGCGTGGGATCAGGTCGAGGCGTGGCTGGACGCCGAATCGAGCTGGATCCCGGCACCGACGCCTCGGCATCGCGAGGTACTTCGGACCTGCCTGATTACCAGCGGCATGGGGGCAAATGACGTGCCCGATGCCCACTTGGCTGCCTTGGCCATCGAGCACGGACTCTCGCTGGCCTCGAACGACAGCGGCTTCGCCCGATTCGATGGGTTGGAGTGGTTCGATCCGCTTCGTGTCTGAATCCCGGCCAGATGTTCCCGCGCGCTACCGGTCCCCCGACGAGGACAGCGCCCGGTGGGTCGGGTTCCCGTTCCGCCAAGGCGACATCGTGATCAGCACCCGCTCCAAGAGCGGCACGACGTGGATGCAGATGCTCTGCGCGCTGCTGGTCTTCCAGACCCCTCACCTGCCCGCACCACTGTTCACGTTGTCACCGTGGCTGGACTGGCTGGTCGTTCCCCGCGCTGAAGTCTACGGGCGGCTTGCCGCCCAGGAACACCGGCGGATCGTCAAGACCCATACCCCGCTCGACGGATTGCCGCTCGACTCACGTGCCACCTACATCGTGGTTGCCAGGCACCCGTTGGACATGGCCGTGTCGCTGTACCACCAGGGCGACAACCTCGACCGTGGTCGACTGCGCCGGCTCACCGGCCAACCAGAGCCGGATGGTCCGCCGGATCCGCGTTTGCCGCTGCGTGAATGGCTGCTCAGGTGGATCGACCAAGATGTGGCGCCACGGGAGGAGCTGGACTCCCTGCCCGGCGTGATGTGGCATCTGTCCGACGCGTGGGCCCGCCGCGTCGACCCGAACGTCGTGCTCGTCCACTACGCCGATCTGGCAGCCGACCTCGGGGGCGAGATGCGCCGCCTGGCGGCGCTGCTGGGAATCCCGGTGCCTGAGGCGACCTGGCCCGAACTGGTCAGGGCCGCCTCGTTCGAGCATATGCAGGGCAATGCCGCCATACTCGCGCCGGATCCGGCGGGCGTGTTCAAAGACCGCGCAGCGTTCTTCCGGCAGGGTACGTCCGGTTCGGGTCGCCAGCTGCTCGACGACGACGAACTGTCCCATTACCGTGCTCGCACCGCTCGGATGGCATGCACCGATCTGCTCGCTTGGCTACATCGCGACGACGGGTAGCCCGGCAGCCGCTGCTACGTTGACGCAATGGCGACGAAGCTGTTCGTGAACCTGCCGGTCAAAGACCTGCAGAAGTCGGTCGATTTCTTCACCGAGCTCGGGTTCACCTTCGATTCACAGTTCACCGACGACAAGGCCACCTGCATGATCATCGGCGCCGACAGCTTCGTGATGCTGCTCGTGGAGGATCGCTTCAAGGACTTTACGAAGAAAGAGATCTGCGCCGCGGCGACGCATACCGAGACGATTCTTGCGCTGTCCGCGGACAGTCGAGAAGCAGTCGACGAGCTGGTCAACAAGGCTCTCGCCACCGGCGGTCAACCGTCGAACGAGCCCGTGGAGATGGACGGCATGTATGGCTGGAGTTTTCAGGACGTCGACGGCCATCTGTGGGAGGTCATGTGGATGGACTCGGGCTCGGCGGAGGAGTAACGGAGGCCACTCTGCGGCAAGTCAGGCACGTCCAACGGTTCACCACCGTCCGTAGCGGACAACCCATTCTCAGCCGGGGCCGCCGACCCGGGCGAACATGCTGCTGACCGACTCCCCGAGGTGGATCCGGCTGATCGCGTCGGCGAACAGCGGGGCGACCGAGCAGACTGTCAGCTTCGGCGGCACCGCGTCGGAAGGCAGCGGCACGGTGTCGGTGGTGACGATCTCCTCGAGCTCCGGCTGGGCAGCGAGTCGCTCCAACGCCGCACCGGTGAAAAGGCCGTGGGTGCACGCCAATGACATCCTGCCGACGTTGCGCTCCCGGAGCCGGTCCAGCAGTTCGACGACCGAGCCGCCGGTGGCGATCTCGTCGTCGAGGATGATGGCGTTCTTGCCGTCGACGTCACCGACGATCGAGTCGATGACCACCTTGTCGTCGGTCATCCGCTGCTTGTTACCGGCGGCCACCGGCAGGCCGAGCAGCCGGGCGAACTGCGTGGCCGCCTTCGCGTTGCCGAGGTCCGGGGAGACCACAACCGTGTCGGCCAGGTCGCGATCGGCGAAGTGTTCGGCCAGCTGGGTGATAGCTGTCAGGTGATCGACCGGCACGCTGAAGAAACCGTGCACTTGGGGGGCATGCAGCGCCATCGTCAGGACCCGGTTCGCCCCGGCTGTCGCGATCAGATCAGCGACCAGTCGCGCGGCTATAGAGATCCGGCCGGCATCCTTCTTGTCCGACCGGGCGTAAGCGTAGTGCGGGATGACGGCGGTGACCTGCGCAGCCGACGCCCCCCGGGCGGCATCGAGCATCAACAGCAGTTCGACGAGGTTCTCCTGAACCGGAGGGACGAGCGGCTGTACGACGTACACGTCGCGCTGGCGGCAGTTCGCCCGTAGTTGCACCTGCAGGCAGTCGTTGCTGAAGCGCAACCGCTGACTCGGCGACAGCGGTGTACCGAGGATGTCGCAGATCTCGGTGGCGAAGGCCGGATGTGCAGCACCGGAGAACACGACGATTTCACCCATCGCGCTACTCCAGCCTGGTCGGGAGCCGGTTGGCTCGTGGAGCCTAACCCGTGACAGGTCAGGCTCAGACCGCTGCCGCCTTGCGAAGCCGTGCGCTGGCACGCACCGTGGAGTGATGCCGCATCGCAGCAGTACGCCGAAACGTCTCGCCCTGAGCCTCGCCGCCGTGCTGCTCCTCGCAGGATGTGGGGGCGACCCACCGCCACCCGACGACGATCCCGACAGCACTGACCCAACCTCATCCTCGGAGTCGGCCGGCCAGCCGTCACCCACCACGCCTGAGCAGGGCGCGCTGGATGGATTCGGGCCGGCCAAATCTGTGGCCAGCGACATCGCGGTGCCGTGGGGGGTGGCGTTCCTCCCCGACGGCGACGCGCTGGTCGCCGAGCGGCCCACGGGCCGGATCCTGCGGGTGACCTCGCAGGGCGAGCAGTCGGAGGTGATGACACTTCCCGACGTCGCCGACCTCGGCGAGGGCGGGCTGCTCGGCCTGGCCGTGCCCACGACGTACGTCACCGACGGCTTCATCTATGCCTACTACACGACGGAGGACGACAACCGGATCGTGCGCTTCATGCTGGGCGGACGGACCGAGGTTCTCGTCGACGGCATCGCGAACGCGGAGATCCACAACGGTGGCCGGATCGTCTTCGGCCCTGACGGCATGCTGTACGCCGGCACCGGCGACGCCGGGAACACCGACAACTCCCAGGACCCCGACAGCCTGAACGGCAAGATCCTGCGGATGACGCCGGAGGGCGGGCCGCCGGAGGACAACCCGGATCCGGACTCCCTGGTCTACAGCCTCGGGCACCGCAACGTGCAGGGGCTGGCCTGGGACGACAGCGGGGCGATGTACGGCGTGGAGTTCGGACAGAACGAGTTCGACGAGGTCAACCTCATCGAGCCCGGCGGCAACTACGGCTGGCCCCTCGTCGAGGGTGAAGGTGACACCGACGGCGGCCGCTTCACCAACCCGCTCGTGACCTGGACGACCGACGAGGCATCTCCCTCGGGTGCCGCCGTCATCGGGCAGACGCTGTACGTCGCGGCGCTTCGCGGGCAGCGGCTGTGGACGATCCCGGTCACCGGGCCGGGACAGCTCGGCGAACCGGTGGCAGTGCTGGAGGGGGTCTACGGGCGGCTCCGTACCGTCGTCGAGGCGCCGGACGGAGCGCTCTGGCTGACCTCCAGCAACGTCAGCCGTGGCGAGCCGCTGGACGGGGACGACCACGTCTATCGCTTCCCGGCACCCTAGAGTCCTCGTATGGCACCGAATGTCGCGACGGAGTCCACTGTAGACAGAGCCGCGTTGCTGGACTTCCTAAGCAGCCGGCACCATGCGGTGCTGGTCACCACCCGTCGCGGTGGTGGTTCGCAGCTGTCTCCGGTCACCTGCGGTGTCGATGACGAGGGCCGGGTGCTGATCTCCACGTATCCGCAGCGGGCGAAGGTGCACAATATCCGCCGCGAGCCGTCGGTGTCTCTGTGCGTGCTGTCCGACGACTTCGGCGGCCCGTGGGTCCAGCTCGACGGTCGCGCCGACGTGGTCGATCTGCCCGAGGCCCTCGAGCCGCTCGTGTCGTACTTCCGCAGCATCTCCGGTGAGCACCCGGACTGGGAGGAGTACCGCGCGGCGATGCAGCGCCAGCAGAAGTGCCTCATCAGCGTGCAGATCGAGCGGTGGGGCCCGGTCGCCACCGGCGGGTTCCCACCCGGCCTCGAACCGGCTGAGTGAACGCCGGCGGGCTCAATCAGCCTCCGACGCAGGCGGTGCCCACCCGGGCGAAGCCGGCCCGTTCGTAGACGCGGGCGACATCGCCGTCGCCGGCCGACAGGAACACCAGGTCGCAGAACGCCGCCGCGTGTTCGGCGAGCGCTGAGGCGATGGCCGCTGCGAGTCCGCGGCCGCGATAGTCCGGCAGGGTGCCGAGACCGACGAGCTCGGTGATCCACTCTCCCGCCACCTGCACCGGCTGATGGGATCCGGCGGCCATGGGTTCGTCCCGGTCGACGGCCACCATGAGCACGGTGCGGCCGTCCGCGATCCGTTCACGCACATGCGCGACATCGTCCACAGTGGATGGTGCCGGGGCTTCACTGAAGGAAACCCGTGCCACAGCAAGGTAATCGGGCAACCTTGGCTCCTCGGCGCCGACGATGAGCAGTCGAACACCGCTGGGCAGAACAACGGCCAACGGGTCCACGGCCAGCAGCAGCGGCCCCTCTGCGACGGCGAGTCCGGCCTGCCGCACCGCGGACGTCATGGTCGGCGTCGTCTCCGCCACCCATTCGAAGCACTGCGGTACGCCGACCTCCGCCATCCGGTCACACATCCGCCGTACGTCATCGCCGCCTACGTGCCGCGCGGCGATCGTCGGCCTGGCGTAGTAGGCCCACGCGCCGGTACCGACGTACAGCGTCAGCGGCCCGTGCACCTCGACAGCTGCGTCCGAGCGAGGGACGGCGTCGTAGTAGCGCTCGAGCCGGGCCAACAGGTCCATTTGCGCCCGATCCTTCCTCCGCTCGCCACGTTTCGGCCGAACCGCTGCTGCGCAGGCTAGCCGGAAGGCTGTGACGCCCGTCGCAGCGATTCGTCGTACCGGGCCGGACGGTCGAGGATGGGCCGGTGACTGCGACGAACGGCCGAGAGGACGGCGTCTCCCTGTTCGTGGACTTCGACAGGGAGGCCTGGCGGGCCCTGGTCGACGCCACTCCCCTGCCACTGACCGAACTCGAGATCGAACGAGTGCGCGGGCTCGGGGACTACCTCGACATCGACGAGGTGGAGACCGTCTACCAGCCGCTGTCGCGACTGCTGAATCTGTACGTCGCCGCGGCCCAGCAGCTGTGGTCGACCCAGCGGGGTTTCCTCGGGTCGAAGGAGTCCAAGGTCCCGTTCGTGATAGCGGTGTCGGGGAGCGTCGCCGTCGGGAAGAGCACCACGGCGCGCCTGCTGACAGCGCTGCTGTCTCGCTGGCCCGACCACCCGACGGTGCAACTGGTCACGACTGACGGGTTCCTGCTGCCCAACGCCACCCTTTTCGAGCGCGGTCTGCTGGAGCGCAAGGGGTTTCCGGAGAGCTACGACCGGCGCGCGCTCGTGCGCTTCCTCGCCGAGATCAAGGCCGGGCGGCTGGAGATCCAGGTTCCCGTCTACTCCCACCTGTCCTACGACGTCCTGCCCGAACGCCGCCAGGTGATCACCCAGCCCGACATCCTCGTCCTGGAAGGGCTGAACGTGCTGCAGCCCGGCCTGACGGCACAGGGGCGCACCCCCCGGGTCTTTTTGTCCGACTTCATCGACTTCTCGGTGTACGTCGACGCGCACGAGGCGGACATCCGGCGCTGGTACGTCGAGCGATTCCTCGCCCTGCGGCAGGTCGCGTTCGCCGACCCCGATTCCTATTTCCACCGGTACGCCGACCTGTCCGAGCCGGACGCGGTTGCCATCGCCGAGGGGATCTGGGCGGCGGTGAACGGCCCGAACCTCGAGCAGAACATCGCACCGAGCCGCTCGCGGGCCCGGCTGATCCTGCAGAAGGGCCCTGACCACTCCGTACGTCGCATCCGGCTCCGCCGACTGTGATCCGGCGGGTCCTCGTAGTGCGGCCGGGTAGGCAGCGTGCCAAGGTATCTACGTACAGCCCATTTTCGCCCACAGCTGGAGGAACGCATGGCGCTCGACGACGATGACATGACCACGACTGCCGGTGACGGCGGCGCCGACGGCGGCGCTGACAGTGGGGCCGGCGGTGGCGCCGGCGGTGGCGACGAGGGACCGGCCGGCGGTGGCGACGAGGGACCGGCCGGCGGCGGTGCGGGCAGCACCCCAGGGGTTGAGGAC
>JACCZY010000212.1 GCA_013695685.1 Geodermatophilaceae bacterium | reverse complement strand
TTGAAACCCCTTCGGCTCAGCCGCTACACGCCACCCCCGCCCGGCCGGTCATGCACCCGGTCGGAATCGCCATGATGGTGGTAATCAGAATGCGCGCGGACATGACCTTGTTCCGAAGTATAAGTACCCGGCATCAATTCCGCAAGAGGTTAAGGCAGATTTATTGTAGATTAGCCTGTCTTTTCACAGGAACCGGCCGTCGCCGCATGGGAAGGCGGGCGCCGTCGGGGTGCAGACGGCCACCGCGGCGGACACGCTGAAGATCAGGGCCGACACGCGAGACCCCGCCGCCCCTGAGGCGATGATCTCTGCCTGGTCGATCGGTGAGCCGAGCGCCAGAGCCCGGGCAGCCTCGACCCTGAACACCATAGAGCACCCCTGTCATAGGTGCGAACTTCCGGAGCATTGTGCCCATGCGCCTCGCAGCGTCCTGCTGCATAAGCGGCATCGTCGTAGATTCACCCCGTGGTGATGCTGGCGTGCCGAGCCGGCGTTGCACGACGTGCGGCTGCTCGCCGTCTTCGAGTGTGAGCGTTGCGCACGTGTGCCTCACGCGTGCATCGTGATGGTCAAGACCCTGGACCTCGCGGATCACATGCTCCAGTGCAATTCAGTGTTTTGACGCGGGACGATTTTACCAGGCCGCGGGAGCGGTGTTGAAGCCCGCTTCGCTGGCAATCAATGGCTGTGCTTGAGTGAATGAGGCAGTTGCTGTATCGTGGTGGTCCCCAGCAGAAGCTCCAAGCGTCGGTTACTAAAAAGTAAGGGATCCTCCGTCCACTTACTCATTCGTGGAGGCGCCCTCCGGCGCACCGCGACCGTGAGGTTCCGCCCGGGCGGAATCGATACCCATCATGCGCATACGAACAGCAGTTCAGCAGTGTCTCGTTCTCGCGGCTGTCGTCCTCGCCGCCTCGTCGGCGCCTGTCGAGGGCCAGGAGGAAGCGCCTGCTGCAGGCCTCGAGAAACTTGGTCCGTTGGTGCGTTCCGAGGCCGCCCGTGCCGGCTGGTCGCGCGTGATCATCCAAGCCCTCGATCCGGCAGCGAACGCCGGGCTTCCCCGGATCATCCAGCAGGCGGGTGGTACCGCCGGCCGGGTACTTCCAATCATCCATGGCCGCGTAGCGCTCGTGCCCAACGGTGCGCTCATCGGCCTCGCCAACAATTCCCTCGTGCGACATGTCGCATTGGACCGCCCGGCGTTCGGCGTGCTGGAGCGCACCTCCGCGACCGTCGGTGCCGCAGCCGTTCGGCAGGAACTCGGTTACGACGGGGCCGGGATCGGTGTCGCAGTGATCGACTCCGGCGTCACGCCGTGGCACGACGACCTCGCTGGTCCCGGCGGTCCTCAGCGGGTCCGTCATTTCGTGGACTTCGTGAACGGGCGGCAGTCGCCGTACGATGACTTCGGTCACGGTACTCACGTGGCCGGCATCGTCGCCGGAAATGGCTCCGCGTCAGGGGGGCTGCGCATGGGAATCGCGCCCGGTGCTCACCTCGTGGTGCTGAAGACGCTCGATCGTGAAGGCATCGGCCGCATCAGCGACGTCATCGCCGCGCTCGACTACGTGGTGGCCACGAAGGACCAGTTCAACACCCGTGTCGTCAACCTGTCCGTCTCGTCCGGGGTTTACGAGTCCTACTACAAGGATCCCCTCACACTGGCGGCAAAGCGTGTAGTGGAGGCAGGTCTTGTCGTGATCGCGGCAGCGGGTAACGGTGGCCGCGATTCGCAGGGCCGCACGCTGTACCGAGGCATCACCGCGCCCGGCAACGCCCCGTGGGTCACCACGGTCGGGGCCTCCAACCACCAGGGAACCGTCGATCGGCTCGATGATGCGATTGCTTGGTTCAGCTCTCGCGGTCCCACTGCCGTGGACCAGACGGCGAAGCCTGATCTCGTGGCGCCCGGCGTCGGTATCGAATCGCTGAGCGATGCCTCCAGCGCGCTGTACGTCAGCAGAGCCGAGTACCTCCTCGACGGCACCGTTCCGGCTCCCAGCCGCCCGTATCTGAGTCTCAGCGGCACGAGCATGTCGGCGCCGGTGGTCACAGGCACCGTCGCGTTGATGCTCCAGGCGAACCCGGAACTGACGCCGAATGCCGTCAAGGCGATTCTGCAGTACACCGCGCACCCGCATTCCAGCTCCGACAGGCTGACCACCGGCGCTGGTCTCCTGAACGCGAAGGGTGCGGTCGATCTGGCGTCTTTCTTCAAAAGACCGGGCGCCCCATATCCCTCCTCTGCCGGATGGATCGGGCAGGTCATCTGGGGCAATCAGCTGCTTCGGGGTGGTCGGATCATGCCGAACGCGACAGCATGGGCGCTGGACGTCACCTGGGGCGTGCCGCTCACCCCCGCGGGGCGAAACGTCGACTGGGGGGAGATCTACCGGAACGACACGTGGAAGCCCTGGCAGGCCATCTGCCTCGACTTCACCTGCAGCGCGGTCGAATGGGGCGCCG
>JACCZY010000090.1 GCA_013695685.1 Geodermatophilaceae bacterium | reverse complement strand
CCCGAACATCGAGCACTCGGACCGCCAGCATGCGCGCATCGTCAAGGCGATCCTCGCCGGTGACGGCGACGGCGCCCGACGGGTGATGTCCGAGCATCTCGAGGCCACCGCGATGCTGTTGCGAGGGTTCTTGCTGCCTAGGGCCCCGGGCGGCTGACCGAGGGGCGCGTCGTGGTCCGGACGGCCGGATAGTCGCACCCTCGACCTGCGCCCCGCCGGGCGGATGCGCGCTCCGGCACGGTGGTCGGGACCGGTGTCGTGTTGACTGGGGTGCATGCCCCTAGACGGTGAGTACGAGCCGAGCCCGGAGCAGTGGGTCCGGAACCAGGTGGAGGAGTACGAGAGCTCCGGCGGCACGGCCGGCACCACGATGCGCGGGATGCCGGTGGTCCTGGTGACCACCGTCGGCGCCAGGTCGGGCAAGCTGCGCAAGGTCCCGCTGATGCGCGTCGAGCACGAGGGTCGCTACGCCGCGGTCGCCTCGATCGGCGGTGCCCCCAAGCACCCGGTCTGGTACTACAACCTGGTCGCGAACCCCCGGGTCGAGCTGCAGGACGGACCGGTCCGCAGTGACATGACCGCCCGCGAGGTGACCGGCGAGGAGAAGGCACAGTGGTGGGAGCGTGCCGTTGCGGCGTTCCCCGACTACGCCGACTACCAGAAGCGCACGGAGCGGGAGATCCCCGTATTCGTGCTCGAGCCCGTCGGCTAGATGTTTCTCGGCGTGTCTTGCGCCTGTCCTAGATACCCGTAGAAAGCCCGATAAGCTACCGGGCCATGGATCCGGTGCGCAACCCGTACGCCCCGGGAGCTGGGCAGCGTCCACCGGAACTGGCCGGACGCGACGCGGAACTGGCGCAGTTCGACGTCGTACTGGAGCGGATAGCCCGGGGCCGGCCGGAGCGGTCACTGATGCTGACCGGGCTGCGCGGCGTGGGTAAGACGGTGCTGCTCAACCAGCTCCGCTCGGCGGCGATCAACCGGGGTTGGGGGACGGGCAAGATCGAGGCCCGGCCCGAGCAGTCCCTTCGACGGCCGATCTCCAGCGCCCTGCACATGGCCGTGCGGGAACTCACCGGCCGGCACCGCAATCCCGAGCGGGTCGAGCAGTTCCTCGGCGTACTCAAGGCGTTCGCGCTGCGCGAGTCCGCCGGCGGGAAGGTCCGCGACCGCTGGCAGCCGGGCATCGACGTACCGGCGACGAGCGGCCGGGCGGATTCCGGCGACATCGAGATCGATCTGGTGGAGCTGCTCGGCGACGCCGCCGCTGTCGCGCGGGACGTCGGCGTCGGGATCGCGCTCTTCGTCGATGAGATGCAGGATCTCGGTGCTGCCGATGTGTCCGCGGTCTGCGCCGCGTGCCATGAGCTGTCGCAGGCCGGCGCGCCGCTGATCATCGTCGGCGCCGGCCTGCCGCACCTGCCCGCCGTCCTGTCCAGCAGCAAGAGCTACTCCGAACGGCTGTTCCGATTCCTCCGGATCGACCGGCTCGACCGCGCCGCCGCCGACCTCGCCCTGCGCGCCCCGGCCGACCGTGAGGGCGTCGACTTCACGACCGGGGCGTTGGACGCCATGTACGCCGCCGCCGACGGCTACCCGTACTTCGTGCAGGCCTACGGCAAGGTCACGTGGGACGCCGCCGCCGAGTCCCCGATCACCGCCGAGGACGTCCGGGTCGGCTGCCCGGCCGCCGAAGCCGAACTCGCGGTCGGGTTCTTCGGCTCCCGGTACGACCGCGCCACACCCGCCGAGCGGGAGTATCTGCGGGCGATGGCAGAGCTGTCCCAGGAAGACAGACCGGTCACCACCGCCGAGGTGGCCAAGGCGCTCGGCCGGCGCCCGGCGTCGCTGTCCCCGGCCAGGGACACGCTGATCAAGAAGGGCCTGGTCTACTCCGCCGAGCGCGGCTCGATCGCCTTCACCGTCCCGCACTTCGGCCGCTACCTGCGCACGCAGCCGCCGTAGCCCACGCACTTTGCCTGTCGGATGGCCGCGTCAACGGCCGATTTGCCCGGTTTGCACGACCACCTGACAGGCAAAGTGGTTTTGGCAACTACCTTGCTCGGCATGCACCCTGTCTCCGAACTCTTCGACCCCGACGCGTGGACTGCCGTCGACGGCTTCGACTTCACCGACATCACCTACCACCGGGCCGTGGACGCCGGCGTCGTGCGGGTCGCCTTCAACCGCCCCGACGTACGCAACGCCTTCCGCCCGCAGACCGTCGACGAACTGCTCACGGCGCTAGACCACGCCCGGCTGAGCACCGACGTCGGCTGCGTACTGCTCACCGGCAATGGACCGTCCACCAAGGACGGTGGTTGGGCGTTCTGCTCCGGCGGGGACCAGCGGGTGCGTGGCAAGGCGGGCTACGAGTACGGCGGGACACCGGGCGGTGGCCGGCTGCACATCCTCGAGGTGCAGCGGCTGATCCGCACGGTGCCGAAGATTGTCATAGCAGTGGTGCCCGGGTGGGCGGCCGGCGGCGGGCACAGCCTGCACGTGGTCTGTGACCTGACGATCGCCTCCGCCGAGCACGCCCGCTTCAAGCAGACCGACGCAGACGTGGGCAGCTTCGACGGCGGCTACGGATCGGCGTACCTCGCCCGCCAGGTCGGCCAGAAGTTCGCGCGCGAGATCTTCTTCCTCGGCGCGACGTACGACGCCGCCGACGCCCACCGCATGGGCATGGTCAATGCGGTGGTGCCGCACACGGAGCTGGAGCGTACGGCGCTGGAGTGGGGCCGGCGGATCATGGCCAAGAGCCCAACCGCTCAGCGGATGCTCAAGTTCGCGTTCAACGCAGTGGACGACGGGATCGCCGGGCAGCAGGTCTTCGCCGGGGAGGCGACGCGCCTCGCCTACATGACCGACGAGGCGGCCGAGGGCCGGGACTCGTTCCTGGGCAAGCGCCCGCCGGACTGGTCGGCGTACCCCTGGCACGCCTAGGCCCGTTCTACACAGTATCCGTGTAGCACCGGGAGGGTCGCCCTGACCGAGGACCTCTCGCACGGCCAGACGATCCGCGGCGTGACCGTGCACAACCCGTTCCACAAGGTGTCAGCCGGCGGCTGAGGCGCGCAGCGCCAGCAGGTCGTCCAGCAGCACCGCTGCCTCCTCCGGCGTGTCCACCCGGTACGCCGCCCGGGTGTGTCCCGGTCCCACCTTGACGCCGACGTCCGGCGGGCTCAACCGGGCGAAGGCATCCTCGTCGGTGACGTCGTCACCCAGGAACAGCACGGCGTCCGCGGCCACCGACGACCGGAGGGACTCAAGCGCTGAGCCCTTGTCGGTTCTGACGACGGCTACCTCGACGATCTCCTTGCCGTGCGTGACGTGCAGTCCGGTCCACCGGGTCAGCCGATCCTCAAGCGCAGCGGTGGCCGCGCCGGCATCCGGGCGCGTCGCCCGACGGACGTGCAGGACGGCGCTGACCGGCTTGCGTTCGACCCCCACGCCGTCGTACCGGCCGGCGATGTCGGCCATCGCCGCGGTCACGGCGTCCAGCACGTCGGCCCGTTCGGCGTCGAAGCCCTCGACCTGCCCCGTGGACCACTCGGCGCCGTGGCTGCCGACAAGCTGCGCCGGCGGTCCTAACCCGGACAAGACGCCGAGCTCGGCCAGGGCGCGGCCGGAGATGAGGGCAACGAACGTGTCCGGCAGCGTGCCAAGCCTTCGCAGCGATTCGATCGCTGCCGGCAGTGGGCGGGCCGCGGCCGGGTCGTCGACAAGGGGGGCGAGTACGCCGTCGTAGTCGCTGGCGACGAGCAGCCGGGACCTGCCCGCGAGACCGGCCAGTGCCTCGCTGAGCTCGCTCACTCCACCTGCTCCTCGAGAGCGGCGAAAAACGACTCCGCCCAGTGGTCGAGGTCGTAGCGGCGCACGGTCCGGCGCATCGCCCGCATCCGGCGGGCGGCCACGGCCGGGGGCAGTTCCAGCGCCTCGCGCAGGGCGGCCTTCACGCCGGCGATGTCGTGCGGATTGACCAGGAACGCCTGCCGCAGCTCGGCCGCCGCTCCGGCGAACTCCGACAGGACCAGCGTCCCGCCGAGGTCACCGCGGGCAGCGACGTACTCCTTGGCGACGAGGTTCATGCCGTCCCGGTACGGCGTCACCGCCATCACGTCGGCTGCTCGGTAGAGGGCGGCTAGTTCGTCCCGCGGCATGAACTGGTGCAGGTAGTGAACGGCCGGACCCCCGATGCCGCCGTAGTCGCCGTTGATGTGCCCGACGGTCTTCTCGATCTCCTCCCGCATCGTCACGTAGTGGTCGATCCGCTCGCGGCTGGGGGTGGCCACCTGCACGAGTACGGTCTGCGGGGCGCTGATCGAGCCGTCCTCGAGGAGCTCCTTGAACGCCCGCAGCCGTACGCCGATGCCCTTGGTGTAGTCCAGCCGGTCCACGCCGAGGATGATCTTCTCCGGCTCGCCGAGTTCCCGGCGGATCTGCGCCGCCCGTTCGACCACCTCCGGCGACGAGGCGAGTTCGTCGAAGGCCTTAATGTCGATGGAGATCGGGAAGGCGGAGGCATGCACGCCGCGGCCGTCGTGCTGCACCGAACTGCCGGAGGACCGCAGCCCCAGTAGCCGGCGGGCGATCAGCAGGAAGTTTTGCGCTCCCATGGGTCGCTGGAAACCGACCAGGTCGGCCCCGAGCAGGCCGGTCATGATCTGCCGCCGCCACGGCAGCTGCATGAAGAGCTCCATCGGTGGGAACGGGATGTGCAGGAAGAAGCCGATCCGGAGGTCCGGCCGGGCCTTGCGTAGCATCGCCGGGACGAGCTGCAGCTGGTAGTCGTGCACCCACACCGTCGCACCCTCGGCCGCCACGTCGGCCGCTGCCGCCGCGAATCGCTCGTTCACCTGCAGGTAGGAGTCCCACCACGAGCGGTGGAACTCCGGCCGTTGTACGACGTCGTGGTAGAGCGGCCACAGCGAGGCGTTGGAGAACCCCTCGTAGTACCGGTCGATCTCCTCTGCGCTGAGCGGGATGGGCACGAGGTGCAGCCCTTCGTGGTCGAACTGCGGCGCGGCCCCGCCCGCGGCGCCCGACCAGCCGAGCCAGGCTCCGGTCCGCTGCCGCATGAACGGCTCGAGCGCCGTGACCAGGCCGCCGGGACTGCGCTGCCACCGGGTGCTGCCATCCGGATCGGTGACCTGGTCCACCGGCAACCGGTTGGCCACGATCACTACCGAACTACGCGAGGAGCCTTGTACGGGCACGCCCGGGACCAACGTCCTTTCCGATGTGGATGCCCCCAGCCTATCGGCCGGTCCTCGACACCGCAGAGCCGCGAGACCGCCACCCGGTCCGGTCAGCGACGGGTCGGGGGCTTGCCCTGTTCCAGGGCGGCCTCGGCCGCGACCGGGTCGTAGGCGCAGGAGGATTCCAGCGACTGCGCCGACGGCGGTGCCTGCGTCTCACCCGCCGGCGGAGCGGAGCTGCTGGGCGACCCGGTCGTCGGCTCGGCCGAGGGCTGCCCCGCCGGTGGAGGCTGCGGGTTGATCGCCTCGCGGACGGCGTCCCGGATCAGGTCGTAGTCGGCGTCGGCAGGGGTGATCACAGAGTTGTCGAAGACGACACTCGTCGTACGGGCGTCCTTGATCTGCAACGACAGGTCGACAAAGGCGGACAGCAGGTCCTGCGGGATGTCAGTCTCAAGAATGTCCTTGGTGGTGTCGGCCAGATCCTGGTACCGGCTGAGCACGGTAACCGGGTCAGCCTGGTCGATCACCGCGTTGATGACGCAACGCTGGCGGTCCATCCGATCGTAGTCCGACGAGCCGTAGCGGCCGCGAGCGAACCACAACGTCTGGAAGCCGTTGAGCTGCTGGTTCGGGCCGGGCTCCAGATAGTCGTCCGGAGGCTGTCTCAGGCTGTCCACGCCGCCGATCGGGACCCAGCTGTTGATGTTCACGACAACGCCCCCGAGGGCGTCGGTGAGTTGCTTGAAGCCGTCCAGGTTGACCAACACGAAATAGTCGACGTCCAGCCCGAGCGCCTCGCCGACGCCGAGTTTGAGTGCATCGGCGCCGAGGTCGTCGGTGGGGCCGAGGATGTCCGGGTGCTCGGCCGGGACGGTGCGGTAGACCGCATTGAGCAGTGGCTCGCCCACGCTCACCTGGAAGCCGTCGGGGTAGACCTGGCGCAGCGGCCCGGGCGGGAACGGCAGGTTCTCCAAGTTGCGCGGCAGGCTGAAGAGCACAGTGTCACCGGTGTCGGTGTCGATGCTGGCCAGAATGACGGTGTCGGTGCGTACGCCGTCGCGCCCCTCGCCGCCGTCACCGCCGAGCAGCAGCACGTTGACCCTGGGCTGACCCGCCCAGGGATCGGCCGGGGTGGCGTTGTCCGGAGTCGTCGCGCTCACCTTGCCCGGCGCGAAGACGGTGGTGATCAGGTCACGCTGGATAAAGGTGTACCGCGAGGCGACGACGGTGGGCAGCACGACCGCCAGGCACAGCAGCGAGACCACCGCGGCGCTGACGCCGCGCTGCACCGTGGTGATCCGCATCGGCCGGACCGCACCGTATCCGCTGACGACGACCACGGCCCAGCCCAGCGCGACGACAGGCAGCGCGAGGCCGAGCAGGAGCAACGCCTTGGGGCTGACGGCCAGATGCAACGCCGTCCGCTGCCCTGCCGTCGCCAGCCAGACCAGGACGCCGATCGCGATCAGGGTAAGCGTCAGCAGCGTCGCCCCCAGCCGCCGCCGGCCGGCGACGAGAAGAGCGAGTCCCGGGATCAGGGCGCCGGCGGCGGTCCAGAGCAAGGAGGACGAGAACGTGGCGCCGCCCAGTCCTATCGGTGGATTGTCGCGGCGGTCCCGCGCCGCTTCCCCGCGCCGGCGCTCCACCCGCGTCGGCTCGCCACGGTGTGGGGGCGCCGTCGCTTCCGCGTCCCCGGGCTCGCCGTCGCTGTGCATACGCCTATTGAATCCCATCCGGTCCGCGTGCAGGTCAGCCCGCCGCGGCCGCGCCGACGCCCAGGCCGATCAGGGCAGCGGCCAACCCGGCGACGAGACTGATCACCACGTAGGACATAGCGAGCAGTCGCTCCCGGCTTTCGGCCAGTACGACGGTGTCCAGTGCGAAGGCGCTGTACGTCGTCATTGCCCCGCACAGCCCGACCCCGATCAGGGCCTGCCAGTGTGGTGCGGCCAGCAGTCCGGTGAGCAGTCCGAGCACCAGCGATCCGGCCACGTTCACGAGCAGGATCCCGCCCGGGAACATCGAGTGGACCCGCGCCCGGACCGCCCGGTCGACCAAGTAGCGCAGTACGGCGCCGAGCGCCCCGCCGAGCGCGACCAGGGCCAGCATCACGGCGAACCCCTGCGCCGCCGGTGCGCCGACCAGCGGCTGAGCATCAGGCCGACCTCCACGGCGACCAGGCAGGCGGCGGCGGTGGCGACCAGGTACCCGAGCGCGGTCCCCACCTCACCGTCGAGGGCGAGGGTGACCGCCTGCACCGTGTACGTCGAGAACGTGGTGAACCCGCCGAGCACGCCGACCGCGATGAACGGCCGCAGCAGCCGGTGTGCCCTTCGACCGAACAGCACCCCGGCCAGTGCGCCGATCAGCAGGCACCCCGTCACGTTGACGAGGAACGTCCCCACCGGGAGCCCGCGCTCGGAGGCCGGCAGCAGCACGTCGACGCCGTAGCGGGCCACCGCCCCGATCGCACCGCCGGCCGCGATCACCGCCAGCAGCGACAACCCGCGCGGCGCGGCGGTCTCCGGAACTGCATCCCCTGTCACCTCCGCGCTCCGCACGGCGCCCACCTTAGGTGGGGACCCACCCCCTTTCGCATGGGTGGCCATCGCCTACGACCAGCTGCAAGAGGTCAGGCCACAGACACGACAGGGCCCCGCGGCGCAAGCCGCGGGGCCCTGTGCTGTGTCAGGTGGAGCGGGTGATCAGGCGATCACCACTCCGTCGATCCCCGAAGGGAGCGGGATCGTCTGCACCTGCTGGCCCGTCACGTTGTGCGTGTGGACCATCATGATGCCCTTCGGGCCACCGAGCGCCCTGTCCCGCGTGTAGCTGGACAGGTCAGTGGTGACGTCGATGACGGTGCCGTCGCTGGAGAAGGCCAGGTACGCCGGTACGGCGTCATCGCCTTCGCCCACCGTGAAGGTCAAGCTCGGGTTCCTCACGTTGTACGACATCGTCTGCTCGGCCAGCTCCGGGAAGCCGTCGGCCGAGGTCGTGGTGCCCAGGTTGTCGACCGAACCGAAGTAGCCAATCGTCTGGACCCCGAAGGCGAACCGGGGGTACAGGTTGAGCAGCATCGGCATCGCCGCGGCCGGGAAGACCATGGTGATGACGCTGCTGTCCTTCAGGTTGGTGTCCAACGACCCCGGCGCACCGTTCAGGTAGGTGATGAACGGCTCCTCGTTCGACGGCAACAAGTTGCCGTCGCGGTCGGCGCCGATCACGACCGGTACGTCGGTCGGGTCACCACCATCGGTGAAGTAGGTGCTGAGCAGCTGATAGTCCCACTCGCCGTCGCTGTTCCCGTCGATGAAGACGCTGTGCTGCGTGTGCACGTGCGTCACCAGCGGAGCGTGCGTGCCGATGGCGAAGTACAGGAAGCTGTCGTCCTCGCCGTACAGCGCCGCGTCCGAGGTGACCCCGACATTGGCGATGTCGTAGGACTTCTCGATCTGGGTCGCCGCGCACGGCCCAGGCTCGGGCTCGGGGTCGGGGTCGGGGTCGGGCTCGACGGTCGGCTCCGGCTCACCGCTGTCCGGGTCGCAGACCGGGAGCTCCGGGCTGGTCCCGAGCAGCGAGAACGCGCTGACGAGGGA
>JACCZY010000067.1 GCA_013695685.1 Geodermatophilaceae bacterium | reverse complement strand
CCGGTGGTGCGCTCGGCGGGTTCCGGTGGGGGCTACCGGTCAAGCGGTGGCTGCTCGACCACGAAGCCGCGGCAGGACCGGCATCGTGAACTGTCGGACTGGCCGGTTAACTTCGACGGTATGTTCGATGACCGTGACGATTCCGTCCACGATCCCGGCCCTGCGCCGCACCTGACCACGGCCGGCCGCGATCGGCTGATCACACCCGCCGGGGACCGGGCCGACGGGGAGCGTCCGTTGGCGGACGTCACGCGGGAGCTGTGCGAGTTGGCCAGCGACCTCGCCGCGGCCACCTGCCGCTGGCTGATGCTGCTGGCCGAGTTCGACCGGCGCGAGGGGTGGGCCGGCTTCGGCATCCGATCGTGCGCGCAGTGGCTGTCCTGGCGGTGCGCATTGAGCCTGTCCACCGCCTACGAGCAGCTGCGAGTGGCGCACGCGCTCGAAGGACTGCCGTCCGTGCGCGCCGAATTCGCCGCCGGACGGCTGAGCTACTCCAAGGTGCGCGCAATCAGCCGGATGGCCAACGCCGGCACCGAGGAGGCGGTGCTGCGGACGGCCCAGTCCTGTACGGCGGCACAGCTGGACCGGCTCGCCCGCGCCTACCGCCGCGCAGTAGGGACCGAGGATGAGATCGAGCGGTCCGGCCGCCGTCGCTTCAGCTGGTATTGGGACAACGACGGTTACCTCGTTGTCGAAGGCCGGCTGCCACCGGAGGAGGGCGCGATGCTGCTCGCGGCACTTCGCGCGGCCGCCGACCAGATCGAGTCCGACTCTGCGGAACCAGACGCGGAACCAGACGCCGAACCGGACCCGGACGCGAGCGGATCCGACGGTCCGACCACAACCCGGACGCCGGCGCCGGATTCTTCCGCGGAAGAATCCACCGGTTCCACGGTCATGCGCCAGCAACAAGACCTGCAGGCAGCCGCCACCGTCGAGCCGACTTCATTGACGCCACGGCGCTCGGCTGCCGACATGACATCACCCACGGAGGACCCGGGTCTGCTGAGGCGGGCCGAGAGCCGCGCTCGGGACGCCAGAGCCGCAGACGCGCTAGCCCTACTGGCGGAAACCGCGCTGGCCCATGAGCCGACCTTCCTACGCGGCGACGACCGGTACCGCGTCATGCTGCACGTTGACCTTGACACTCTGGCCGGGTCCGATCAGCCGTCTCACCCCGAGCGGCACGACGGCTCCCAGCGATCCGGTGGCCGGGACACCCCGCCGACGTCGCCGGCGTCGATCGACCGGATGCACCTTGACCAGGGACCGGCGCTGTCGGTGACCGCGGCACGGCGGATCACCTGCCACGCCAGCGTCGTCGCGCTCCTCCGCGGCCCGCGCGGTCAGTTGCTCGACGTCGGCCGACGCACCCGCACGATTCCACCTGCCATTTCCCGGGCTCTGCACGTCCGGGACCGCGCCTGCTGCCGGTTCCCCGGCTGCCACCGCCGCACCGGGCTGGAGGCCCATCACATCGTCCATTGGGCACGCGGGGGACGGACCAGCCTCGATAACCTCGTGCTGCTGTGCCGCCTGCACCACTGGTTGGTCCACGAGGGTGGCTTCAGGGTTGAGGCACCGGTAACCGAGCAGGCCACCTTCCGTCGTCCCGACGGTGAGCTGCTGCCCGAAGTATCGGAGCTAACTTCCGCGGCGCTGCCGGCCACCGCATTGGGACAGACACTGCGCGGCACCGCAGACTCGTTGACTCCACCCTGGTGGTACGGCGAACCGATGCGACTGGCCTACGTCGTCAGTTCCATCCTCGATGACCAGGATCTCCGCAGCGGTGATCCGCACCGCCTGCACGTGGTCGAGACAGCGCAACGCGCGGCCCCACGTGACACCGCCGCCTGAGCCCCGCGGAAAGCCGTCGCCGGGAATTCGTCGTACCCCTCCTGCACCCTCCGGGCATGACGACTACGGGCGTTCTGATCGGGGTCCTGCTGCTCGCCGTCGGTTTCCTGGCCGGGATGTTGGTCGGGCGGCGTCGGCCGGCAGTCGACGAGCCGTCTGTTACCGACGCCATCCGGCCGCTCAGCGACACGCTGGAGCGAGTGCAGGTGCAGATCTCGGCAATCGAGCGCGAGCGCAGTTCGTCGTACGGCGAACTGCGGGAGCAGGTGCGCGCCATGAGCGCGGACTCGGCAGCGCTGCGGCACGAGACCGGGGCGCTCGTCACGGCGCTGCGCGCGCCGATCGTGCGCGGGCGGTGGGGCGAGATGCAGCTGCGGCGGATAGTGGAGTCCGCGGGCATGCTCAAGCACTGCGACTTCCTCGAGCAGCCGACGTCCACGACCGACGACGGGCGGGTGCGGCCGGATCTCGTAGTGACCCTCACCGGTGGCCGCTCGATCGTCGTCGACGCCAAGGTTCCCTTCGCCGGCTATGTCGAGGCCATGGACGCCCCCGACGAGCAGACCCGCCGGTCCAGGCTGCGTGCCCACGCGAGACACCTGCGGGGGCACGTCGACGGGTTGGCCGCCAAGGGCTACGCCGCCAGGTTCAGCCCGACGCCGGAGTTCGTCGTCCTTTTCGTGCCCTCCGACGGCTTCCTGCAGGCGGCCTTGGAGCACGACCCGGCCTTGTTGGAGCACGCCTTCGACCGCGACGTCGTGATCAGCACGCCGTCGACGCTGGTGGCGCTGCTACGGACGGTCGCGTTCACCTGGCGGCAGGAGGCGGTGGCCGACAACGCCGAGCAGGTGCTCGCCCTGGGCCGCGAGCTGCACGGGCGGCTGGCCACGATGGGCGGGCACGTCGCCCGCCTCGGTGCGGCGCTGGCTGCCGCTGTCGCGCGCTACAACGAGACGGTCGGTTCGCTGGAGCGCAAGGTGCTCGTCAGCGCCCGGCGCTTCACCGACCTGGAGGTGACCACGAGCTCGTTGGTCGGCCCGCGGCCGATCGACGCAGTGAGCCGCCCACTGCAGGCTACGGAGCTTCTGGCATCGGCTGCCGATGCGCTGGTCGATCTGTCCGATGGCCGCAGCGATGGCGGTGCGCAACAGGCACGGTCGACGCGGAGCTGAGTCGGAGCCACACCGCCCGTCGCTCAGCGGATAGCGTGGAGCGGATGTCGGCGCCCCGCAGAGCAGTGCCACCCCGAGACCGTGCCGGAGCGCGGCCTCGGGTCGACGGCGGCAGGTACCGGTCACAGCGCGGACCTGTCCCCCGAGAACGGGGTCAGGACGAGGGCTCGATGGCACCTGGGGTCACCCTCACCGGAGCCGGAGCTGTCCTCCTGATGGCAGGCGCGGGTGCGCTGGGCGCGGCCACGGACATCCTGCTCGGACCGGCACTGGGTACAGCGACCACGATCATGCTGGCGGTGGGCACTGTGGTCGCGGCCTGGCTGGTGCGCCGCCGCAACCTGTTCTCGGTGGTGATAGCGCCACCGCTGGTCTATCTCCTGCTCATCGTCGCGGCGCTGCTCCTGGCCTCCGACATCGGCGTGACGCTGACCGGACTCGCTGCCGCACTCGTCTACGGATTTCCGGCGATGGCGATCGCCACCACGCTCGGCGTGCTGGTCGCGTCCGGCCGCCATGTGGCGGCCCGCTGAGGCAGCTCGAACTGAGGACGATCCGGCGGGTCAGGCGCTCCGGCCGGCCAGCTTCAGATCGCGACGCAGGTCGCGCGGGAGGCTGAACACCAGGTTCTCCTCCGTTGCGGTGATGACGGACACGTCGTCGTACCCACGCTCGGCCAGCCAATCGAGCAGGCCCGTCACGAGTTCGTCGGGAACAGAGGCGCCGCTCGTCACTCCTACGGTCCGGACACCGTCCAGCCACGCCTCGTCCACCTGGTCGGCATAGTCGACGAGGCGAGCCGACCGAGCGCCCGCCTCCTCCGCGACCTCCACGAGCCGGACGGAGTTGGAGGAGTTCGTCGAGCCCACCACGAGGACCAGATCGCACTCGTCCGCCATCTGCTTCACCGCCAGCTGTCGGTTCTGCGTGGCGTAGCAGATGTCATCACTGGGTGGCGCATGCAGGTTCGGGAACCGCTGACGCAGTGCCGCGACCGTCTGCAGGGTTTCGTCCACCGACAACGTCGTCTGCGACAGCCACACCACCTTGTCGGGGTCGCGGACGGTGACCGAATCGACGTCGCCCGGACCGTCCACCAGGTGGATGTGCTCTGGCGCCTGCCCGGTCGTGCCGACGACCTCCTCGTGTCCCGCGTGCCCGATCAGAACAATGTCGAAGTCGTCGCCGGCGAACCTGCGCGCCTCCATGTGCACCTTGGTGACCAGTGGGCAGGTCGCGTCGATCGTGCGAAGCTTGCGCTGCGCCGCCTCTTCGTGCACGAACGGTGCCACCCCGTGCGCCGAGAAGACCACCCGGGCGCCCTCGGGAACCTGCGCATTCTCCTCGACGAAGATGGCGCCCTTGGCCTCCAGCGTGCGAACGACGTGCACGTTGTGGACGATCTGCTTGCGGACGTACACCGGCGGGCCGTGCAGCTCCAGCGCCTTCTCGACCGTCACGACCGCCCGATCCACACCCGCGCAATAGCCACGGGGGGCGGCCAGCAGGACACGGCGGGTCGACTCTGGACTCATGCCCCGATGGTACGTCGGGCGTTGCCTAGGGCTGCGGCCTTGTCGGCTGGTAGGGCAGGCTGACGGCATGACTACAGCGCTTCCACCGCCCGTGCGCGCCGTCGCCGGTCTGGCCGCACGGACCCTCGACGAAGCCCGGCGGCTGCCCAACCGGCTGGTCTCACTGCCCGTCCTCGCCGCCGGTGCCGCCATGCAGGCCTCCCTCCGCCTACAGCAGGAGTACGCCGGACTCGTCGCCCGCGGTGACGAGCTGATCCTGGCGCTGCGCGGCCGTAGCGACGAAGCGCCGCCGTGGGCCACGTTCGACGATGATGCGGCGGAGGGGTCACCAACCGGCGCACCCGATACCGGCCGGGGGGGGCACAGCGGGGTGGCACCGTTGCTGTCCCCTCCGGACGCCGAACCCTCCGCGTTCGATCTGGTGCAGGACACCCCGGCCGTTGCCGACCAGGCCGGCGCAGAACCCGCCGCGACTGCGCCGGTGCCCGACTCCGCGACTGCACCGGTGCCCGGCTATGAAGGGTGGACCGTCGCCCAACTTCGGGCTCGCTTGCGCCGTCTGTCGACCGAGCAGCTGGCTCTGCTGCTCGCCTACGAACAGGCCGGCCGGCAGCGGGCGCCGTACGCCACCATGTTGCAGAACCGCCTGACCGCGACGAGCAAGGGCTGACCCGGAAGTGCCCGCTGCCAATTCTGCGGACACCCCGTGGCCGGTACGCACCGTCGCCCGGAAGATCGGCGAGTGGGTGGCCAGGCTGGGCGAGGTCTGGGTCGAAGGCCAGGTGACGCAGCTCTCGACCCGTTCCGGCACCTGCTTCCTGGTCCTGCGGGACACCTCGGCCGACATCTCCGTCTCCGTGACGTGCCGGCGTGACGTGCTGCCCGACCCGCTGGGCGAGGGAGCCCGCGTCGTGCTGCGTGCGCGCCCCGACTTCTATCTCGGCCGCGGCTCCCTGTCCCTTCGGGCGACGGAGATCCGCCCGGTCGGCATCGGTGAGCTGCTCGCCAGGCTGGAGAAGCTGAAGAAGCTGCTCACCGCGGAGGGACTGTTCGACATCGGCCGCAAGCGGCAGCTGCCCTTCCTGCCGCGCGCCGTCGGCCTGGTCACCGGACGGGCGAGCGCCGCTGAGCGCGATGTCCTCACAGTGGCGCGCCAGCGGTGGCCGGGGGTCGCCTTCCGGGTGGAGAACTGCGCCGTACAGGGTCCGAACGCCGCCGCCGAGGTGATCGGCGCGATCCGCCGGCTGGACGCCGACCCCGACATCGAGGTCGTCGTCGTTGCGCGCGGCGGCGGCTCGGTCGAGGATCTGCTGCCGTTCAGCGACGAAGCGCTCTGCCGTGCCGTCGCGGCGTGCCGGACGGCGGTCGTCAGCGCCATCGGGCATGAGCCGGACTCGCCGCTGCTCGACCACGTCGCCGACGTCCGTGCCGCGACCCCCACGGACGCCGCCAAGCGCGTCGTGCCGGACGTCGTCGAGGAGGCCCGGCGGGTCGGTCAGCTCCGAGATCGGCTGCGGCGTACGACGAGGGCGCGGATCACGGCCGAGCAGCAGTGGCTCGACGCCGCCCGCAGCCGGCCGGTGCTCGCCGATCCGGGCCAGCTGCTCCGGAGCCGGGTAGCGGACTGCGACGTCGTACGCGATCGGCTCCGGCGGCAGATCCGGCAGCGCGTCGGTGCCGCCCTGACCGACCTGTCCCACGCCCGGGCCCGCGTCACTGCGCTGTCTCCTGCCGCGACGCTCAACCGGGGGTACGCCGTCGTCCAGCAGCAGGACGGCCGGGTGCTGCTCGACGAAGACGATGCCGCCAGCGGGGACCGTTTGCGGGTCCGGCTGGCGATCGGCCGTCTCGACGTCACCGTCGAGTGACCGGCGCGGGGCGGTTACCGTCAGCCGACTCGCCTACGCTGGCCGCCGTGACGCCGCCGCCGGAGGACCCCGTGACGCCGCCCCCGGAGGACCTCAGTTACGAGCAGGCGCGTGACGAGCTCGCCGACGTCGTACGCCGGCTCGAGGCCGGCGGCCTGAGTCTGGCGGACTCGCTGTCGCTGTGGGAGCGCGGTGAGCGGCTCGCGGACATCTGCCAGCAGCGACTGGACGGCGCCAGGGACCGGCTGGCCGCACTGCTCGACGTACCGGCGGAGGAAGGCTAACCGCCTGCCGGGCGCAGTGCCGCGGCGAGGAGCCGGAGGTCGGCTTCGGTCGCAGACCCGGTCACGATCACGGTGGAGCCGTCGGTAGAGCGGACCAGCGCCTGCTCCCCGTCGGCGGTAAGCAGCTCGCGCCAGCCGAACCCACCGACGCTGATGTCGCCGCCTTCGGCGTACCCCTCCCCGAGTACGCCGGTAAGCAACTGCTCCTGCGGCACCGAGCTGTGCACGACCTGGGCGAACTCCTGCGAAGGCGAGACGTACCCGACGGTGATGCCGACCGGACCATCGTCGGTTGCCGGGTCGACGCGGGCACTGGTCGGCCGCCACCCTGCGGGCAGGTTCCGTGCGGCGAGCACCTCGAAGTCCGCGATCGAGGCGGCGTAGACCAGATCCGGACCGGGATCGATCTCCCGCACCGGGTCGCTGTCCGACGGGCTGGACAGCCACACCATCACCAGGATCAGGACGACGAGAGGCGCCAGGGAGCGCACCATGTCCAGCGCCGACGGTCCGCGGCGCCTGCGCGGGGAGTATTGCGCGGCCACCCGGCTATCGTCGCCGATCCGAGTTCTGTTGCCGCAGCCGCCCCTACGCCCGATTTCGCCGGGTCTGAGAGGATCGCCCCGTCCGGGAGCGGCAGGAGGGAACCGAGCGATGTCAGACCTTCCCCGCCAGCTCGCCGTACGGCCGGAGGCACCCGACCGCAACCTTGCCCTCGATCTGGTCCGGGTCACCGAGGCGGCCGCCATGGCCGCCGGCCGCTGGGTCGGACGCGGCGACAAGATCGGTGGTGACGGCGCCGCGGTCGACGCCATGCGCATATTGATCGGCACTGTCTCCATGCGCGGGGTCGTCGTCATCGGCGAGGGGGAGAAGGACGAGGCGCCGATGCTCTTCAACGGCGAGCAGGTCGGTAACGGTGACGGCCCGGAGTGCGATGTCGCCGTCGACCCCATCGACGGCACGACCCTGATGGCCAAGGGCATGCCGAACGCTGTGGCGGTGCTCGCAGTCGCCGAGCGCGGCACCATGTTCGACCCCTCTGCGGTGTTCTACATGGACAAGCTCGCGGCCGGTCCGGAAGCGGCCGACGTCGTCGACATCCGGCTGCCGGTCGGGGAGAACATCCGGCGGGTCGCCAAGGCCAAGCACCGTCAGGTCGGCGACGTCACGGTGTGCGTTCTCGACAGGCCACGGCATGTGGACCTCGCCACCGAGATACGCGAGGCGGGAGCGCGGATCCACTTCATCTCCGACGGTGACGTGGCGGGGGCGATCAGCGCGGCTCGGGAGAACACCGGCGTCGACCTGCTGCTCGGCATCGGCGGTACGCCGGAGGGCATCATCACCGCCTGCGCGCTCAAGTGCATGGGCGGGGCGATGCAGGCCCGGCTCTGGCCGCACGATGAAGCCGAACGGCGTAAGGCGCTGGACGCCGGCCACGACCTCGACCGGGTGCTGGGACTCGACGACCTCGTCAGCGGCGACAATGTGTTCTTCTGCGCCACCGGGATCACCGACGGCGACCTGCTCCGGGGCGTGCACTACCGCTCAGGCGAGGTGAGTACGCAGTCGTTGGTGATGCGCTCGAAGTCGGGCACCATCCGGATGATCGACTCGTGGCACCGGCTGGCGAAGCTGCGTGCCTACGCCTCGATCGACTTCGACAAGCAGGCCTGACCGGCCCGGCGGGCCCACCTCAGCCCCTGCTGGGGCACGGCACCGGGGGCACCCACCCATGAGCGTCCGCCCGGCGAGCCGCTAGCGTCGGACAACCGAGGGAAAGGCCACAGTCGATGACCGAGACTCCTGACATCACCCTTCGCCATCCAGGCGGAGAACTCGACCTGCCCTACGTCCCGGCCAGCGAGGGGACGTCCGCCGTCGATGCCTCGAATCTGCTGACCAAGACCGGGCTCGTCACGCTGGACAACGGGTTCATGAACACCGCCGCCTGCAAGTCGTCGATCACCTACATCGACGGCGACGCCGGGATCCTGCGCTACCGCGGATATCCCATCGACCAGCTCGCCGAGCACAGCTCCTTCTTGGAGGTCAGCTACCTGCTGATCTACGGCGAGCTGCCGACCGCCCAGGAACTGGCGGCCTTCGACGCGCGGATCCGGCGGCACACGTTGCTGCACGAGGACCTCAAGCGCTTCTTCGAGGGCTTCCCCCCCGACGCCCACCCGATGCCGGTGCTGTCCAGCGCGGTCAGTGCGCTGTCGACGTTCTACCAGGACTCCCTCGACCCGTTCGACGACGAGCAGGTGGAGATCTCCACGGTCCGGCTGCTGGCGAAGCTGCCGACAATCGCGGCGTACTCGTACAAGAAGTCCGTGGGGCAGCCGTTCCTGTACCCGGACAACTCCCACGACACCGTTCAGAACTTCCTCCGCATGACTTTCGGGTTCCCGGCTGAGCCGTACGAGGCCGACCCGGCGACCGTGCGCGCCTTGGACGTCCTGTTCATCCTGCATGCCGACCATGAGCAGAACTGCTCGACGTCCACCGTTCGGCTGGTCGGCTCCAGCCAGGCCAACCTCTTCGCCTCCGTCTCGGCCGGCATCAACGCCCTGTTCGGCCCGCTGCACGGCGGGGCCAATCAGGCAGTGTTGGAGACGCTGCAGGCGATCGCCAGCGACGGCGGTGACGTCGACAAGTTCGTCGAGCGGGTGAAGAACAAGGAGCCCGGCGTACGGCTGATGGGCTTTGGGCACCGGGTGTACAAGAGTTACGACCCGCGGGCCACGGTGGTGAAGAAGCTGGCCGACGAGGTGCTCGGCAAGCTCGGGGCGACCGACGAGTTGCTGGACATCGCACTGCGGCTGGAGGAGGTTGCGCTGTCCGATGACTACTTCGTCGAGCGCAAGCTCTACCCGAACGTCGACTTCTACACCGGCCTGATCTACAAGGCCATGGGATTCCCCACCCGAATGTTCACAGTGCTCTTCGCGCTCGGGCGGCTCCCCGGCTGGATCGCGCAGTGGCGGGAGATGATCAAGGACCCGTCGACGAAGATCGGCCGACCGCGGCAGCTCTACGTCGGCGAGGTCGAGCGGCACTACCCGGCCGACGCCGACCGATGAGGCTCAGCCGGTCGTCTCCTCTTCGTAGATAGTGCAGAGCAGCGACTCCGCCACCGCCGCATCCTCAATGCGACCACCGCAAGTCCCGCCGTATTCCTCGTACGCCGAACCGATTTCTGACTGGAAGAACAGGTCGTCGCAGGACTCCATCACGCCCTCGAAACACTCCTGCGCCAGCTGGTCGAGTTCCGGGTCGTCGCCAAGGTCTCCAGGAGCGACTCCGGGCGGAAGTTCGGTGTTCGGTGTGGCGGGCGGACTGGCCGTTTCCGACTCGGTGGCCGTTTCCGACTCGGTGGTGGAGCCGGCGCTGCTGGGCCGATCCTCACCGCCGGTGGCAAGCGTGTCGTCGTCACCGGTGAAGAGCAGGATGCCACCGACGACGATCGCCGCGAGGATGACCAGCCCCACGATCAGTCCGATCACCGCGTTCTTGTTGCTCTTCGGCGGCGGCGGCGCGCCGTACCCGGGCTGCCCGTAGGGCTGGGGCTGGCTGTATCCCGGCTGCCCGTACGGCTGCTGCTGCCCGTACGGCTGCTGCTGCCCGTACGGCTGCTGCTGGCCCGGCTGGCCGTAGCCAGGCTGCTGCTGCCCGTACGACGGCTGCTGCCCGTACGGCGGCTGCCCGTGCGGCCCCTGCCCGCCGGGCGGCCCGTAAGGTGGTTGAGACACCGCAATCCCCCTAGAGCGGGTACGCCGGGCCGGACTGCGCGGCGGGCGGATTATAGGGCCTTGCGCAGGAAAGCGCCGAGCTGGGGAGGCAACGTGGCCGATCAGCGATTCCGGACCGAGCACGACTCGATGGGGGAGGTGCTCGTGCCGGCCGAGGCCAAGTGGCGCGCTCAAACCCAGCGGGCGGTGGAGAACTTCCCGATCTCCGGCAAGCCGATCGAGCGGGAGTTGATCGGCGCGCTCGCATCGATCAAGGGAGCCAGTGCCGCGCTGCGAGGCCGGGCCGGGCGGATCGATGAGGACAAAGCCGCCGCGATCCACGACGCAGCCGCCGAGGTCGCCCACGGGCGCTGGGACGAGCACTTCCCGATCGACGTCTTCCAGACCGGCTCCGGTACCAGCTCGAACATGAACGCCAACGAGGTGATCGCCACTCTGGCCGCAGAACGGCTGGGGCGGCCGGTGCACCCCAATGACGACGTCAACGACCCGCTGTCGTCCAACGACCAGTTCCCGTCCGCCATCCACATCGCCGCCACCCGCGCCATCGTGCGGAAGCTGATCCCGGCGCTGGAGCACCTCGACGTCGCCCTGCGGCGCAAGGCCGAGGAGTTCGCCAACGTCGTCAAGGCCGGACGCACCCATCTGATGGACGCCACCCCCGTGACCCTGGGCCAGGAATTCGGTGGGTACGCCGCCAGCGTGCGGTACGGCATCGAGCGACTCCACGCTGCCCTGCCGCGCATCGGCGAGCTACCACTCGGCGGAACCGCCGTGGGGACGGGCATCAACGCCCCGGCCGGTTTCGGCGGAGAGGTCATCGCGAAGCTGGCGGCGGACATGGACCTGCCGCTGATAGAGGCCCGCGACCACTTCGAGGCACAGGGTTCCCGCGACTCACTCGTCGAGGCCAGCGGGGTGCTCCGGACCATCGGGGTGTCCCTCTACAAGGTCGCGAATGACGTGCGCTGGATGGGCTCGGGCCCGCGGGCCGGGCTCGGCGAGATCCGGCTGCCGGACCTGCAGCCCGGCTCCTCGATCATGCCGGGCAAGGTGAACCCGGTCATTCCGGAGGCGGTCTGCCAAGTCGTCGCCCAGGTGGTCGGGAACGACGCCGCGGTAGCCTTCGCCGGCACCGGCGGCAACCTCGAGCTGAACGTGATGCTGCCGGTGATGGCTCGTAACCTGCTGGAATCGATCGACTTGCTCAGCAATGTCAGCCGGCTCTTCGCCGACCGGTGCATCGATGGGATCGAAGCAGACGTCGAGCGCTGCCGGGAACTGGCCGAGTCCTCACCGTCCATCGTCACCCCCCTCAACCGCTACATCGGCTACGACGAGGCGGCGATCGTGGCCAAGCAGTCGTTGACGGAACGTAAGACGATCAAGCAGGTGGTCCTGGAGCGCGGATACGTCGAGGCGGGCAAGCTCACCGAGGCCCAGTTGGAGCAGGCACTCGACGTGCTCTCGATGACCAGGCCCGGCTGACCGCGCCGTACGGAACTGGCGATCAGAGCGGGAGGTCCTCCAACATCTCGGTGACGAGCGCGGCGATCGGGCTGCGCTCGGACCGGGTCAGCGTCACATGGGCGAAGAGCGGGTGCCCCTTGAGCGCCTCGATCACGGCGCTGATGCCGTCGTGCCGGCCGACCCGCAGGTTGTCGCGCTGTGCCACGTCGTGGGTGAGAACGACTCGTGAGCCCGTTCCCAGCCGGGACAGCACGGTGAGCAGGACGCCGCGCTCCAGCGACTGCGCCTCGTCGACGATCACGAACGAGTCGTGCAGCGAGCGCCCGCGGATGTGGGTGAGCGGGAGCACCTCGAGCATGCCGCGATCGAGTACCTCCTCGACCACGGCGGAGGATGCCAGCGCACCGAGGGTGTCGAAGACCGCCTGCGCCCAGGGCGACATCTTCTCGCTCTCGCTGCCCGGCAGGTAGCCGAGTTCCTGGCCGCCGACGGCGTACAGGGGGCGGAACACGACCACCTTGCGGTGGGCGCGACGTTCCAGGACGCTGTCGAGCCCGGCGCACAAGGCCAGCGCCGACTTTCCGGTTCCCGCCCGCCCGCCGAGTGAGACGATGCCGACGTCGGGGTCCAGGAGCAGGTCCAACGCCACCCGCTGCTCGGCTGAGCGGCCGTGTAAACCGAACACCTCGCGGTCCCCCCGGACCAGCCGGACCTGCTTGTCGCTGGTCACCCGGCCCAGTGCCGAGCCTTGGCCGGACAGCAGGACGAGGCCAGTGTGGCAGGGCAGTTCGGCGGCTTCCGGCACGTAGACAAGCTTGTCGTCGTACAGCTGCTGCATGTCCAGTGCGGACAGTTCAAGTTCGGCCATTCCGGTCCAGCCCGCATCGACGGCGTTGTGCGCTCGGTACTCGTCGGCGGCGACACCGACCGCGGCTGCCTTGACGCGTAACGGAAGATCCTTGGTCACCAGTACGACGTCGCGACCGTCGGCGGCGAGATTCAGCGCCACGGCGAGTATGCGGGTGTCGTTGGAGTCGTTGCGGAAGCCTGTCGGCAGAAGCGCTGGATCGCTGTGGTTGAGCTCTACGTGCAGGGTGCCGCCGAGCACGCCGATGGGTACCGGCGCATCGAGGCGACCATGCTTGATCCGCAGATCGTCGAGCAGCCGCAGGGACTCCCGAGCGAACCAGCCGAGTTCGGGGTGGTTCCGCTTGTCCTCGAGTTCACCGATGACGACGAGCGGAAGGACGAGATCGTGTTCCTGGAAACGGAGCAGTGCGCCGGGGTCGGACAGCAACACGCTGGTGTCCAAGACGTGGGTCCGGCGCGGGGTCGGCGAAGTTATCGAGTCGGTCGCCCGACGGGGGGTAGCAGCCACAGGCTCTCCCACAGACGTGGCACCCGCCTGCATCGTCGAAGGGTCCGGCCGGCCCTAGCGCATGCCATGCGAGGGGCTGGTGCCGGCCCCCTCGCTGCTGAAGCGCAGCATGCGTAAGGGCCTCCCGAGGCGGCCCGGTCTCGGCCCGCCACCGGTCACGCTAAGGCCCGCTTCGATCCCGGCGTACGCCGACACGCCGCCTCCGCTGCCTGAGATCGGACCGTCTCGCCCAATGCTCGAGGGTTCGCTGCGGTGGGTCAATCCGCTGCGGTGACTCCCGGCGCGACGGACCTCAGTTCCAGCGGTTCATCTTCGCGTAACGCGGCTGCCAAGCCCGACGCACCAGGATCCGAAGCGGCGGCGGCAGGAGCCTGGTCACCTGAGCGGCACGCTCGGGATCGGCCTCGTCGAGGATGTAGGGAAAGAACTCGCGGGCACCCTTGACACCGGCGTCCTTGCGCTGGGTACGGCTGAACGCTTTCCAGTCCTGCGGTGTCAGGACCGCTTCCATCAGGGGTACGGCGTCGCGCTCCTCGTGCTCGAGGTGTGCGAACAGCTCCTGCCGGAAGGTGACCGTGGCCTCGGCCAGCCAGCCGGAGTCGCTGTTGCGCAACGCCGTGTCCACGTCGGTGATGAGTGGGTCGATGCGCTCGTGCTCCTCCTCCATCGCGTTCAGCAGGGCGTTCTCCTCGTCACGCGCCGGGAGGTAGGTCCGGATCAACGGCCAGAGGTTGACGTCCTCGCCTTCATGGTGGTGCCGGAGCTGCCGCTTGAAGACCTCCCAGCCGATGAGGAAAGCCTCTCGCCGCGCGGGATCGTCCATGTCCTGACGCTCGACCGCACGGGCAAGGTGCGCCGCGTCGCGGCGCAGCGCGTCGTGGATGGCGAACATCATCACGGTGTTGTCGGAGATCCCCGTCGTCATGCGCACTCCCTTTCCGGCTCCCGGCGCAGCAAGGCTAATCGCTGCAGTCGACGTAAGTCAGTTCCCCATCGCCAGACACCAGGGCTACGACATTCCCCCGACGCCCCGGCGGGTGCAACTGCCAACCACGCCGATGGCTCTGAACACTCAGGGCATTGCGCGCAGCAGCCCGCTCGAACCGGCGGCGTACTCGGGCCGGCCGGGTCACCGGGCCCAGCACGAGAACGAGTGGCAACAACGGAACCCACCAGCTCAGACCGAGGTCCCCGAACTGTGCGGTCCCCGCCAGCGTGAGCACAACGGTGACACCGACGAAGATGGCCCGGTCCCGGACCGGGCGCCACAAGGCGGGCCACGTCGAGGGCCAGCGGCCCGACGGGAGAGCCGGGCCCGGCTGGTTGGCTCGCTCGGTCACGCCGACAGCTCGCTTCGCTCGGCGCGGCGTGACACCACATCGGTTCGGTCGCTCCGCTCGCTCACGCCACCAGCTCGGCGCGGATGGCCGCCGGCGTCAGTGGCTCGTCGAGCAGCCGGACGAAGCGGTCAGCTACCGACTTCGACGTCGGCCGGGCGGCCAGCCATTCCGAGAGCAGGCGGTAGCCCTCGACGTACGTCGAGGTATAAGCCCGCCACAGCGGATGGGACAGGAAGCGCAGCATCTGCCGGGCCCGCTCCTCCGGGACCAGCAGCCAGCGCTGCAAGAAAGCGGCCACCTCCTCCTCGCCGGCACCCCGGTCGTGAAGCATCAGGGCAGCATCCTGGCGGACCTGGTCCAGGCCGGTCACTGCGGCGGCCATCTTCTCGGCCAGGTCGGCGTCGACCCGCAATCCGAGGTCGGCCAGGATCTCCGCTGCCCACCTTCCCCAACCCTCGCCCACACTGGCCTGTACGCCGAGGTCGGCCAGACCCTCGGCCATCAGGCACTCCGGGGTGTTGACCAGGAAGACGGTGTGCTCGAGGTGGCGGTCGCGCTCGACGAGTCCACGCTCCTTACGGCAGTGCTCGGTGTGGTGGCCGGGATAGGACTCGTGCGCGACGAGCTGCGGCAGCTGCATGAGCCGGTGCGGGAGATCGGCGTTGATGGCGACCTGAGAGCGGTAGTTGCCCAGGTAGTAGTTGAAGCCCGACCACGGTTTGTCGGTCACGACGTCGTACTGGACGGTTTCGCCTTCCGGCAGTCCGTACTCCGCCCGGACCCGATCGCGAAGCGCGCTGGACAGGGCCCGGACGACGCTCTCCAACCGCTCGGGCGGGCACTCGTCGGCCTTGCGATATCGCGCGTACCGCCGGGCGAGTGAACCTGGACCCGGCAGCAGCGCGTCGATCTCGTCATGGGCGGCGAGATAGTCCTGCTCCGACCCTGGTGCTATATCGACCTGGAAGTAGGCAGCCACCTCCGCGACGAACCCGACGTGTTGTCCGGCGAACTTGCGTGCGCTGCATTCCAGGCCGGTCAGTTGTGCCCGCAGGTACTCCGCCCTTGCCACCGGCAGGCCGGACGAGGGCAACTCGGCGAGCAGCTCCCGAGCCCGCGCGCCCAACGCCGCGGGTTCCGGCGCGGGTTCGTCCAACACCGCGGCTCGCAGCGCCGGGTTCCCGGTGTACGCATCGACGAAGCCGTCCTCAATCCGGTCGAAGCGCAGGCCCAGGAGCACATATTCGGTGGCGACGTCCATGCCCGCAGTTTGACAGCGCTGGACAGGAGGGTGCATGGCCAGGCGTCGATCGGCGCGGCTTCTGTGATTGCGGACCGAAGGTGTCCTCACCGCGGTCTGGCGTTCGTCGTAGCTCTCCGATCCCGAGACAGGCGAGGAGTCGACATGGCGACCGGTATCCAAGTGACCTTCGACTGCGCGAGCGTCGACCGGATGGCGACGTTCTGGGCGGTGGCATTGGGGTATGTCAAGCAACCGCCTCCGGAGGGCCACGACAGTTGGGAGGCGTTTGCCGCGACGGTGGGTATACCCGAGTCGGAGTGGGACAAGATGTCTGCCCTCATCGACCCCGACGGCGCCGGTCCACGGTTGCTCTTCCAGAAGGTGCCCGAGGGTAAGACCGCCAAGAACCGGGTGCACCTTGACGTGAACATCAGCAAGGGAGTCCCGGCCGACCAGCGTCAAGAGACGGTGCAGGGCCACGTCCGGAAGCTCGTCGACGCCGGCGCGGAGCGGGTCGAGATTCTCGACGAGCACGGTGACTACTGGGTCGTGCTGCAGGACGTCGAGGGCAACGAGTTCTGCGTGCAGTAACGAGTCAGCCGCCGAAACGTCGGTGGCGGGCGGCATAGGCGCGCAGCGCCCGGAGGAAGTCGACCCGCCGGAACTCCGGCCAGTAGGCGTCGCAGAAGTAGAACTCCGAGTGCACGCTCTGCCAGAGCAGGAAGCCGGACAGCCGCTGCTCACCGCTGGTGCGGATCACCAGATCGGGATCGGGCTGACCCTTGGTGTAGAGATGCTCGGCGATGTGGTCGACGTCGAGGAGCTCGGCCAGTTCCTCGATCGTGGTCCCACGGGAGGCGTGGTCGGACAGCATGGCCCGCACCGCGTCGGCGATCTCGCGGCGACCGCCGTACCCCACCGCGATGTTGACATCTGCTCCGGCACGGCCGACTGTGCGTTCGGCGGCGGACTTCAGCAGCGTGGCCGTCTCGAGCGGGAGCAGGTCCAAGGCACCGACCATGCGCAGTTGCCAGTTGCGATGCGGCTGCGCGAGATCGTCGACCAACTCCTCGATAATGCGCAGGAGCGGCCGCAGTTCGGTGGGGTCACGGCTGAGGTTGTCGGTGGACAGCAGCCACAGGGTGACTACCTCGACGCCGACGTCGTCGCACCAGCCGAGAAACTGGCCGATCTTGTCAGCGCCTCGGCGGTGGCCGTCGTTCACATCGCCCAGACCGAGGGACCTGGCCCACCGCCGGTTGCCGTCTGCCATCAAGCCGACGTGACGGGGGATGGCCGCGGCATCCAGATCTCGTCGCAGCCGCCACTCGTAAGCGCCGTACAGCAGGTTGGGCAGCCCCACGAACGGTCAGCGTACGCCGGGGGACGTGCGCTGGGCCGCACAACCGACGCGCCAACCCGGAGTGTCCTGCGGCGTTCGGGTTTGTAATCTAGGCCAGTGTCGGTAACCGCGGGGCAGCCCGCGTCAGAGGTCGAGGCCGCCGTCTCGCAGGTAGGACGGGCGCACACACCACCGCGGTTACGCGGCTGGCTGCACCTCGGGGCGTTCTTCGTCTCCCTGGTAACGGGCGCGGTCCTCATCCCGCTGGCCGCGGCCCAGGGCACCGCGCACGGGGTCACCGTCACGATCTACTGCCTCACGGTGTCGCTGCTCTTCGGCACGAGCGCGCTGTACCACCGCCGATCCTGGAGTACCCGCGGCTGGCTGTTCATGAAGCGGCTGGACCACTCCATGATCTTCATCTTCATCGCCGGCAGTTACACGCCGTTCGCCGTACTAGCGCTCAATCCCGGCTCCGACGTCGTGATCCTGACGATGGCATGGCTGGGTGCGCTCGGTGGCGTGTTGCTGAAGATGTTGTGGCCCGGCGCGCCACGCTGGCTCGGCGTGCCGATCTACTTCGCATTGGGTTGGGTGGCGGTCTTCGTGCTGCCGCAGGTCCTGCAGAACACCGGCATGGCATCCCTGGTCCTGCTGTGCGCCGGCGGCATCCTGTACACCCTCGGAGGCATCGTGTACGCCGCCCGCTGGCCGAACCCGTCACCCGCGGTGTTCGGCTACCACGAGGTATTCCACGCGTGCACCGTCGTGGCGGCGATCTGCCACTACATCGCTGTCTACTTCGTGATCTACGCCGGCTGAGCCCGCCCGGGTCAGAGCGTGACGTGAGGCTTGATCGCCAGCCGGTCGTCCATCATCGCGTAGCCGTCGGTCAGCTCGGCCAGGCTGACGGTCAGATCGAACACCGGACTCGCATCGAGGGTGCCGTCCAGCACGTCGGCGAGCAGTCCGGGGATGTAGGCCCGGGCCGGGCACATCCCACCGCGGATGGCGATGTTGCGCCCGAAGATCAGCGACACGTCCACCCCCTCGACCAGATGCGGTACGCCGACGTACCCGATGTTGGCGCCGTCCTTGGCAATCGCGATCGCGGTGTCCCACGCACTCTGCGCACCGACGCATTCCAGTACCGCGTCGACACCGCCGGTCCGGGTCATGACCTCCTCCACGGCGCTCTGGCCGCGGCCCTCGACGACGTCGGTGGCGCCGAAGTCCTGGGCCAGCGCCAGCCGGTCGGCATGGTGGCCGACGACGAGGATGCGCTGCGCCCCGCATCGACGGGCGGCCAGCACGGCGCACAACCCGACTGCACCGTCACCCACCACCGCCACCGTGGACCGGTAGTTCACCCGGGCCGACACCGCGGCGTGGTGACCTGTCGACAGGATGTCGCACAGCGGCAGGATCCTGGTCTCCGAGCCTTGCAGGCTGCGGGGTACGACAACAAGCGTCCCGTCAGCGTGCGGAACCCGCACCGCCTCGCCCTGCCCCCCGTCGTGCCCGGGCTCGGAGAAGAAGCCGCCGTCCACACAGGAACTCGTCAGTCCGCGCTGACAGAACTCACAGACCCCGCAGGACCACCTGAACGGGGCCAGCACCAGATCCCCCCGGCGTACCGTCCGGACCTCGGCGCCGACGTCCTCGACCAGGCCCACGAACTCGTGTCCGATCCGCGCTCCCGGTTGCCGCTGCCCGTAACCGCGGTAGGCCCACAGGTCTGAGCCGCCGATGCTCGCGGCGGTCACCCGCACCAGTGCGTCGGTGTCCAACTCCAGCGCGGCATCCGGGACCTGCTCGACCCGGACGTTGCCCGGACCATGGAAGATCGCGGCGCGCATGCGGGTCCCCTCGGCCGGTGAACACTGAGCCAGCCGACCATAACGCGCCGGTCAGCTCAGGTCGGGACCGGCGGTCCGCAGCCGGTCGACCTCGGTCATCGCTTCCTTCAGCTCGCCCAGCCACGACTCGGCGTGTTCCCCCACGAGCCGCACCGACCAGGCCAGCGCCTCGGAGCGGCTACGCGCCACCCCGGCGTCGACGAGGGTGTCGAGAACCTGGCGCTCCGCCTGCCGCAGCCGCGTCATCACCGGCACGGACTGGGTGGTGAACACCCCGCGGGTACCGCCGCACACGGCCCCCCAGGACACCGCGCGACCGTAGCGGTGCTGCGCGTGCCGGGCGATAGCCATCCGCTGTTCGCGGGTGTCGGCTCGGAACCGGTCGATCCGACCGGACTCCGCGGCGCTGACCGCCGCCTCGTCCCCGTCGATCTTCACCGGGACAAGGGCGCCCACGATCAGGATCTCGTCGCGATCGACAGCGACCTCCGGGGCGGCGGTGAACCAGTCGTCGGGCAGCCGCCCGGCGAACCAGGCCTCCGCGTCGTCGGCCGACGGTACCTCGCTGTGTTGCCATCCGCCGCGTACGCCGCGGCCCTTGTGAGGTGTCATGACGTTCTCCCAGGTGTTGTATTCATGTAATGATGATTACATAGTTACGTAGCTGCGGAGTACGCCGAGAGCGAAAGCGCAGAGCGGGGTGCACGGCTAGGAGACCTAGACCCGCACCCGCAATGGCTCCAGGAGGGTGTCGGGGTCGGTGAGCGGCCGCTGGCAGACGAAGTTCCGGCAGATGTACGCCGCCGGCAGCCCGTCGACGTCGACCCGATCGGCCAGCAGCGGAACCCCCTCAGCACCGCCGATTCCCACCACGACGACGGCGCCCGGAGACGTCGTGCGGCGGGCGAGATCACTCAGCGCATCGCGCTGCGGGCCCGGCGTACCGGCCACAGCAATCTCCAGCGGGCCGGCCAGCATCGCCTCTCCCACGGCGCCCGCCCAGCCGGCGGCACGCGGCGCCCGGGCGACCAGCGCAGCGACCGTCGACAGCGCCCGCTCGGCTACCTCTCGATGGCGGGTGGAGCCAGTCAGCGCGGCGAAGCTGAGGAAGGCTCCGCTGACAGCCGCCAGTCCTGACGGCGCCGGGCCGTCGGCCGGGTCGTAGGGTCGCCGCAACAGTGTCTCGGCGTCGTCCGCGGTGTCGAAGAATCCGCCGTCGTCACGACCGAACCGCAGCAGGACCGTCTCCAGTAACGCGCCGGCCGTCTCCAGCCAGCGACAGTGTCCCGTCACCTGGTGCAGTACCAGCAGCCCCTCGGCCAGGTCGCCGTAGTCCTCCAGTACGCCGGCGTGCTCGCCCACGGCTCCGGCGCGGGAGGTGCGGCGTAGCCGACCGTCGACGACGTGCAGCCCGAGCACCAGGTCGGCTGCGCCGACTGCCGCGTCCACATAGGACGGTTTGTCCAGCAGGGCGCCGGTCTCGGCCAGAGCGGCGATCGCCAGCCCGTTCCAGGCGGTCACCACCTTGTCGTCACGCGCCGGCTGCGGCCGCTGCCCCCGCGCCGACAGCAGGCGCAACCGCAGGGCGGCCCACCGGTCCACGTCGGAGGGATCGGCCGGCAGCTGCAACACCGAGGTGCCGTGCTCGAACGTGCCCTCTGCTGTCACGTCCAGCAGGTCCGCCGCCCAGGCGCCATCCTCTGCTCCCAGCACGGTGGTCAGCTGCTCCGCGGTCCAGGCGTAGGTGAGGCCCTCCACCCCTTCGGTGTCCGCGTCCAGCGCGGCAGCGAACCCGTGCTCGGGCGTCCTCAGGTCGCGGAGGAGGAAATCCGCGGTCTCAACAGTGATCCGGCGGGCGAGGGACGAGCCGGTCTCCCGCCACAGGTGCAAGTACGCCCGCAGCAGCAGTGCGTTGTCGTAGAGCATCTTCTCGAAATGCGGGACGACCCACTGCCCGTCCACCGAGTACCGGGCGAAGCCACCGCCGAGCTGGTCGTACATGCCGCCACGGGCCATCCGCTCGCAGGTGTGCTCCACCATGGCCAGGGCGTCGGGATCGCCGGAACGGGCGTGGTGGCGCAACAAGAACTCCAACACCATCGAGGGCGGGAACTTCGGTGCTCGGTCGAAGCCACCGGCGTCCCGGTCGTAGGACTCGCGTAACCCGGCGAAGCCGGAATCCAGCAGCTGCGCGGACAGCGGCGCAGCCCCGCCGTACGACCTCGGTGTGGTCAGGTGCTCGACGATCCGTTTGCCCGCGTCGAGGACCTCGGTACGGCGTTCGCGCCAGGCCGCACTCACCGAGTCCAGGACCATGCCGAAGGACGGCATCCCGTGCCGCGGCCCAGGCGGAAAGTAGGTGCCGCAGTAGATCGGCGCGGCGTCGGGGGTGAGAAAGACCGTCATCGGCCAGCCGCCCTGACCGGTCATGGCCTGCGTCGCCTCCATGTACACCGAGTCGACGTCGGGGCGCTCCTCGCGGTCGACCTTGATGCAGACGAAGAACTCGTTCATGACGGCGGCCATGGCCTCGTCCTCGAAGGACTCGTGCGCCATGACGTGACACCAGTGGCAGGCGGAGTAGCCGACCGACAGCAGGACCGGAACGTCGCGCTCGCGCGCAGCGGCGAAGGCAGCCGGTGTCCACTCCCACCAGTCGACCGGGTTCTCGGCATGCTGGAGCAGGTACGGCGAGGTGGACGCGGCCAGGCGATTGGGCATGCCTCCACCCTCCCAGCCCTACCGGAGCCCGGCGATTCGAGGCGCTCCGCGAATCGGATCGCGTCGGACTGCAACCGATCGGGGCCGTCAGACGTGTATCCGTCATCAGCGGCGACGTGCCAGGATTCATGGGCAGCGCCGGAGGAGGACAGCTCGCGCTGTCCGGTCGAGCGACGGAGGTCGCCGTGCAACCAGTCATTTTGCCCAGAGTCCGCAGCGCCGCGCTGGCCGCCGTCGTAGTCGCGCTCGCGCTACCCGCCACCTCGGCACAGGCAGCGTTCCCCGGGAACAACGGGGCCATCGCCTGGAGCCACCCGACGGGCATCACCACTGACTCCGAGATCTTCATCATGCTCCCGGACGGCAGCAGCAAGCGAAAGTTGACCGACAACAGCCAGAACGACTTCAATCCCGCCTGGTCGCCGACCGGCCGGGCGATCGCCTACGAGTCCAGCAGCCAGACCGACGTCGACATCTGGATCCTCGACCGGCGCGGGGAGCGCAACATCACCAACGACCCCGGGCATGCGAACCGGTACCCCGCCTGGTCGCCCGACGGCTCGCAGATCGCCTTCTCTCGACAGACTCCGTTCACCGCGGACGGACCACTGTCGGTCATCGACGTGGACGGCACGAACCCCCGCCAGATCACCGCCTCGGACAGCGTCAACGATCAGCCATCGTGGTCTCCCGACGGCCAGTTGATCGCATTCGTCAGCGACCGGGGCGGTGACCACGACATCTGGGCGATCCGCCCCGACGGCACCGGGCTGACGCAGATCACCGACACGCCCAATCTCCAGGAGGCCAACCCGAACTGGTCCCCGGACGGCGCCCGGATCGCCTACGACGTCTGTCAGTCCGCGACGTTCCCGTGCGCAGGCAGCACGCCGAACTACGAGATCGTCACGGCGGACCCCGACGGGGGGAACGTGAAGCGGCTCACGAACGTCGCGGGCATCGACGCCCACCCGGCGTGGTCGCCGGACGGCACGCAGATCGTGTTCCGCAGCGACCGCACCGGATGGACCCAGATCTGGAAGATGAACGCGGACGGGACCGGCGTCACCCAGCTGACGTTCAAGAACTTCCAGGGCGGCGTGGACCCGGACTGGCAGCCCCTACCGTAGCCCGCATGCCATAGACGACCAGACGCTCGACGGTGGGCTGGCCCTGACGCACAGTCAGGACCAGCTCCCCGATGGGTGCCGCGGGAATGATCCGTACGCCGGCCGCGCCGCCGGGAGTGAACACCTCGGCGATGCCGGCGTCAAGCAGCAGCCGGAGCTCGAAGCCGCCGTCCGGCGCGACCCCCAGTGGCATCTGCTCGTCGGGGCGACCCGGCCGGCGCAGCGTGAGGGTGTCGCCGCTCAGGGCGAGGGTGAGTACCGGACCGGTTCCCTGCAGCAGCGCCACGTCGAGTTCGTCTGCCGGGGACAGACTCCCGGCCAGCACCACGTCGCTCTGCGCCTCGACCGGACCCCGCCGAAACGGCGCCGACCCCAGCCGGACGATCCCCGCCTCGGTGCTGATCGCCGTACGCAGACCGTCGACATCTGGATGCGGCGCACCGAGCACGCGGTCACCGTCGCGGCGCAGCACCAGCGGCGCGGACAACGCCCCCGCCCACTCCCGACCCTCGACCGGCCCGTCCTCGCGACTCCATGACAGCGCGCACCGCCGGCCGGCGGCATCGATGAACGTCGTGGTCGCATACGACGAGTCGCCGTGCAGCAGCCGGTGCCAGCGCACCGGCGTGAACGTGCTCCCGTCAAAGTCGCCGACGGAGTACGCGACATGCCGGGTAAGCCCCTGATGCGCGACCGACACGACCAGGACCCAGGCGCCGTCGAGTTCGAAGAGCTGGGGGCATTCCCAGACCGAGCCCGTCCACACCGACTCGGTCAGGTCCGCTGGACGGCTGCACACCACACCGCGGTACTCCCAATTGCGCAGGTCCGACGACGTATAGCCGAGGACCGCCCCGGTCGCCGGTTCCAGGCCGGCGCCGACGACCATGGACCAGCCGTCGTCCGTGCGCCAGAGGTAGGGATCGCGAAAGTGAAGGACGTCCCGCCCCGGCGGCGGCTCGAGGACGGCCGCCGGCTCCTTGATCCAGGCGCCGAACGAGGCGTCGCCGGTGGCCATCATGATCCGGCCACGGTCCCAGTTGTCGTCGCTAACGCTCGTGTAGACGATCGTGGGCCGGCCACCGTCCACGACCACCGCGCCGGACCAGCAGCCGAGGTCGGGACCCGGAGCGAGCGCGATTCGCGGGGCAGACCATCGGAGCAGGTCCGGGGACTCCGTCTGTCCCCAGCACATCCGCGCCGTCCACTGCGGCGCCGTCGGGTTGAACTGGAAGAAGAGCTGATAGCGGCCGTCGAACCAGGTCACGCCGTACGGATCGTTGACCCAGCCGGACGGGACCGTGAAGTGAAACCGGGAACGTAGACGATCGTTCAGGGAAGTAATCCCTTCCGCACGTCCGGCGGCATCCCGCCCTGGAAGACATCGTGGGTCGCGCACGCGAGGTAACGGAAGTAGTCAGCTCGTGTCGTGGTCACGGTTGCCTCCTGACTGGGGATCGACGCTACGGGAACGACATCGAGAAGATCGTCGTCGGACCACTCCGTAACGTGGACGCTGGCAAGCTGGCTCAATGCCTGCTGCTGGGTGAGACGCTGAGCGCCCGCCGGGCCGAACCGATCACGACGGCGGATATCCCCGTCGGCCGAGTCGACCACGACTTGCTTGTCGAGCTGGCGCGGCTCTCGATTCTTCCGCGGAAGAATTTGCGGTCGCGCTCCGGCGATCCCGGGGACACCCGACAAGCTGCCCGATCACCTCGCCGCGGCGGTGACCAAGCGGATACGCGCGGCCTACCACGCCGAGTCCACGATCCTGGCCGCGGCTCAGCTCGAGGGTCTGGCGCGGGAGCTGGAGCGGACCCGTCCCGGCGCCGCCGGGTCGCTGCGTGAGGGCCTGACCGAGACGTTGACCGTGCTGCGCCTGGACGTGCCGCCCACACTGGCACGCACTCTGCGCTCGACGAACTGCGTCGAGTCGATGATCTCCATCGCCCGGACACATTCCCGCAACCGTGAAGAACTGGCAGACCGGGAACATGGCGCTGCGCTGGTGTGCCGCCGCGATGGTCGAGGCCGGCAAGCAGTGCCGCCGCGTCAACTGCGACCTGCACCTACCCGCGCTACGGATCGCGCTCGACCGGCACGTCGCCGCCGAAACTGTCGGCCCCATCAGTCACAATGAACCCGTGATCGCCGCTTGACGATCATGAGGCCGCCACCGAAGTTCCACGGAACGCAGGACATCCTCCGTCATCGACCTCTAGCTCGATTCGCGCTCGCGCTGGTCGGGGTCCGGCCGGACCCTCGGTCTCGGCAGGCGGTGGGAAGGCTCCCGCAGAATGTTCGCCGGGCGATAGATGAAAGGACGGCGCCCGAGCTGGACACACTACTGATGTGACCGAGCCCTCGGACCTGGACCGGCGACGTCGCTTCGACGACATCATCGGCTGCGTCTACGTCCCGCTGCAGCGCTA
>JACCZY010000065.1 GCA_013695685.1 Geodermatophilaceae bacterium | reverse complement strand
TCGCTGCCTTCGGCGACAAGCTGCGCGATCGCGGGCTGGGCCGGCAGCAGAGTCGGCGGTGGTTCACCCAGCAGGTTCCGTCCCGTCATGAGCGGGTCACAGTCATCACGCGCGGAGTCGGTGGCATAGCTGCCATCCTGCCCGATGGAACCTACCCGCCGGCCAAGGCCTTCGGAGTGGGTAGGCGGGCAGGCGGTAACAGGGGGCGGGCAAACGGTGGAGGGGTTCTCCGAATTTGTCGGCAGCCGCTACCCCGCCCTGGTCCGGTACGGCGTCCTGCTCACCGGTGACCGCGGGCACGGTGAGGATCTCGTCCAGTCCGCACTGGTCAAGACCTACCGGGCATGGGGTCGCCTGCATCCCGACGGGCAGCCCGAGGCCTACACCCGCACCGTCATGGAGCGAATGGCCTGGCGGATGGTACGGCGACGCTGGCGCGGCGAGTTGCCGACCGCGGAGCTGCCCGAGCGGCCGGACGAGACCGATGACTACGCGGCCAGGGATCAAGCCGATGTCGTGCTGGAAGCGCTCCGTACCCTGCCCGCCCAGCAGCGGGTCGTGCTCGTCCTGCGGTACTGGGCCGGGCTGAGCGAGGCGGAGATCGCCGACCGCCTGGGCTGCTCCACCGGAACCGTCAAGAGTCGTGCCTCGCGGGCGGTGGCGTTCCTCCGGACCAGCAGGTTGCTCAATGACAGTGACCTCAATGACGTAGCGGCAGACGTACAGGCAACGACGGGAGAAAGACGATGAGCGAGCGCAGCGAGGTGTGCCAGTGAACGACGACCGGTCGATCCACGACCTGCTCGAGCGTGCCGTCCGCGACCTCTCGCCGACCGCCGCTGATCCGGCGCAGGCTGTGCTGGCCCGGGCCCGGCGCGAGCGCCGCCGGTCGGTCGTGCTGACCGTTGCCGCCAGTCTCGTCGTCCTCCTCGGTGGCGCCGGGGTTCTCAACGTCATTGACACGCAGACCCGCGGCGCCGGTCCCGCCGCCGGCCCCGGAGATCGGCCGGCCGGCTGGGAGTCCGGTCAGCCCGACGAGGCCCTCCTCCGGGAAGAGGTGCAAGCTGCGGAGCAGGCAGCTGCCGACGCCGCGGCCGCCGCCGAGCAGGCTCGCGCCGGTGAACTGGGAAACGGACTCGTGGTGAGCGCCCTCGCCGCGCCGCTGGCCGTAACGCCAGCGGGATGGACGGAGTTCCCAGCCACCGAGCCGGATGGCCAGCTCGACCTGAGCAACCTCAACTGCCCGTCGACCGGCAACGTGCTCTATCGGGCGACGATCTCGGTGCCCGATGTGGGCGGCACCGCGAGACCGTGCAACGGCGACGTCGTCGCGCCGTACATCTGGGAACGGTCAGGAGTCTCACCCGGAGTCGGCAGCGCGGTGGTGCAGACGGTGCTCGACAACGGAGTGCAGGTGTGGGTGTGGGGTCCTTCCGGCGGCCGAATGCCATTCCCTGACGGCTACACACCCGTCGTCAACGTGTTCGTTCCGGCGTCGGGGGGATCGGTCACCGCAGTCGGGGTTCCGGCAGAGGAGCTCCTGACCTACCTGGAACCGGCAACCGCTGCGGCGACACCGTTCGTCGTACCTGGCCCTCAACCGGGTCTGAGCGTGAGCGTCGTCAGAGCCCAGCGAGGCAGCAACGTGCAGACGATTACCGATCAGGAACTCTCCGAGCTGCTCGCAGAGCTCGACCGGGTCACGGATTCCGGCGACAACCCCTGTCGAGCCACTGACAACCAGTATCAGATCGAGTTCCGGATTGCCGGCTCGGCGGTGGCGCTGGTTGTGGTGGACGGCTCGAGCGGCTGCGCGACAGCGGTCTCGAGCCTTGGCGGCGGTGCAGCCAGAGTCTCCCCAGGCCTCCTGCCGATGCTCGTCGGCCTGAGCCTGGAGAGCTGACTGACCTCGCCCGGCCGTAGCCGAGTAGTGCGTAGAATCACTATCTGTGCGTGAAGCGGAGTGGGCGGAGGTGCTGGATGCGGCCGCCCGTCTGCAGCAGCTGGTGCCGGACGCGGTCCTGGTGGGAGGTACGGCGGCGGCGTACCACGCCGGCCACCGGGTCTCCTTCGATGACGACCATGTGGTGGCGGATCTGCGCTCCCGGTACGACGACGTACTCAGGGCATTGGAGGACTCTGACGGCTGGGTCACGGCGAGGGTGTTACGGCCGGTCCTGATCCTCGGATCTCTGGACGGCGTCGAGACGGGTGTACGCAACCTGATCCGGATCCGGCCGATCGAGGTCGAGCAGGTCGACGTTCCCGCGGGAACGCTTCGGGTGCCCACACTCGCCGAGATCACCCGCATCAAGGCTTGGCTGTGCCTGATCCGCAACGCCACCCGCGACTACCTCGATGTCGTCGCCCTCGCGGATCGGCTCGGGCCACACCGGGCGGCCGACGTACTGCTGGGCTTGGACGACTACTACGAGGACCAGCGCGGCCCCGGCGGCCGGCGGATCGCCACCCAGGTCGCCAAACAGCTGGCTGAACCCGCCCCAGGCGACCGCAGCGACCTCGACCTGGCGTCGTACCGTCAGCTGCAGCCGCGATGGCAGGACTGGACCACGGTGGCCGACGCGTCACGCGCCCTGGCGCTGACCATGCTGGACCGGCTCGCCGAGCAGACGGGCGCGACCTGATGCTGCACCGCCACCTCGACTACCTCGCGGACACCAGCACCGACGATCTGCCCTCGGCCGCCCTCGTGGACATCCTCGACCGCGGGGATCTGCACGACTGGCTGCCTGTGATCAGAGCCGTCGCACAGGATCCGACGGGGCAGCTAGCCGGACGCGTCGCCGCACTGGTCGACGCCTATCCGATGTACGGCACGTCACCGCTGTGGCGCGCCTGGCTCGACCGGTCCCGGATTCGTACAGAACCGCGCGCCACCACCACGTTGGCCGGGCTGCGCCGGCAGGTCCGGATGACGCAGGCCGATGTCGGCAGGCGGCTCGGCATCTCACAGTCGGACGTCTCGAAGCTGGAACGGCGTGGCGATCCCAAGGTATCGACCGTGCGCGACTACCTGGCGACCCTGGGCCTCCCACTGGACCTCGTCACCGAAGTCCACGGATCGCGGGTCGCGCTTGATCAACTCGGGCTTGTGGTTGCCGATTCGGGCGGAGGAGCAACCATTTCCCCGAGTTGATCAAGCGGACCGGGCCGGGCTCAGCTGGCGATCGACGTACCGGCGGAGAGCAGGTCCTCGCACGCCTGCTGCACCCGAGCTGCCATCGCCGTCTCGCCGGCCTTGAGGTAGCTGCGCGGGTCGTACAGCTTCTTGTTGCCGACCTCCCCGTCGACCTTGAGTACGCCCTCGAAATTGCTGAACATGTGCGCCGCGATCGGCCGGGTGAAGGCGTACTGCGTGTCGGTGTCGACGTTCATCTTGATGACGCCGTAGCCGAGCGCCTCGCGGATCTCCTCGAGCAGCGACCCCGACCCGCCGTGGAACACCAAGTCGAACGGCTTGCTGCCGTCCGGCAACCCGAGCTTCTGCGCGACGACCTGCTGGCCGTCGCGCAGGATCTCTGGACGCAGCTTGACGTTGCCCGGCTTGTACACACCGTGCACGTTGCCGAACGTCGCCGCCAGGATGTAGCGGCCACGCTCACCGGTTCCGAGCACCTCCGCCGTACGCAGGAAGTCCTCCGACGTCGTGTAGAGCTTCTCGTTCAAGGCGTTGTCGACGCCGTCCTCCTCGCCGCCGACGACGCCGATCTCGGCCTCCATGACGATCCGAGCCTTGGCGCAGGCGTCGAGCAACTCCGCGGCGAGCTGCAGGTTCTCCTCGAGCGGGACCGCGGAGCCGTCCCACATGTGCGACTGGAACAGCGGCTCCTTGCCCGCCGCCACCCGCTCGGCCGAGATCGCGATCAGCGGCCGCATGTAGCCGTCCAGCTTGTCCGGCGGACAGTGGTCGGTGTGCAACGCGATGTTGATCGGGTACTTCGCCGCAACGACGTGCGCGAACTCAGCCAGTGCCACCGCGCCGGTCACCATGTCCTTGACCGCCGTACCGGAGAGGAACTCCGCTCCCCCGGTCGAGATCTGCGCTATCCCGTCGCTGCCGGCATCGGCGAACCCCCGCAGCGCGGCGTTGAGCGTCTCCGAGGAGGTCACGTTGATCGCCGGATAAGCGAACCCCTGCTCCTTGGCCCGGTCGAGCATCTCGTTGTAGACCTCGGGTGTGGCGATCGGCATCGGGCTCCTCCGTACGGCGGCAGGCTTTCGTCGGTCCCGGGCAGTATCTCGCAGTCTCCGTTGTTAGGCCTACACAGCCAGCACCTGCGAAAGGACAGCCATGCCACGCGCCACCTGGAACGGCCAGACCATCGCCGACAGCGAGGACACCGTCGTCGTCGAGGGCAACCACTACTTTCCGCGCGAGTCGGTGCACGCCGACTACCTGCGCGAGAGCAGCACGACGTCGGTGTGCCCCTGGAAGGGAACGGCGTCGTACGTCTCCCTCGTCGTCGACGGCGAGGAGAACACCGACGCCGCCTGGTACTACCCGGAGCCGCACGAGGCCGCCGTCGAGATCACCGACCGCTTCGCGTTCTGGAAGGGCGTGCAGGTCTCTTGAAGGTTGTCAGTGGTTTCGCGTCACCCGTGACGCGAAACCACTGACAACTTCTCAGCGCTTGGCGGCCTTGCGGGCTGTGATCGTCACCGGGTCGAACGTCGGCGAGAACGGCGGCGCATAGGACAGATCCATGCCGGCGATGTCGGCGACCGTCATGTCGTTCCACAGGGCCGCGGCGAAGACGTCGATCCGCTTTCCCGATCCCGGCCCGCCCACGATCTGCGCTCCGAGCAGCCGGCCGGTGCCGCGCTCGTGCAGCAGCTTCGTGACGATGGACGCGGCGCCGGGGTAGTAGCCGGCGCGCGTTGTCGACTCGACGATCGTCGTATCAGCGCTCAGCCCCTCCTGCTCGATCTCCCGGGTAGCCAGACCGGTCCGGCCGATCTCGCACTCGCCCACCTTCGTGATCGCAGTCCCCAGTACGCCGGGGAACGTGGCCGCGCCGCCACCGATGTTGGTGCCGGCAATCCGGCCCTGCCGGTTCGCGTGCGTGCCGAGCGCCACGCTGAGCCGCTTGCCGGTCAGCCGGTGGATCGTCTCGGTACAGTCCCCCGCCGCCCAGACGTTCTCCCGGCAGGCTTGTCGCTCGTCTACCAGTAAACCGCCGTAGTCCCCGACCGCCAGCCCGGCGTCCCGCCCGAGCGAGGCGTCGGGCCGTACCCCCAAACCGAGTACGACGATGTCCGCGTCGTGCGTGCCGGTCTCCGTCACGACGCGGCACACCCGGCCGTCGGCGCCGGTCTCGATGCCCGTGACGGGGGAGCAGGTGACCACATCGATACCCATCGCTGTCATCACCGCGCAGACCCGCTCCCCCATGTCCTCGTCCAGCAGCGCCAGCGGCAGCGGGTCGGCGAGTACCACGGTGACCTCGAGACCCCGTTCGAGCAGCATCTCGGCCATCTCGACGCCGATGTACCCGCCGCCGAGCACCACGGCTCGCCGCGGTTTCCCGTCGACGACGGCACGGCGGATATCCATGGCGTCGTCGAGGGTCACCACGCCGTACACCCCGCCGGCGTCAAGGCCCGGTACGTCGGGGCGCAGCGGCCGGGCTCCGGTCGCGATCATCAGCTGGTCGAAGCCGAGCGTCTCCTCCGCACCGGAGTCCACCCCGCGGGTGCTGACCATGCCGCGGTCCAGGTCGATCGCGGTCGCCTCGGTGCGCATCCGCACGTCGATGTGCTGCCGCGAGCGGAACTCCGACGGCGTACGGGAGATCAGCTCGTCCACGGTGTCGACCAGTCCGCCGACGTAGTAGGGAATCCCGCAGGCGGAGTACGACGTCCAGCCGCCGCGTTCCAGCGCAACGATCTCCAGCTCGTCCCGCCCGCGCATTCGCCGCGCCTGCGACGCCGCCGACATGCCGGCCGCATCGCCACCGATCACCACCAACCGCGTCATCGGGGCATCATCGGGCACCGGCCATCAGTCGGTCTCGGCCACGTCTTCGCGGAGCACCCGCTCGCGCTCGTGCGGCTCGTCGTAGCGCGGGTCCCGGCGGCGGCTGCGCGTCCGCAGCAGCTCGAAGGCGATCGGGAGCACCGACACGAACACGATCGCGAGCAGGATCAGCTCGATGTTGGCGTTGACGAACTCGATCTGACCGAGGAAGTAGCCGAGGACGGTGACTCCGGTGCCCCACAGGATCCCGCCGATCGTCGAGTAGATGACGTAGCGGCGGAAGTCCATCTTCCCGACGCCGGCCATAACAGTGATGAATGTCCGGACGATCGGCACGAACCGAGCCAGCACGATGGCGCGGGCGCCGTACTTGTCGAAGAAGGCGAACGTCTTGTCCACGTACTCCTGTTTGAACAGGCGTGAGTCTCGCCGCTCGAAGATCGGCGGGCCGGCCTTGCGCCCGATCCAGTAGCCGACCAGGTTGCCGAGGACGGCTGACACCGTGATCAGCAAGCACAGGAGCCACAGCGGGGTGTCCAGCGTGCCGGCCGCGACAAGCAGGCCGGCGACGAAGAGCAGGGAGTCGCCGGGGAAGAAGAAACCGACGAGCAGGCCGCACTCGGCGAAGACGATGAACAGGATGCCGATGAGGGCGTAGGGCCCGAGTGACTCGATGATCCGCAGCGGGTCCAGCCAGTCGGGCCCGAGGGCGACAGTCGTGGTGGGCACCGTCCGAGCGTAGTTGCTGAACATGGCGGCCGGTCGCTGCGCGAGGATGGGCGGCGTGGAACCGGTCGAGGCGCTTCGGCACATCGCGTTCCTGCTCGAGCGCGCGCACGAGCCAACCTACCGGGTGCGGGCGTTCCGGACAGCCGCCGGCGTCGCCGCCGGCCTGTCCCCCCAGGAGCTCAAGCACCGGGCCGGGGCAGGGACGCTGACGGAGCTGCGCGGTGTCGGAGCGGTGACCGCCACCGTCATCGAGGAGGCAGCACGCGGCGAGCTGCCGGCGTACCTGGCCAAGCTCCAGGCCGGGGCCGACGACCCGGTCACCGCCGGCGGCGAGAGCATGCGGGCCGCTCTGTGCGGTGACTGCCACACACACTCCGACTGGTCCGACGGCGGCAGCCCGATTCTTGAGATGGCCGAGGCGGCGCGCTACGTCGGCCACGAGTACGTCGTACTGACCGACCACTCCCCCCGCCTCACGGTGGCCCGCGGGCTGACCGCAGACAGGCTACGCGAGCAACTCGACGTCGTCGCCGGGCTGAACGCGGAGCTGGCACCGTTTCGGATTCTCACCGGGATCGAGGTGGACATCCTCGAGGACGGGACGCTGGACCAGGCCGACGACCTGCTCGGCCGGCTGGACTTGGTAGTCGCCAGCGTCCACTCGAAGCTGCGGATGGACTCCGAGCAGATGACCCGCCGGATGGTGCAGGCCGTGGCCAACCCGCACACCGACGTACTGGGGCATTGCACCGGCCGGTTGGTGACCGGGAGGGGCCGACCCGAATCGCAGTTCGACCACGAAATGGTCTTCGAGGCGTGCCGGCGCTTCGACGTGGCGGTGGAGATCAACAGCCGGCCGGAGCGGCTGGATCCGCCGCGTCGGCTGCTGCGGCTGGCCGCGGAAACCGGGTGCCGGTTCAGCATCGACACCGACGCCCACGCGCCGGGTCAGCTCGACTGGCTGCCGTACGGCTGCGCCCGCGCCGAGGAATGCGGGATCGAGCCCGCACAGGTGATCAACACCGGCTCGGCGGAGGACCTGCTGGCGTGGATCGCCGCGCGCGGCGGCTAATCAACCGCGGCCCGAATCCGGCTGACGACGTCCTGGCAGGCGTTGTGGACCACCTCGGGGCCGATCTCCAACTCGTATCCGAAGAACGAGCACGCACAGGTCCGTGGACACTCTGCCAGCTCTGCCCGCTGACTGTGGACAGCGACGCCGACGGTCACGATCAACCCGACCACGACGAGCTTGACGAACACCTTGCTGACGAGGAGCAGCGCTGCCACGACCAGCAGCACGAGTACGCCGAGCACCACCAACGACATGGTCTCGGTGGTCGCCACATCCAGTGCGCTGTTCCAGGCTCCGAGGTCCATGCCGGCAACGGTAACCACTGGCAGGCATACTCCGGTCCTCCTGTGGGGACCTTGACAGGACCTGCCGCGTTGTTCACAGGCAGCAGCCCGCCGTCAAAGGAGCAGCAGATGAACGCCAACCCCACCCCCAACCTGGCCGCCCGTGAGCTGGTCGGGTCCTACACCGCGTACGCCGAAGCGCAGCGCGCTGTGGACTTCCTCTCCGACGAGAAGTTCCCGGTCGAGCGCAGCGCCATCATCGGATCGGACCTACGCCTGGTCGAGCTGGTCTACGGCCGCCTCAACTACGGCCGGGCCGCCATGGCAGGAGCAGCCAGCGGAGCCTGGTTCGGTCTGCTCATCGGTCTGTTCCTCGGCTTGTTCACACCGGGCGTCGACAGCTTCATTGCGCTGCTGCTGTGGGGACTGCTCTTCGGCATGATCGCCGGCGCGGTGTTCGGCCTTGTCGGGCACGCGCTGTCCGGGGGCAAGCGTGACTTCATCTCCCACCAGCAGCTTGCCGCGACCCGCTACGACGTCGTCGTCGATTCGGCGTACGCCAACGAGGCGCGGACTGTGCTCGCCCGGCTCGGCTAGGCGTCGACGTCGGGGGGCAATCGGCCGGGCCGGTCGCCCTTCGGTCTAGGCCGACTACCGGGCCTAGGCGGACTACCCGGACCTAGGCGGACAGGTGTACGGCGGTGTTCACCAGCGCGACGTGGCTGAAGGCCTGCGGAGTGTTGCCGAGCTGGCGGCCGCTGACTGGGTCGTACTCCTCGCTGAGCAACCCGACGTCGTTGCGAAGGCTCACCATCCGCTCGAACAGGTCGGTCGCCTCGCCCACGCGGCCGGTGAGCGCGAGGGCATCGGCAAGCCAGAACGTGCACATCACGAACGCCCCCTCGCTACCGGGCAGGCCGTCCACACCCTCAGTCTCCGGGCGGTACCGGACCACGAAACCGTCCTCGGTCAGCTCCCTGCGTACGGCGTCGACGGTGCCGACCACCCTGGGATCCGTGCCGGGCAGGAATCCGAGTACCGGCAGCAGCAGGAGCGCGGCGTCCAGGCCACGTGAGCCGTAGTACTGGGTGAACGAGTTGCGCTCGACGTCGTACCCCTTGGCGCAGACCTCCCGGTGAATGTCGGCGCGCATTGCTCGCCACCGGTCTACCGGTCCTTCCAGCCGGGAGCTCTCCACCGTGCGAACCATCCGGTCGGCAGCCACCCAGGCCAGGACCTTGGAGTGGACGAACTGCTGGCGCGGCCCTCGGATCTCCCACAGGCCGTTGTCAGGCTGGCGCCAGGCGCCCTCGAGAAAGTCCATGAAC
>JACCZY010000048.1 GCA_013695685.1 Geodermatophilaceae bacterium | reverse complement strand
CCGGTGCCAGGCCTGGGCTGAGCAGTGACGAGCTCGCCGAGATCAAGCGGTTGAAACGGGAGAATGCTGAGCTGCGCCGGGCCAATGAAATCCTCAAGGCAGCTTCGAGTTTCTTCGCGGCCGAACTCGACCGGCCACATCTGCGCTCGTGAGGTTCATTGACGAGCACAAGGATCACCGCGTGGGCGCCGGCGGGCTGCGTTGGGGTGTCGAGTCGATCTGCGCTGTGCTGTCCGAGCACGGCACTTCGATCGCCCCATCGACCTACTACGACGCGGCCCGCCGGGCACCGTCAAAGCGCGCGCTGCGGGATGCGGATCTGCGAGCTGACATCGTCCGGGTGCACCAGGCGAACTACGGCGTCTATGGGCCCCGCAAGGTCTGGCTTCAGCTGAACCGGGAAGGCATCCCAGTCGCCCGGTGCACCGTGGAACGTTTGATGAACGACCTTGCGTTGGCCGGGGCGCGGCGCGGAAAACGGTTCATCACCACCGTGGCCGACCCGGCGGCGGCCAGGCCCGCGGATCTGGTCGGGCGCCACTTCGCGCCGACCGCGCCGAACCGGCTGTGGGTGGCCGACTACACCTACGTCAGCACCTGGTCGGGAATGGTCTACGTCGCATTCGTCATCGACGCCTACGCCCGCCGCATCCTGGGCTGGCGCGCCTCAACGTCGATGCGCACCGCTCTCGTCCTGGACGCGATCGAGCAGGCGATCTGGACCCGCGCCCGCGAGGGCATCAGCGAACTCGCCGGCCTGGTCCACCACAACGACGCCGGCTCGCAATACACCTCGATCGCGTTCACCGAACGACTCGCCGCCGCCGGCATCGATCCCTCCGTCGGCACCGTAGGCGATGCCTACGACAACGGCCTAGCAGAGACCGTGATCGGCCTGTTCAAGACCGAACTGATCCGTCGCCGCGGCCCATGGCGCACTGTCGAGCAGGTCGAGGCAGCGACCATGAACTACGTCGACTGGTTCAACCACCACCGCCTGTTCGAGACCAACGGCGACATCCCACCCATCGAGTTGGAGAGTGCCTACTACCGTCAACACCCCGACCTCGCCGAGGCCGGGTAATCAACAAACCGAGTCTCCGGACATGCCGGGGGGATTCACTCGCGACATGGCGATTTCGCCGTCGATGCTCTCCTTGAGTCGGCGGACCGCGTCGGCATCGCCGGGCAGCACCGTCGTGTTGTTCCTGGCCGGGTTCTCCAGAGAGCTCGAGATGACGTACTTCGGCACGTCGTTGAAGTACGTCGCGATCGGCTCGTCGGTGCTGTCCGGCCAGTACGTCGACCACTCGTCGTACAGCTTGCGTCCGGCCGACATCGTTCCGCTTCCACCAGGAAGGTTGGGACTCACCGCCGTGGGAGCGGTCGCTGACGACGGCGTACCGGAGCCGCTCCAGTTCGCCGACGCACATGTCGATCTGGGCTAGCGCGACGCGTAGCAATCACGTTCAAGGCCGTCGCCAAGGCTCGAGCGGAGATCGCAGGGCTCGACGCTGCGGCGAGCCTGCTGCCCAATTCGACGCTGCTGCGGCGGCCGACCGTGCGCCGAGAGGCACAGAGCACCAGCGCTTTGGAGGGAACTTACGCGCCGCTGTCCGAGGTCTTGGCGGCCGATGCTGAGGAGGACCAGCCCGACGCCGACCTGCGCGAGGTTCTGAACTACGTGCGGACAGCGGAGCATGCCTTCCGCTGGGTGGAGGAGGGGCGGGAGTTGACCCTCGGGTTACTACGCGACCTGCACTCGCGGCTCGTACGGGGAACGATCGCCAACGACGACCAAGCCGGTCGCGTTCGGAGCATTCAGGTCATGATCGGAGGCAATCCGGGGGCTCGCATCCAGGACGCGATGTTCGTTCCCTCACCCCCGGGTATGGACCTTGAGCACGACCTAAGCGACTGGCTCGACTGGATGCGCTCGGACTACGACGGGCAGATCGACCCCGTGGTGGCGGCTGGCATGGCTCACTCGAGACCCTCCACCCGTTCAACGACGGCAACGGGCGGATCGGCAGGCTGCTCATTGTGCTGCACCTGCAACAGGCAGGGGTGCTCCGTGAGCCGTCGTTGACCGTCTCGCCGTGGTTCGAGGCCCGACGCGCGGAGTATCACGACGGCCTGCGCCGCGTGATCAGCCATGGCGACTGGGACGGCTGGCTCCGCTTCTTCGCCCGCGGCCTGGAGTCCTCGGCCTCCGACACGTCCCATCGGCTCACCGAGCTACTCGGCGTCCAACGGAGTCTGAAGGAGATGTTGCGCGCTGCTGGGCTGCGGGCCGATACGGCGTTCCGACTGGTCGACTTCGCGTTCGAGCAACCGATTCTTCACCGTCCGCCAGGTTCAGCGGCATCTCGGCGTCACCTACGTGCGGGCCAATGGCTTGGTGGCGCAGTTGGTCTCGTTGGGTGTGCTGGCTCAGTACGACGACGCCGTGTACGACCGCCGGTTCACTGCACCCGACGTGCTTGCGATTCTGCTGCGTTGACCGGCTGTACGGCGGCAACGGCAACGACTACTGCGACAACGTCGAGGACGTCCGACCGGCGGTGTCCTGCACCGTGCGCTCACCTACCAGGCGGCGGTGACGTCCCCGTCGGGCAACTGCCCATGGCGGGCGCCACTGTCCTGGCCGAGCAACTCGAGCACCTGCTGGTGCAGGTGCCCGTTGCTGGACACCGCGCTGCCGCCCTCCGGGCCGGGTCGGCCGGCGAGGTCGGTGAACGTGCCTCCCGCCTCGGTCACGATCACCGCGAGCGCGGCGAGATCCCACAGCGAAACCTCTGGTTCGCAGGCGACGTCCACCGCGCCCTCGGCGACGAGCATGTGCGACCAGAAATCGCCGTATCCGCGGGTTCTCCACACCTGCCGGGTGAGATCGAGGAAACCGTCGAGGCGGTCCTGCTCCTCCCACCCCGACAGGCTGGAGTAGGACAGGCTGGCATCGGCGAGGCGGTCCACCTGCGAGACCCGACACCGGGTGGCGGCGCTGAGACTGCGGCCGGTCCAGGCCCCGGTGCCCGCCGCAGCCCACCACCGCCGGCCTAGGGCGGGCGCCGACACGAGGCCGACGACAGGTTCCGATCCGTCCATCAGGGCGATCAAGGTGGCCCACACCGGTACGCCCCGTACGAAGTTCTTGGTCCCGTCGATCGGGTCGAGGATCCACCGCCGCGGACCATGCCCGGTGAAGCCCGTCTCCTCGCCCAGTACCGCGTCCCGACTGCGGGCTCGGGCAAGCGTGGACCGGAGCACATCCTCGGTCGCGGAGTCCGCGTCCGTGACCGGCGTCAGATCCTTCTTGGTCGTGACCGCAAGGTCGGCTGCGGTGAATCGGCTCGAGGTCAGCGAGTCGGCCTGGTCGGCCAGCACGTGCGCCAGCCGCAGGTCGTCCTCGTACGTCGTCGCCACGGGCCGCACGTTACCGTCGGGCCATGCAGGCGAGTGCACTCGTGGGGCTGCTGGCCGAGCCGGAGCGGCTGCGTGTGGTGGCCGCGCTGGCGTTGGGTGCCGCCGAGTTCGACGAGATCGTCAGGGTCAGCGGGTTGCCGGCGCCCAGAGTCGCGAAGGCGATTCGCCGGCTGGAGTCGGCGGGTCTGGTGTCCACTGTGGAGGGTGGAGCGCACCGACTACGTGCTGAGTTGTTCAAGCAGGCCGCCCGCGAGGCGGCGCCCGGGCCAGAGGACCTCGGTGTCGTCGACCCCGCGGATGAGGCGGTGCTCCGCGCCTTTTTCCGGGGCGGGCGGCTCACCCACTTCCCCACGGCGCAAGGGAAGCTTGCGATCGTGCTCCGGCACATCGTCACTAGTTTCGAACCGGGCGTCCGGTACCCCGAGCGTGAGGTCAACGCGATCCTGGCCGCCTTTCACCCCGACCATGCGGCGCTGCGTCGCTATCTCGTCGACGAAGGACTGCTGACCCGAGACGCCGGCGTGTACTGGCGCAGTGGCGGCTGGGTGGACGTGTTGGGGGAATGAACGCACGCACCGACGTCGCGATCGTCGGCGCCGGCCCGGCCGGGTTGCTGCTGTCACATCTGCTGCACTTGAACGGCGTGGAATCCGTCGTACTGGAAAGCCGAAGCCGGGAGTACGTCGAGAGCCGCGTACGCGCCGGCGTACTGGAGCATCCGACCGCTGAACTGCTGCGCGAGGTCGGCCTAGGCGAACGGATGGACCGCGAAGGTCTGGTCCACGCGGGCATCTCGCTGCGCTTCGACGGCGCGGACCATCGAATCGGCTTCGACGAACTCCTCGGCAAGACGATCACCGTATACGGGCAACAGGAAGTAGTGAAGGACCTCGTGGCGGCCCGGCTCCGCGATGGCGGTCAGGTGGAGTTCGAGGTCGCCGACACTGCGGTGCACGACATCGGCGACGACGCGCCCTGGGTCTCCTACGTCGACGCCCAAGGTGAGGGACGGCGCCTGGACTGTGCGGTCGTGGCCGGCTGTGACGGCTTCCACGGGGTCACCCGCGGCGCGGTCCCGTCGGCGCGGTTGCGAGTGTTCGATCGCCGGTATCCCTTCGCCTGGCTGGGGATCCTCGCCAAGGCTCGGCCGCTGCACGAGGAACTGGTCTATGCCCGGCACGCGCGCGGGTTCGCCTTGTGCAGCATGCGTTCGCCGCAGATAACCCGGCTGTACCTGCAGGTCGGCGCCGACGAGACGGTCGAGCAGTGGCCGGATGACCGCGTGTGGGAGGAGCTGACAGCACGGCTCGCAGTGGATGGGAGGGGGACCGTCAACGTCGGAGACGTACTGGACAAGGGGGTGACCGCGATGCGCAGCTTCGTCGCCGTGCCGTTGCGTCACGGCCGGCTGTTCCTGGCCGGGGACGCCGCACACATCGTGCCACCGACCGGGGCCAAGGGGATGAACCTCGCGATCGCCGATGTCAGCCTGCTCGCCCGGGCGCTCACCGCACTGCTTCGAACCGGCCGGGCCGATCTCGCCGACTCCTACTCCGACACCGCACTGCGCCGAGTCTGGCGAGCCGAGCACTTCTCCTGGTTCATGACATCGATGCTGCACAGCACCGGCGACGAGTTCGACGAGCAGCTGGCGTTGTCCCAGCTGCGTTACATCGCCGGCAGCACGGCCGCGGCCACCAGCCTGGCCGAGAACTACGTCGGCCTTCCCTTCGCCTGAGCGGTCTAGGGCAGAAGCTGGTCGATGGCCTCGGCAGACTCGATCAGGTGCTCCCGAATAGTCTTGCGGGTGGACGCAGTCATCCGGCTGATGGGTACGGATGCGCACAACGCCAGCCGCGGGGAGCGCAATGCCCGCAGGGAGACCGCTAGGGACTGAACTCCCTCCTCGCTCTCCTCCTGGCTGGTGGCATAACCGCGGCGACGGATCTCCGCCAACGCCACCATCAGCTCGGTACGCGTGCCGATCGAGTGCCGAGTCAGCTGACGTAGTTCTTCGTCGGGATAGACAGCCAGCAACTCCTCCTCGGACAAGGTAGCCAACAACGCCTTTCCGGTGGACGTGCAATGAGCAGGCATGGAGCGACCCAGTCGATTGACCACGCGCAGTGCCCGGGTGCTCTCGATGGAGTCGATGAAGTGCACATCGCCCCCCTCGAGTCGGCCGAGGTGCACCGTCTCCTGCAGATCGGCGTTGAGCTTCTCCAGGGTCGGGCGAGCTCGTGACCGCACGTCCAGCCGCCGCAACAAGCCGAAGGCGAGATGATCGAGGGACGGTCCGGGCTCGTAGCTGCGGGTCGCCGCATTCTGGCGGACCAGCCCGCGGTAGCACAGCATTGCCAGCACCCGGTGCGCAGTGGACGACGCGACCCCGAGATACTGGCTGACGTCGGTGAGCCGCAGTTGCGGTCGCTCCCCGAGCAGCACCAGCACCCTCAGCGCGTTGTCCACAGACTCGATCGGGTACTGCGGCACCGCGCCGTACTCCGGAGTGGTGGGGAAGGCTTGCGTCGCGCTCATGCCGTGAGGTTACGGTCGAGACGCGCCACCTCGTGGCGCCATGCGGTCGCCGTGTTGAAAGCGCCACCCAAATCGGGCAGTTCTGCAAAGTCCTCAGCCGGGAGGTCGGCCAGGACTCCCCCCGCGGCGATGATGCGCAGGGACAACGCGGCGATCGTATCGATCGAAATCGCCCGCAATACCGCCTCGGCAACGCCCGACCCGGTGCTGGTCACGCCGTGCCCCCGCAGGATGACGACCGGCCGATCTCCCATTGCCTGCACCATCTCCGTGGCCAGACGGCGATTTCGAATCAGGACGCCTCTGGGATACACCGGCACGCCACCCTGGGCCAGTCGGGTCCCGGGGATGTCGAACGCGCCGAAGATCGGGCGGATCGCGATGCCAGCGAGATCGGCTGCGACGACCGACGGTGGGTGGGCGTGCACGATCGCGGCCACATCGGGACAGGTACGCAACACCTCGGTGTGCAACGGGAGTTCAGCAGGCACCGACCAGCCGCCCTCCAGTTCACCAGGGCCGGCGGCTGCACCGTCCAGATCGACGAGGTGGATGTCGGCAGCGACGGTGGCGTCGAGTCCGCGTTCCGCCGAACCGCGACAGCGGACCAGCAGACGCTGCCGGTCGATGCGCAGGCTGATGTGACCGAGGATCCCGTCCGCCAGGCCACGCGCGGCGAGCACCCGGCACGCCTCGGCGATCTCCTGACGCAGCACCCCCAACTCGGCCGAGGGGTGGGTCACGAGATTGGCTCCATCCGCGGGCCGGCGAGTTGCTCCAGCTGACTGAGCGCGTCGTCGAAGCTGCTCCCGACCGCGAGGAGCCTGCGAGCGGTAACCAATGCCTTGGGCCAGTTGACGATGGCTGCCGCGGTGAACTGGGCCGAGTCGTCCTTGTACAGCGCCACCGCCCGAGGCTTACCGGCGGCACGAGCCGAGGGCCTGCCGAGGTCGCCGATCAGGCAATGGCTGGTTGCTCGCGTGGGGCGGCCGACGATCTGTATTTTCCAGTCGTACTGGTCGCTCCAGACGTACTCGACGGGCCGGTAGGCGCGCAGGGCCTCGGGGTGGAAGACGTTATGCGCGACGCAGGCGGCCTGATCCACCGCGTTGGTCCAATGCTCGACCCGACAGCTCTCCCCGTAGCCCAGATGCATCCACCTTGCGACGTCCCCGACAGCGAAGACCTCGGGCGCGTTCACCGCCCGGCAGTACTCGTCGCACACCACACCGTCGTCGACCAGCAATCCGGAGGAGGCCAGCCAGCTGTCGTTGGGCAGTGCGCCGATTCCCACCACCACGGTGGCGGCTGTCAATGTCTGTCCGTCGGTCAGACGCACGGTCAGCTGACCGGCGCGACCTTCGACGGACTTCACGCCAGTCCCGAAGTGCGTTGCGACGCGGTTGCGATGGTGCAGGTCGACGAACATCGACCCGACCTCGCGGCCCAGCAACCGCCCGACCGGCACCTCGAGCGGATCGACGATGGTGACCTCACGCCCGAGGGAACGTGCGGTGGCGGCGACTTCGGCTCCGATGAAGCCGCCCCCGACCACCACTACCGGACCGTCCCGGGCCAGGTCGGCAGCCAACGCCTGGCTGTCGGCGATCGTGCGGAGGACGTGCAGGCCGGATTCCGCGACCCACGGCGAAGGGCGGGCCTGCGAGCCGGTTGCCAGCACGACGACGTCGTAGCCGATCCGCTTCCCGTTGGCCATGACCACCTGCCTCTCGGCGACATCGAGGTGGTCGGCGGCGACGCCTAGCTGCAACTCGATCCGGGCCTGCTCGGCTGCCTCGGCGGACAGCAGCGCAACCCGTTCAGCCGGCCACTCACCAGCGAGGAACTGCTTCGACAGCGGCGGCTTGTCGTAGGGCAGCTCGGATTCGGCGCCGAGGAGGACGATCCGGCCCTCGTAGGCCCCCCGGCGCAGCGCCTGTGCGGTCCGTACGCCAGCCACCGACGAACCCACGATGACGACCGACGCCGTCACGCGTCCTCGACCGACAATGCCGATACGGGGCAGCTGTTGACGGCCTCGTCGACCTTGGCGCGCTCCTCGTCGGTGATCTCCTCCTTGAGTAGGACCACGGTGCCCTCGTCATCGATGTCGTAGACCTCGGGCGCCGCCATCACGCAGTTGGCGTATCCCTGACAGGTCTCGAAGTCGGCCTTCACAACGGCCACAATCCCATCCCCTCGTCCTCGTTCGGCCGCCCTGGGCGACGGTTATGACTTGACCCCGATCCCGCCATCCGGGTGAACGACGCCGCCGGTGATGCCCCGGGAGCGTTCGGAGGCGAGGAAGACGAAACTCCACGCGTGGTCCTTGCCCGACAGAGCAACTTGCAGTGGCACCCGGCCGGCGAGTTCGGCCTCGCGCCCAGGGGTGTCGTCGAGTCGTAAGCTGTTCAGGCCCAGGGTGTGCAGCCCGCGTAGGTCTGTGTTCAGGGTGCCGCCGGGGGCGACGCCGTTCACGCGCACGTCCGGGGCGAGTTCGTGCGCCAACGCGGTGACGAGGCCGCGTACGGCGAACTTCGACGACACGTAGAGGACGCCGCCACGGCCGGCGTAGTAGGCCGACGTGGACTCGGTGAGCAGCACGACGCCCGGCGAACCCCGGCTCTTGCAGTCGCGCAGCGCCGGCAAGGCCGCGCGCACGGAATGCAGGTGGCTCTTGACATTAGTTCGAAACATCTCGTCGAAGGCCTCGTCGATGAGGTCGGCGTCGAGGTCCATCAGGCCCCGATAGAAGTCGAAGATGCCGACGCAGTTGACCAGCACGTCGAGCCCGCCGAAGGCCGTGATCGTGGCAGCCACGGCTTCGTCATTGGCCTCGCGGGTCGTTGCATCGCCGGCCGTGACGGGGACCTCGGGCAGTGCTTCGATGAGCGCCGCACACTTGTCGACGTCACGCTCCAAGACGGCCACGCGCGCGCCCTCCTCGGAAAAGGCGTCGACGACCGCACGGCCGATCCCGGATCCCCCGCCCACGACGAGAGCGCGGCGGCCATCCAACCAGCCGCTCACGTGGATTCCTCCGTGCCGCATCCTTGGTCCCCCGCGTCGTCCTCCTCGGCCACGAGCGGGCCGAACGGGTTGCCGATCATCGCGGAGAAGGTCGCGGTGTTCTGCCAGGTCAACGCCTCGAGTTCCAACGGGCACAGCGCGACCCACTGGCCTGAGCGCGGTGATTCGATGAGCAGCCGCGCCCCATTGCGGGTTTCCACCCGGCGGACCCGGATCTCGGAGAACTCGTTGCCGATGCTCAGCGGCTCGCCGCGGGTCGCCGCGATCAGTTCGGTGCGCTCCCGAGCCGCCCGCACGGTCGCCTGCTCGTCCGCGCCCTCGCCCTCCCGCTCGAGTTTCACAGGAAGATCGCCAGGTTCTGCATCCGCATGACCGACTCGTCGACCATGATCGTGCGCCTGGCCAACTGCCAACCCGTTCCGGAGGGGGCACAGCGGAGCAGGTCCTCACGGCACGCCGAGATCAGCGACGACTCGCGGACGTCGCCGCGGCTTCGGAACAACAGCGTCGCCGACTCGACGACCAGGTGGTTCTCGTCGTCGGTGGCGAAGGTCCGCACGTTGGACAGGTGATGACGCAGCCGCGATGGAGGGTCCTCGGTCCAGGCGTGCTCGGTGAGGAACCGGGCGACGCGACGGGACAGCGAGTACTTGTCCTCGTCGAAATGCGCCATCCCCGGTGAGGTGTCGAAGCCGGAACCGAGCGCGGTGGTCACCCGCACCGGCATCACGTAGTGGATGTCGTCGGTCAGCAGCTCCAACCACTGCTCGTAGTCCTGGGCATCAAGCAGGTATGCCTCGTCGACGAGCCATTGGTTGGCCTGCAGGTGTCGCTGGTCATCGAAGGGGAGTGTGAGCCCCGTCCGCTGGATTCGCGAGGCGTGCGCGCCCAGGACCGAGCGCGAGGAGTGCGTCGGCGTAGGTGTGGGCGGTGTACTCACGCGCCGGTCACCTCGGCGGTGTCCTCAGAGGGGACGTGTTCCAACACCGGCGGGTCATCCGGGGATTCCCTAGCGTTGTTGGGCGCGGCCGCACGAGGCTCGCGGCTGCTACCGACGTCGAGAGCGACGGCCGCAGTGACCGGGCGCTCAAGGTGATCAGCCCAGCGGGAGAGCAGCTCACGCTGGTTGTACTCGCTGTAACCGGTGTGCGCGGTGCCTGGACCGGCGAACTGCTCGGCCGTCAGCGCCGGTACAACCTCATTGCCGTCGGCCAGGATTCCCATCCGGCTGTTGAGCCGCATTCGCCGAGCCATCGAACCGGCGGCGGTGTTGGTCAGCGAGACCCAGTTCTCCACGTCGTCCTGCTCGAACATCCCGGTGCTGCCGAAGCACATCAGGTAGGCCTTGTACGACAGTGCTTTGAACTCCTGCGGCGCCTGCGCATCGACGGCGAACCAGGACAAGACCTCGGTTTCGTTCTCGCTGATCGGCTGCCACAGGCGGACCGAGATGAAGGGCAACACGTCGTCGGAGTCGGCCACCCGGGGCCAGTTGTGCACAAAGCTGAGGTTAGGGAAGACCGTGGCGGCCGAGATCATGAACCCGTCCTCGCCCACGACCTTGCGCTGTTCGGCCGACCACGACTGCTTCATCCGGTCGATCATCTGTTGCGGGTAACCTACGTACCGCAGCCGTTCCTCGAGATCCCCCTCGGGCAGCTTGTACGTCGTACCACCGCCGTTGCCGGCCCAGTACGTGCAGCCGTCCTTGCGCTTTTCGGCCTTGGGCTCACGGAACAAGCCGATCTCCACCACCGACGTGTGCGTCTGCGGGGTGTGGTACATGTCGCCGGCGAAGTTCTCGGCGCCGATCTTCCAGTTCGCCTTGACCCGCCACCGTTGCGGGCCGCGAAGTTCGATGCCGCTGGGGCTCTG
>JACCZY010000025.1 GCA_013695685.1 Geodermatophilaceae bacterium | reverse complement strand
TGGACGTCAGCCCTCGTCCAGGGCAAGGGCAGTGATCTGGGCGACCGCCTCGTCGCGGTCGGCGCCGCGCCCGACGGCCAGACCCAGCAGGTATGTCGTCAGCGGCGCGGCTGGTCTGGCCACCCCGTGCGCCGAGTCGCGGGCCAGATCGAGGATGAGGTCGATCTCGTCCTGATCGAGCCCCTCGGGCAGGCCCAGCTCGGCGACTACTCGGTCGGTCCACTCCTGCAGTTCACTCACGCTCAACCACTCCTTCGCCTGGTGCAGATCCGCTGCACTATCGCAGTCCCACCACGGTGGCGGCGTACCCGCCGGAACATCCCACGACACCCGTACAACGTCCAGTCCCGCAATGGTCGCCCGCATCGAGGCACCTTCGGTGGTCGGTAGGTCTGCCACAGCGCCGCGCAGCGCCGGAACCTGCCACACGCCGATCAGCAGCTGGTCGCGGCCGTCGCCGTCGACCAGTACCGCACCGTCGGCCACCGCAGCGGCGGCCACCGCGTCGAGCAGGCCGGCGATCACCGCATCGGTCAGGAACGGCAGGTCGGCCGCCAGCACCGCGACCAACCCGACGTCCGGGGGCAGCTCGGCGAGGCCGGCCGCAAGCCCGGCGACGGGGCCGCCGCCGGCCGGTTCCTCGCGAACGAGCCGGCCACCCGGCGGCAACTCCATCGGGGGACCCACGACGATCCGAGGACAGGCATCCGGCACCGCAGCCAGCACGAGCTCCAGCAGCCGGCGGCCGCCCAGGCGGAGCTCCGGTTTGGCCTGTCCACCCAGCCGCCGGGCCGCGCCACCGGCCAGCACGACGGCGGCGTACGGCGGATTCACGCAGGCCACGTTAGTCGCGCGTCCGCGTAACCTTGGCGTCATGGGCAGGGTCACCAGCCGGCGCTCGATCGTGAGCATCGACGGCGAGACGGTACGGCGACGGATGGACATCGTCGCCGCCGAGGAACCGCTGGAGATCCGGCTCGACGGCACACCGCTGTCCGTCACGATGCGGACCCCCGGCGACGACTTCGATCTGGTGCACGGGTTTCTCGCAACTGAAGGAGTCGTCGCAGATCTGCACTCGGTGACAACCATGCGCTACTGCGCCGGCAAGGACGACGACGGCAGGCAGACCTACAACGTGATCGACGTCGCGCTCGCCGAGGGCGTCGCCCCGCCGGAACTTTCCTTGCAGCGGAACTTCTACACCACGAGTTCGTGCGGCGTGTGCGGAAAGGCGAGTATCGAAGCGATCCGAACGCTGTCGGCGTACGACGTTGCCGCTGATCCGACAACCGTCGCCAGCACTGTCCTCAGTGGACTGCCGGACAGCCTGCGCGAGCAGCAGCGGGTCTTCGAGAGCACCGGCGGGCTGCATGCGGCCGGGTTGTTCACCGCTGACGGCCAGCTGCTCTGCCTGCGGGAGGACGTCGGCCGGCACAACGCGGTCGACAAGGCGATCGGCTGGGCGTTGCGCGAGGACAAGCTGCCAATGACCAGCTGCGTGCTACTGGTGTCGGGTCGGGCCTCGTTCGAGCTGACCCAAAAGGCGCTGATGGCGGGGATTCCCGTCCTCGCGGCAGTATCGGCTCCCAGCTCCCTCGCGGTCGAGCTGGCGACGCAGTCGGGGATGACGCTCGTCGGTTTCCTGCGCGGTCAGACGATGAACGTGTACGCCGGAGCCCAGCGGATCACCACCGGGGCCGCCTAGTCCGCGTGGTCGCCGCCGCGCAGTTGGGAGATCAGGTGCGGCAGCAGCGGTCCGAGGACAGCCAGGCCATCCTTCACGCCGCCGGTGGAGCCAGGCAGGTTCACGATCAGCGTCCGGCCCACCAGCCCGGCCACCCCCCTCGAGAGCACCGCAGTGGGCACGGTGGGTGCACCGTAAGCCCGGATCGCGTCGGCCAGGCCGGGCGCATCCCGCTCGACCACGTCGCGGGTCGCCTCAGGGGTGATGTCCGTGGGGCTGCATCCGGTGCCGCCGGTCGTCACCACGAGATCGATACCGGCGGTGGCCGCCTCACGGAGTACGGCGCTGATCTGTGCCCGGTCGTCGGGCAGTACCACGGGCTCGGCGACAGCCAGCCCTAGCTCACGCAATCCCACGGCAAGGGCCTGGCCTGAGCGGTCGGCGTACACCCCCGCGGCGGCGCGGTTGGACGCCGTGACGACGACGGCACGCGCACCGTCGGGCAGCGTCATTGCCCCCGCTCCCACGGACCGGTCTTGCCGCCGGTCTTGGACAGCACCCGGACGTCGGTGATGGCGGCTGAGGGGTCGACCGCCTTGACCATGTCGATCACCGTCAGTCCGGCGCAGGCGACAGCGGTCAAGGCCTCCATCTCCACGCCGGTCCGGTCGGCGGTGCGCGCCACCGCGGTGATCTCCACCGCGTCGTCGACGACGGCGAGGTCGACGGTCACGCCGTGCAGCGCGATGGGATGGCACAGCGGCACGAGGTCCGGTGTTCGCTTGGCCCCCTGGATGCCGGCGATCCGCGCCACCGCCAGCACGTCACCCTTGGGCATCCCGTTGCCGCGCAGCAGTTCGACGACGACGGCCGAAACGAGCACCCTTCCCGCCGCGGTCGCCGTGCGGGCGGTGACGTCCTTGGCGCTGACGTCGACCATCCGCGCCGCACCAGCACTGTCTACATGGGACAGTCGAGGTTCGGTCATCGCAGTGTCCACACCTCGGCCTCGGCGCCGGCGTCCAGCTCGGTCACGTCCTCGGGAATGACGACGAGGCAGTCCGACATCGCCAGGCTGGCCAGCAGATGTGACGGTGTGCCCCCGACGAGGTGGACCGTGCCGTCGGCATACCGCCCGCGCTGGAATTGGCGCTTACCGCCGGGGGATCGCAGCGGCTGGGCAAGCACGGCGTGCACGACGGGCCGCGTCAGCGACGCGTGCCCGAGCGCCTTACGGATGAGCGGACGCACGAAGGCCTCGAAGGACACGAACGCACTGACCGGGTTGCCGGGCAGCGTGATGACCGGAACCGAACCGGCATACCCGAAGCCCTGCGGCATTCCCGGCTGCATCGCAACCTTGTCGAAGGTGACACCGGCCCCGGTGAACGCGTCCTTCACCACCTCATAGGCGCCCGCGCTCACCCCGCCGCTGGTCAGCAGTAGGTCGGCACCGACGCTCGCAGCCTCGATCGCCGCGCGGAACTCAGCTACATCGTCGGTGACGAAACGGATCCGCCGAGCCTCCGCGCCGGCCGCCCGCGCCGCGGCAGCGAGCATGACGCCGTTGGACTCGTAGATCTGGCCTGGTTGCAGCGGTTCACCCGGCTCGACCAGCTCGGTGCCGGTGGACAGCACGACCACCCGCGGCCGGCGGTGCACCGGCAGAACCGCCCGCCCGATCGCCGCGGCGAGCCCCAGCTGCGGCGCGTCGAGGACGGTGCCGGCGACGAGCGCGACGGCACCGGCGGCGATGTCCTCGCCGGTCCAGCGGATGTGCGCGTGCAGGTTCGGAACGACGTCGATGCGCACGACGTCGGTGCCGCCGTCGGTGCGCTCCACCGGCACGATGGCGTCGGCGCCGGGCGGCAGGGGCGCGCCGGTCATGATGCGCTGCGCCGTACCGCCCTTCAGGTCCGCGACGTCCGTGCGCCCGGCCGGGATGTCGTCGGCAACCGGCAGCAGGGTGGGCGTCTCGGTGACGTCCTCCCGTCGGACGGCGTACCCGTCCATCGCGGAGTTGTCGAACGGCGGGAGGGCCACGTCGCTGCGCACGTCCTCGGCCAGCACCAGGCCCGCGGCGTCGGCAAGCGCCACCTCGATCCGCGGTCCCACCGGCAGCAGCGCCAGCACGTCCTCGCGGTGCCGCTCGACGGTCTTCACCCCCCCAGTCTCCCCCAGTCCGAACTGGGGAGACGCCGCCGGGTGGACAGGGCACACTGTCCTGCCATGGGTCACCTCGAGGTCGGGCACCTGTCGCTGGTGCTTCCAGACGGTCGCACCCTGCTCGACGACGTGACGTTCCGGGTCGGTGACGGTGCGAAGGTGGCGCTGGTGGGTGCCAACGGTTCGGGCAAGACGACGCTGCTGCGCATGATCGCCGGCGACCTGACGCCAACATCGGGGACGGTGGGCCGCTCGGGCGGGCTCGGCGTGATGCGGCAGTTCATCGGCTCGGTGCGTGACGACACGACGGTGCGCGAACTGCTCATGTCCCTCGCCCCACCGGCCGTTCGCGCGGCCGGCGACCGTGTCGACGCGGCCGAGTTGGCGTTGATGGAGACCGACGACGAGCGCACCCAGATGCGGTACGCCGAAGCGCTGGCCGCGTGGGGCGACGCCGGGGGCTACGAAGCGGAGGTGCTCTGGGACACCGTGACGGTCGCTGCTCTCGGCGTACCGCTGGACCGCTCGCAGTACCGGATGATCCGGACGCTGTCCGGAGGAGAGCAGAAGCGGCTGGCGTTGGAGGCGCTGCTGCGCGGTCCGGACGAGGTCCTGCTCCTCGACGAGCCGGACAACTTCCTCGACGTGCCGGCCAAGCGGTGGCTCGAGGCGCAACTGCAGGCCAGCACGAAGACCGTGCTCTTCGTCAGCCACGACCGCGAGCTGCTCGCCCGCACCGCCAGCCGGATCGTGACGGTGGAGGCGCGCGGCACGTGGGTGCACGGCGGGAGTTTCGATACCTATCACGAGGCGAGGGAGAAGCGGCTCGAGCGTCTGGACGAGCTGCACCGGCGCTGGGAGGAGGAGCACCAGCGACTCAAGGACCTGGTCCGCACCCTGCAGCAGCAGGCGAAAATCAGCCCGGACATGGCAAGCCGGTATCACGCCATGCAGACCAGGCTGGCCAAGTTCGAGCAGGCGGGACCGCCACCCGACCGGCCGCTCGAGCAGAAGGTGTCGATGCGGCTGCGCGGTGGGCGTACCGGCGTACGCGCCATCACCTGCGAGCAGCTGGAGCTGACCGGGCTGATGCGGCCCTTCGATCTGGAAGTGTTCTACGGCGAGCGGGTAGCGGTGCTCGGCTCCAACGGGTCCGGCAAGAGCCATTTCCTGCGGCTGCTAGCCCGGCATCCGGTCGATCACACCGGGATCGCCAGGCTCGGTGCCCGGGTCCGGCCGGGGTGGTTCGCCCAGACCCACGAGCAACCCGCCCTGTTCGACCGGACACTGGCCGACGTCCTCTGGCACGGTGAAGGCGCCCGCGACGGGATGGATCGGGGGCGGGCCATGGCTGCGCTTCGCCGATACGAGCTGAACGGTCAAGCCGATCAGAGCTTCGGGTCGCTCTCCGGCGGTCAGCAGGCCCGCCTGCAGATCCTGCTCCTCGAACTCGACGGCGCCACCCTGCTGCTGCTGGACGAGCCGACGGACAACCTCGACCTGGCCAGCGCCGAGGCGCTGGAAGCGGGTCTGCAGGCTTACGACGGAACGGTGCTCGCGGTCACCCACGACCGGTGGTTTGCGCGGGGGTTCGACCGCTACCTGGTCTTCGGAGCCGACGGCGAAGTCTACGAAGCTCCCGAGCCGGTCTGGTCCGAAGGCCGGGTGACCCGGGCACGATAAGAATGTCTTCACCCAATCGTTGACCCATTCCCCTCGTGCTTCGGCGGTTCGCACACTACATTCCAGGCACATCCACCATTCGGGGAGCATCAGCAGTGCGTCCAGATCCGAGGGAGCTACGCCGCATCCAGTGGCTGCCGCCGTTGCGGCTGCAGCTGCGCCTCGGCGCGCCCCCGGAATCCCTGTCCGGGGAACACCACCACGCGCTGGAACGCGCGCAAGCCCGGCGGCGCGTCGGCGTCGGTGTCCTGGCCGGTCTCGCCATCGGCTCGCTCGTGGCCGGGTCGTCGGTCAGCGGGGCCGCGGCGTCACCGGATCGGATTCCGGCGGGTTCCATTGACCAGTTCGGACTGCTGGTCGGTGTCGGCGCGCAGTCCAACCGGTTCGGTGACCCGTGGGCGATGGTGCCGGACAACGCGGGCAAGGGCCGAGGCGCCTTGCCCGGCATGACGACGGCGACAACCACCGACGCGACCGTCCCCGTCTCCGATGTCAGCGACCTCGGCATACCCGACGTCGCGCTGGAGGCCTACCGCTCGGCTGCGGTCAGCATGGAGGAAGCCGACCCCGACTGCCGGATCGACTGGTCGCTGATCGCGGGCATCGGCCGGGTCGAGAGCGATCACGGACAGTACGGCGGGCGGCGGCCTGCCGACGACGGGTCCGTGCAACCGCCCATCGTCGGCATCGCTCTGGACGGCCGGCCCGGTGTGGCGCTGATCCGCGACACCGACGGCGGCCGGCTCGACTTCGACACGACGTACGACCGGGCGGTCGGGCCGATGCAGTTCATCCCCGGCACCTGGTCGGCCTTCCCGGACGCCGACGGTGACGGCAACGGCGTCGCGGACCCGCACAACCTCTACGACGCCGCACTGGCCGCGGCGAGTTACCTGTGCTCCGGCCCGGGCGACCTGTCCGAGGAAGCCGCCCAGCGCTCTGCGGTGTTCCGCTACAACCATTCCGATTCCTACGTCGATACTGTCCTGGCTTACGCCGGGGCCTATGCGAACGGGGTCCAACTGACCGGCTCGCCGCCGCAGCCGGCCGGACCACCACCCGCCGTCCCCGAGGACCCCGTCACCGATCCCGCGCACCCGGGCGATCCGATCCCCGGCGACACACCGCCGCGGCCGACCCCTCCGGGTGCTACCGAGCCGCCGGGTAGGACGACCCCTCCGGGTAGGACGACCCCGCCGGGTACGACGACCCCACCGGGTACGACGACCCCACCGGGTACGACGGAGCCGCCGGGTACGACGGAGCCGCCGGGTACGACGACCCCTCCGGGTACGACGACCCCTCCGGGTAGCAGTGAGCCGCCGGGTACGACGACCCCACCGGGAAGCAGCGAGCCACCGGGTACCACGGAACCGCCGCCGACTCCCTGAGCAGCAAAGTTCGCCCCATCGGGCACCTCGTTGAACACCGCGATTGGCTGCTTTCGGATGCGGATCTGGTTTCCGGCCGACCAGAACCGCATCCAATAGCCAAGGAATGCCCGCCCTACCGATCCAGGGCAGGGGCTGGTTGACGCGCAACGAGCACGCCGCTTTGACCCTCTTCGGGCACACCGGGTATCGTGGCCCCTCAGTGCGCGGGTCCGTCGGCTTCCGGCTGCCCATGCATTCACCACATCGACCGGGTGACCGGTCGCCGCCGTTGCTCCGTGGGACGGCGCCCGATCAGCATCGAGACGAGAAGGCAGTTCTGTGCGCACGTACAGCCCCAAGCCGGGTGAGGTCACCCGGCACTGGCACGTGATCGACGCTACCGACGTCGTCCTGGGTCGGTTGGCAAGCCAGACGGCGATCCTGCTGCGGGGCAAGCACAAGCCGCAGTTCGCCCCGCACGTCGACACCGGTGACTTCGTGGTGGTCATCAACGCGGCAAAGGTGGCCCTCACCGGGAACAAGCGGGACACCAAGATCGTCTATCGGCATTCGGGTTACCCCGGCGGGTTGTCGCAGCGCACCATCGGCGAGCTGCTGGACATCCGCCCCGAGCGGGTGATCGAGACCGCGGTGAAGGGAATGCTGCCGCACAACAGCCTCGGCCGGAAGATGCTCACCAAGCTCAAGGTGTACGCCGGCCCGGAGCACCCGCATTTCGCCCAGCAGCCGGTCCCGTACGAGATCAGCCAGGTCGCGCAGTGACGCGGTCACTCAGATCGCGCAGCGCGCGACCGGATCACAGGAGAGCCACAGCGTGAGTGCCACTACCGATCTTCGCGGACCGCGTCCGATCCAGACCGTCGGCCGCCGCAAGGAGGCCATCGTGCGGGTGCGCCTGATCCCGGGTACTGGGCAGTTCACCCTCAACCGCCGCAGCATAGAGGACTACTTTCCGAACAAGGTGCACCAGCAGCTCATCCGTGAACCGTTCGTGACGCTGGACAAGGTGGACCAGTACGACGTGATAGCTCTGCTGCATGGTGGCGGGGTCAGTGGTCAGGCCGGCGCACTGCGGCTGGGCATCGCCCGTGCGCTGATCGAGGTGAACGCGGAGGATCGACCGGCGTTGAAAAAGGCCGGCTTTCTCACCCGCGACCCGCGGGCGACGGAACGTAAGAAGTACGGCCTGAAGAAGGCACGCAAGGCGCCGCAGTACTCCAAGCGCTGAGCCCCGCATGGCGCGCCTGTTCGGAACCGATGGCGTGCGGGGGCTGGCCAACGCGGATCTGACGCCAGAACTGGCCACTGCGGTTGCGGCCGCTGCTGCCCGCGTTCTGGCCGAAACCGACGCCCTGCACCGGCCGGTTGCGGTGGTCGGCCGGGATCCTCGCGCCAGCGGTGAGATGCTCGAAGCCGCCGTCGTCGCCGGGTTGACGAGTGCCGGCGCTGACGTCCTGCTGGCCGGCATCCTCCCAACGCCCGCGCTTGCCTACCTGACCGGCCGGTCCGGCGCCGACGTCGGGATCATGCTCTCGGCGAGCCATAACCCCATGCCGGACAACGGGATCAAGCTCTTCGCGCGTGGTGGGCACAAATTGCCCGATGTCGTCGAGGACAACATCGAGGCGGCCTTGCGAACGCCGTTCGCACGACCGACGGGTGCCGAGGTCGGCCGGGTGCGACCACTCCTCGGCGGACCGGAGCAGTACGTCGAGCACTTGCTGAGCAGCATCGACCTTTCGCTCGAGGGTGTCCGGGTGGTCGTCGATTGCGCTCACGGTGCGGCGTACGAACTGGCTCCGCTGGCCTACCGGCGGGCCGGGGCGCACGTCACGGCGATCGGCGCCGAGCCGGACGGGTTGAACATCAATGACGGCTGCGGGTCGTCGCACCTCGATCCGTTGATGCGGGCGGTGCTCGCGGACGAAGCCCACCTCGGGATCGCTCATGACGGTGACGCCGACCGTTGCCTGGCGGTGGACGGCGACGGCAACGTGATCGACGGGGATGCCATCCTGGCCATATGTGCGCTGGCACTGCGAGACGGTGGCCGGTTACGGCAAGACACCGTCGTGGCGACCGTGATGAGCAACCTGGGCCTGCATAACGCCATGGGGGCGAACGGGATCACGGTTCACACCACCCCGGTCGGGGACCGGTACGTTCTTGAGCAGCTCAACCGGGAGGATCTGTCCCTGGGCGGCGAGCAGAGCGGCCACATGATCTTCCGGGAGCACGCGACGACCGGTGATGGGCTGCTCACCGCAATGCAGCTGATGGCCCGGATGGCCGCGACCGGGCGGACGCTGGGGGAACTCGCAGCCGTTGTCCAGCGGCTGCCGCAGGTGCTTATCAACGTCAAGGTGAGCGACAAGCTGGCCGTGGCCGCCTCCGACGAGGTCGCAGAAGCGGTCAACGCCGCGCAGGACGAGCTCGGCGACAGCGGCCGGATCCTGCTCAGGCCATCCGGGACCGAGCACATGGTCCGGGTGATGGTGGAGGCGCCGACCCAGCACCAGGCCGACGCGATCGCCACGAAGCTCGCCGAGGTCGTCGCCGTCGCTTGACCCGAAGGTCAGCGGGTCAGCCGACGGAGGCGTTGGCGACCGGCGCGGCGAAGGTGCGGCACCAGATCAGGATCGTCTGCGGCCCGCCGGCTTCGGTACCGGCCGGAACCACATAGTTCTGGTCGCCTTGGTTGCCGCGCAGCTCGCCCAGGAAGACGCCGTCGCCGGGAGCGCGTTGGTCGGTGCCCGGCACCAGGTACACGACGTAGTCCGGCCCGTTCTCCACGTCGAGCCCTTCGAAACGGACAAGCAGCTCGCCATCGGCGACCTGGATGAGCCGGCCCAACCCGCTGGCCTGGTAGTCCAGGGACTGGATCGACCCGGAGCCCAGGTCGAACGGCGTCGGTGCGGGGGGCGACGCTGACGTAGGCGCTGGGGTCACAGCTGGGGTCGCAGCTGGGGTCGTAGTGGCTGGGGTCGTAGTCGCTGGGGTCGTAGTCGCTGGGGTCGCAACTGGGGTCGTGGTCCCGGGTGTCGTGCCCGGCGACGAGGAAGCCGACGACAAGCCGGCTGGTGCGGCATCGTTGATCCTCTCGTCCACGAACGCCGGCCGAAATCCCCACACGAGCGCCGCCACCACCGGAATCAGAGCGAGGGTCCGGGCCAACACCGGGCGGTGGAACACTCTGGTGCCGATCAGGGTGATTCCGGCCGACACTGCCACCACGACGGCGATGAACAGCCACGCCAACGGGTTCTTCGCCGTGACGAGGAGTGTCTCGGGACTCATGATGGCCAGAGCGAGGAAGACCAGGACGATGGCGACGGTCGGTCCCCAGCGCAGCCATGCAGACGGTGCTGCAGCCATCCAGGCAGCGTAGGCGATCGCGGGCGGCAGCTGCGTACGCGCCGGTCAGCTCGCGTCGTGCGGGCGTGCCTCGCGACTACCCTGTCTGACATGTGCGGAATCGTCGGGTACGTCGGCCAGCAATCCGCGCTCGAGGTGGTGGTCGAAGGGCTGCGACGGATGGAGTACCGCGGTTACGACTCCGCCGGTGTCGCGATAGTCAACGCCGAGGGTCTGGCGACCGACAAGCGGGCGGGCAAGTTGGCGAACCTGGAGAAGTCGCTCGCCGAGGTTCCGCTGCCGCCGGCGACGGCCGGGATCGGGCACACCCGGTGGGCCACCCACGGCGCACCCAACGACGTCAACGCGCACCCGCATGTGAGCGAACACGGTGACGTGGCAGTCGTCCACAACGGCATCATCGAGAACTTCGCCGAGCTGCGCGACGAACTCGAACGAACCGGCACCGAGCTGGTCTCCGAAACCGACACCGAGGTCACCGCCCACCTGCTGAGCCGGGCGTACGCCGACCTGCCCGACCGGCCGGACCGGCTCGCCGCCGCGATGCGTGTGGTGTGCCGCCGGCTGGAGGGCGCGTTCACGCTCGTGGCTGTCCACCGCGACCACGACGGCACCGTGGTCGGTGCCCGACGGAGCAGCCCGCTGGTCGCCGGCATCGGTACCGGTGAGTACTTCCTCGCCAGCGACGTCGCGGCGTTCATCGCCCACACCCGGGACGCCCTGGAACTTGGCGAGGACCAGGTCGTCGAGATCGACCGGGAACGCGGCATCAACATCACCGATTTCGACGGCCATCCCGCCGAGGGGAACGAGTACCACGTCGACTGGGACGCCGGCGCCGCGGAGAAGGGCGGCTACGCATGGTTCATGCTCAAGGAGATCGCCGAGCAGCCCGCTGCCGTCGCCGACACCTTGCGGGGCCGGCTCAGCGCCGGCGGGGACATCGTCCTGGACGAGGTTCGCCTGTCCGAGGAGGACCTGCGCGACGTCGACAAGATCTTCGTCATCGCCTGCGGTACGGCGTACCACGCCGGCCTCGTCGCGAAGTACGCCATCGAGCACTGGACCCGGATCCCCTGCGAGGTGGAACTCGCCAGCGAGTTCCGCTACCGCGATCCGGTACTCGACCGTTCCACGCTGGTCATCGCGATCAGCCAGTCCGGCGAGACGATGGACACGCTCAAGGCGCTACGGCACGCCAAGGAGCAGCGGGCTCGAATCCTGTCCATCTGCAACACGAACGGCTCGACGATGCCGCGCGAGTCCGACGCGGTGCTCTACACGCGCGCCGGTCCCGAGGTGGCGGTTGCGTCGACGAAATGCTTCCTCGCTCAGATCACCGCCTGCTACCTCGTCGCGCTGTATCTGGCCCGGGTGCGCGGGGTGAAGTACGGCGATGAGGTCGCCGCGATCGTGGCGCAACTACGCGGCATGCCGGCGCTGATCGAGCAGACCCTGGCGACGATGGAGCCGGTGCGCGAACTTGGCCGCGACCTGGCAACGGCGCCGACCGTGCTCTTTCTCGGGCGGCACGTCGGATATCCGATCGCACTCGAAGGTGCGCTGAAGCTCAAGGAACTGGCCTACATCCACGCGGAGGGCTTCGCCGGGGGCGAATTGAAGCACGGCCCGATCGCGCTGATCGACCACGGGACACCGGTCGTGGTGATCGTTCCCTCTCCGCGCGGACGCAACATCATGCACGGCAAGGTCGTCAACAACATCCAGGAGGTCCGGGCCCGCGGCGGAAGGATGATCGTGATCGCCGAGGAAGGTGACGACGCCGTGAACGCCTTTGCCGATCTCGTCATCCGGGTCCCGGTGGCGCCCACCCTGCTCGCCCCGTTGTTGACCTCGGTGCCGTTGCAGGTGCTGGCGTGCGAGATAGCCGATGCCCGCGGCAACGACGTGGACCAGCCGCGCAACCTGGCCAAGTCTGTCACCGTCGAATAGGCGGCCCAGTGATCGTGGGCGTCGGAATCGACGTCGTACCCATCGACCGTTTCACCGCGGCACTCCAACGGACGCCCGCCTTGGCTGACCGGCTTTTCACCGCTGCAGAGCGGGTCACCCTGACCGGGCACCCACGTACGCCGGAGTCCCTGGCTGCCCGGTTCGCGGCCAAGGAGGCACTCGCCAAGGCGCTGGGCGCGCCGGGCAACATGCGCTGGCACGACGCTGAGGTTCAGGTCAACGAACAGGGGCAACCACGGCTCGAGGTCGTCGGGACCGTGGCCGCTCGGGCGGCGATGCTGGGAGTGGCCAGCTGGCACGTGTCTCTGTCCCACGACGGCGGCATCGCCTCCGCCGTCGTCGTGGCAGAGTCGTGAAGAGCGTCTGGTCCGTCGGTCAGATCCGCGCTGCCGAGGCCGAAGCCATCGCCAGTACCGGCCCGGATGCACTCATGCAGCCGGCGGCGTACGCCCTGTCCGTCCACTGTGGACGGCTGCTCGGTCGGACGTACGGCGCCCGCGTGGTTCTGTTGGTCGGCGCCGGGAACAACGGGGGAGACGCGCTGTACGCCGGCGTACAGCTGCTGTCCCGGGGGGCTGCGGTGCATGCGGTGCTGCTCACCCCCGATCGCGTTCACCCGCGCGGCCTACTGGCCCTGGCCGGGGCGGGAGGAACGGTGGGCACGGCGGACGGAGCGCCGGAACGGCTCGCCCGCGCGGATCTCGTCGTCGACGGCATCGTGGGCATCGGAGGCCACGGCCCGCTGCGATCGCCAGCCGACGCGCTCACCGCGACTCTGCGGTGCCCGGTGGTGGCGGTGGACGTCCCCAGCGGCGTCGACGCGGACACCGGCCGGGTGGCCGGCGCGGCCGTGCTGGCGACGAGCACTGTGACGTTCGGTGGTCTCAAGCCGGGTCTCGTCGCGGGCCCGGGTGTGCGGCAGAGCGGACGGATCGAGGTGATCGACATCGGGCTGGGGCCTTATCTCGGTGAGCCGGTAGCCGTGGTGCTGGAGTCGGCCGACGTCGCCGCGCTCCTACCGGTTCCGCGCCCGGGCGACGACAAGTACAGCCGCGGGGTGGTCGGCGTCGTCTCCGGCTCGGCAGCCTACGAGGGCGCAGCTATCCTCAGCGTCGGGGGAGCGTTGCGGGCAAAGGCCGGCATGGTGCGGTACGCCGGCAGCGCGGCGGACGGCGTGCGCGCTCGGTGGCCCGAGGCGGTGGTCAGCGACGGAAGGCCGACCGACGCCGGCCGCGTGCAGGCCTGGGTGATCGGCCCTGGTCTGGGCACCGACGGGCCTGCCCGCAGCCTGGTGGCCGAGGTGCTCGGGACGGAGCTGCCCGTGGTCGTCGACGCCGACGCACTCACCGTGGTGGCGGCCATGCCGGAGTTGGTGCGGGACCGCGCGGCGCCGACGGTGCTCACTCCGCACGACCGCGAGTTCGAGCGGATCTTCGGCCCGGTCGGGGAGGACCGCCTGGGTGCCACGCGCAGGGCAGCGGCTGAAATCGGCGCGACGGTCCTGCTCAAGGGGCATGCGACGATAGTGGCTGCACCGGACGGGCGGGCTCTGGTCAATCCGACCGGCAGCGGTTGGCTGGCGACTGCCGGTACCGGTGACGTCCTCTCCGGCCTGATCGGCGCGTTCCTCTCCGCCGGTGGGGAGCCGACAGCAGCGGCGGCAGCGGCGGCGTACGTGCACGGCGTCGCCGGTGCACACGCTGCAGGGGCGCGCGATCCGGTTACCACCGACACCGGAGCCCCGATCATCGCGATGGACGTCGTCGACGCCATTCCCGCCGCGCTGCGGGCGATCCGGCATTCGGTCACTGCGTGAACTTCGCCTCGGAGCTGTCGGGGCGGCCATGCCCGGGGATGCGGCTACATCGGACCGTCGCGCTGGTCAGCCAGGCCACCTAACATCATCCGGTCGAGGGCCGACGGAGGCAGCGCGGCGGTCAGGGCGGTGTTGCTCGAGTGCGCGGGGGATGCATGACTGAGGCGCTCATCAACCACCTTGAGCGAGGTGCGTGATGCACCCGCTGTCGCAGCAGTTCCGGCGGCAGGCCCGGCACTGTCTGCCCGGCTCGCCGCTGTACGCGACGCTGCTCGCCGCGATGGCCGACGACCTCGACGCCGGCGGTGTGACGGCCGCGGTGATGCACCGGTACCGGGACGATCCGCCGACGAGCGTCCCGCCGCTGCGGCTCATGGGCGCGCTGCACCGCATGGTGCTCGAACGGCGCGCCCCCGAACTGGCCCTGCACTACCCCAGCGTCGGCGGCATGGCGCCGGTGCGGGAGGCTTGGCCCGCTGCCGAACGGCTGCTGGCCCAGCGCGCCGCCGACCTCGCCCACCTCGCCGGTCGACCGGTGCAGACCAACGACGTCGGCCGGTGCGCGGCCCTCGTCGGCGTGCTGCTGGTCATCGCCTCGCGCACCGGCCTGCCGATCCGCCTGCTCGACATCGGTGCCAGCGCCGGACTCAACCTCAACGTCGACCGCTACGCCTACGCCGTCGACAACCGGGTACTCGGCCACCCAGACTCGCAGCTTCGGCTGAAGTCGCCGTGGCGCAACTACCCGCGGGCCGACCTCGCCCGGCCGCTCGACATCGTCGAACGTGCCGGCTGCGATCCGTTGCCGATCGACCCGGGAACCGCCGCGGGGCGGCTGACCCTGACGTCCTACATCTGGGCTGACTGGATCGAACGGCTCGAGCGGCTGCGCGCCGCCCTCCGGATCGCTGTGGACCACCCGACCACCGTCGATCGGTCCCATGCCGCGCCCTGGCTTGCCCACCGGCTCGGCTGGCCGCGGCCCGGAACCGTGACGGTCGTCTGGCATTCGGTCGTGTGGCAGTACATCAACGCCGCGGAGCGGGCCGACATCGACGCCCTGTTCATCGCCGCAGGTGCCCGCGCGACCGGCAGCGCTCCGTTGGCCGTGGTGGGCATGGAGAACGTCGGTGAACCCGACGCCCGCAGCCGATTCGAGGTCACCCTCACCAGCTGGCCCGGAGGTACCCGGGAGCTGCTCGCCACCGCCGCCGGGCACGGCATCCCGACCACGTGGACCAACGGACCCGCGAAGCCGACGCCGTACCAGACATAGGAAGATGGGAGGAGGCGACGACAGGAGACGCGGATGCAGTTCGGGCGCTACTTCGAGGAGTTCGAGCTGGGGGCGGTCTACAAGCACTGGCCGGGAAAGACGGTCACCGAGTACGACGACCACCTGTTCTGTCTCATCACCATGAACCACCATCCGCTGCACCTGGACGCGCACTTCGCCGGAGAGACGACGGAGTTCGGCCGGAACGTCGTCGTCGGCAACTACGTCTACTCACTGCTGATCGGCATGTCCGTCCCCGATGTCAGCGGCAAGGCGATCGCCAACCTGGAGGTCGAATCGCTCAAGCACGTCGCCCCGACGTTCCACGGCGACACGATCTACGGCGAAACCACGGTCCTGTCCAAGACGGAGTCGAAAACCAAGGATGACCGCGGCGTGGTGTACGTGGAGACCCGGGGCTACAACCAGGACGGGACCGTCGTCTGCGTTTTCCGGCGCAAGGTGATGATCCCGAAGAAGTCCTACGGCGACACCCGCGGCGGCGAGCAGCCGGGCCGCCCCACGACCGGATAGCCTCGGCTGTCTACTCGTCGACCTGGATGTCGAAGTTCACCTTGTCACCATCCACCTCGGTCACCGTGACCGTCACGCCGAGGATGTCCTCACCGGCGGTGAGCTCACAGCGGATCGTCGCGTCCACCTCAGCTGGCAGATCCTCGGCGCAGTCCACCGAGTCAGGTCGCTGCCCGACCTGCGCCTCGAGCTGGTCGCTGATCTGGGTTTCGACGTCATCCGCCTCCACCGTGCCACCGCAACCGGCCAGTCCCAACAGCAGCCCCAGCACTGCTGTGACAGCCCCTACCGCCCTACCGGACATCCGTTACCACCTCCCGCTCACGGCCCGCGGACTCGCGAGCGTCGATCCGGCACGGTATCGCCAAAGACCGCTCACGTCATACCGGCAACGCGCCCCACTCGATGAGCGCCTGCAGCAAGCCCGGGGAGAGAAGGAGTGCGTCGAGGCCGGGGCGGTCGACGAACCGGGCGTCGCTGGCATCGTCTCCGGCGAGCAGTCGGCCGCCGACTGCCGTACAGGCGTAGTCGTCGATGACGTACACCACCCCGCCCGGACCGGCCCGCTCCACCCGGCCGACAAGGCGTTCCGGTACGACGATCAGCCCGGTCTCCTCCGCCACTTCGCGGATCACTGCCTGCTCCGGTGTCTCCCCGGGTTCGACCCGCCCCCCGGGCAGTGACCAGCTGCCCACCTGCGGCGGCCGCCCACGCCGAACGAGCAGCAGCCGGCGTCGGGCGTCGACGACGATGGCACCCACGCACGAGATTCGCTGGACCACGTCACCCAGTCTTGACGGTCCACCGGCGTCGGGCCACCGTGAACCCACCATGATCGACTCACCGTGCTGTCCACGCTGTGGTGTGGTGGTCCAGCCACCCGGCGGAGGCGTCGCGGTCTGGCGATGCGCCACGCACGGTGTGGTCGACCCGGTGAGCCTGCACGGCCAGCTGGACCGCGACGACATGGAGCAGAGCCGGCGGCGCAGCGGCGTACCGCTGTGGGTGCCGTGGCCGAGCCCGCCGGAATGGGCCACCACCGGTCTCGCCCTGGCCGGCGACCCGGACCGGCCGGCGACGGCGACAGCGGTAGCGGGTACCGGACCGGCGCCCCTCGGCGGGATGGCCGAACTCGTGCTCGTCGCCGAGGAACTGGGCACCGGTCTCGGATCGGGGTACGCCGCGCTGAGCGGTCCCGATCCCGGCGCCGGATTGCTCACCGGCGCACCGCAGGCAAGCGTGCGCATCGGTGGGCACGCCATGCCCCTCTGGTCGTTGCCCACCCGTGCCGATCGCTGCGTGTACGTCGGTGAGGCGCTGGGTCGCTGGCTCTGGGCGGTGCTGTGGCCGGCCGAGGCCGGCGTGCTGCTGTTGGAAGATCTCGTCCTGCACGACCTGCGCGAGCAGATCCCCGGCGGGCTGCGCTTCGGGCCGCCCTCGCCGTACCTGCGTCCTGGGAGGTAACGGCGCGCCTAGGGCCTGCCCGCGTCCGGATGCGGTAGACAAGTTCGTTGCGGTTCGACTGCGAATCGAGAGGGGAAGGCGTGGTCTCAGTCAAGAAAGTGGCTGCCGGGCTGCTGATCGCCTTCGTGCTCTTCTACGTGCTGTCGGCGCCGGAGAACTCCGCGGACATCGTTCGCTCGGCCATCGACGCCCTCGAGGATGCCGCCCGCTCCATCGCGCGGTTCCTCCAGTCGCTGTTCTGAGCCGGAACGCCACAGTGCCCACCGGGGATCGCTTCGACCGCTACCTGCTCGAGGGCGAGCGCCGGGTGCTGGAGTTCACCTACCACTGGATGTACCTCACCAAGCCGGTCGCCCTGCTCGCCGGCTCGATGGTTGTCGGCGCGGCCCTGCTCACCGTCTCCGACCAGGCCACCTTCGCCTGGGTGGTCCTGGTCGGCGCGCTCCTCTGGTTCGGGTTGCCGTTGCTGTCCGCCATCGAGAACCGTGCGGCGGTCCGGCTGATCATCACCGACAGCCGAGTGGTCTTCGTCGAGGGTTGGCTGGCTCGCCGCTATGGCATGATGCCGCTGACGAAGATCACCGACCTCACGATCCACGAGCCGGTCCTCGGCCGGATCCTCGGCTACGGGACGATCATCGCCGAGTCGGCCGGGCAGGATCAGGCGCTGACCCAGATCCGGTACCTGCCCGACCCGCTGACCGCCTGGCACACGATCTCGGACCTGCTGTACGTCCAGGGCGCCGTGCGGCCGGGATACCGGCGGCCCGATGCCGTGGACTCCCCGTTCCCTGGACCCGAACCCACCACGCCGTCGCCTCGATGATGCGCCGGTCATGATTCGCGCAGACCTGCACACGCACTCCGCCCGCTCCGACGGCACCGACAGTCCCGTGGAGCTGATGGCCGCGGCGGTGGCCGCCGGGCTCGACGTGATCGCCCTGACGGACCACGACACCACCGCCGGCTGGGCCGAGGCTGCCGACCACCGTCCCCGCGGGCTCACCGTCGTCCCGGGCGTCGAGCTGTCCTGCGCCAGCCCGGTTGTGGGGGACAACGCCGTCGGCGTACACCTGCTCGGCTATCTCTTCGACCGCGGGCATCCGGCGTTCCGGGCCGAGCGGGCTCGGCTGCGCGTGAGCCGGCACGGCCGGGCCGAGGAGATGGTACGGCGGATGCGGGCCGCCGGGTTGCCGATCGAGTGGGAGCAGGTGCAGCGGATCGCGGCCGGCGGGCCGGTCGGCCGGCCGCACATGGCGCTGGCTCTGGTCGAGACAGGGTCGGCAGGAACGGTGGACGAGGCCTTTCGACTGCACCTGCACCACGGCAGCCCGTCCTACGTCCGCAAGGCCGACGTCGACGTCACCGACGGCGTGCGGCTGATCAGGGCCGCCGGGGGAGTGCCGGTGCTCGCCCATCCACTGGCCCGGAGCCGGGGCCGGGTGGTAGGCGACGACGTCCTGGCCCACCTCGCCGCGGCCGGGCTGCTCGGGCTGGAGGTCGACCACCCCGACCACAGCGACGAGGACCGCCGGCACCTGCGTGGCCTGGCCGGCGAGCTCGGCCTGCTCTGCACCGGCTCCAGCGACTACCACGGGACGAACAAGCGGACCCCGATCGGCGTCTGTATGACGGAGCCGGACGTCCTGGACATGATCGTCGGGTTGTCCACCGGCGCCACGCCGTACGCCGACTGACGCCGCTGGCGGGCTACCGTGTGTCTCGTGCCGCGACCGCTCGCCTCTGCCGTGCAACGGCTACCCGTTCTTGCCGGGCTCACCACCGTCCTCATGCTGATCCTGCCGATCGGGCCGGCCGTCGCGGATGCGGTCGACGACGCGATCGACGCGTTGCAGAGCGACTCCCTGTACGTCGACCCGGCTGCGGACACGCCGATCGACGAAGATCGTGTCCGCGACGCGATCGGTGACCAGCCGCTGCTCATCGCGGTGCTGCCGGACGACTCCGGCGACGCGCTCGACTCGGCGACGCGGATCGGGCTCGCCCTGGACGGCAACACCGTCGCCGTCGTCGCCGACCGGGACATCCGCGCCGGGTCGGACATCGTCTGCTCCGGGTTCGCCGACGACGCCGCAGGAGCCGCGGTGGACGACAACATCGGCCAGTTACAAGCCGATGGTGACGTCACCGCCATGCTCGTGAACTTCGCCGAGCGGATGGAGTCCGCACCCGGCCTGGACGAGTGCGAACCGGTCGGCGGCGGAGGCGACGGCAACAACAACAGCAGCGACGGCGGCAGCGGCAGCAGCAGCGGGTGGCTCTGGTTCGCCGGGATCGGCCTGGCCGGATTCGGTGCCTACGTCGTCTACCGCCGCAGGAAGCAGGACCGCGAGTTCGAGGGCCTGCGCGCGGAGATTATGTCCCACTACAACCGGTTGGCTGCGGACGTTTCCAATCTGAGCCCGGACGACGACCCGGTCACGGTGCAGGCTGTCGCGGATGCGTCTGAGCGGTACACGAGCACCGGCGCGCTGCTGGACCACGCCGACACGCGAGGCGAGTACGCCGCGGCCCGGCGTACCGTCCTGGAGGGCCTCATCGCCGCCCGCACCGCCCGGGAACGGCTCGGCCTCGACCCCGGCCCCGACATCCCGCCGGTCGAGGAACCGCTCGGTGAGCAGCTGGCCGAGACCCGCCAGGTCACCGTGGGTGAGGAGACGCACGAGGGCTTTCCCCAGTACACCCCGGGGGCTCCGTACTACTACCGGGGCGGCGGGGGCGTGCCCGGCGGCTGGTACCGGTCCCGGTTCTGGGAGGGCGCGTTGATCGGCTCGATGCTGTCCAGGCGGACCGGGGGCGGGATCCTGTACCACGACGACCGCCCGGGTGCGGCCATGCCAAGGTCTCGCGGTGGTTCGTTTGGCAGACGGACCCGGGGCGATTGGGGCGGGTCCGTGGCGGGTGGCGACTGGGGTGGCGGTGCTCGACGCAGCGGCGGGCGGCGCAACAGCTGGGGCGGCGGGCGACGTAGCAGCTGGGGCGGTGGGCGCGGGGGCCGGCGTGGCGGCAATCGCTGGTAGCGGGTTCGTCCAGCGGCTGCTCGACGGAATGCCGGCCCGGCTCTTCGCCTGCACGCCGTCGAGGTTGGCCGCTTACACCGACTGCCCGCGCCGCTACCGGATGATCTACCTCGACCGGCCGCCGCCGGGCAAGGGACCGCGTGGGCGCACAACTCCGTCGGTGCGGCGGTCCACATCGCATTGAAGCGGTGGTGGGACCTGCCGCTGTCGCGGCGTACGCCGGAAGCAGCCGGCGCCCTGCTCGACGCGGCCTGGTTGCGCGACGGCTTCCGCGACGACAGGCAGTGTGACCAGTGGCGCGACGCCGCCCGCGATTGGCTGATCCGGTATTTCGCCGACCTGGACCCGGCCGACGAACCGCCCGGGGTGGAACGCACAGTTGCCACAACGACCGGGCGGCTGGCGGTGTCCGGCCGGGTCGACCGGATCGACCGGCGCGGCGAGGAACTCGTCGTCGTCGACTACAAGACCGGCCGGTGGGTTCCCGACGCGGACGACGCACGAGGATCCCAGCCGCTGGCGCTGTACGTCCTCGGTGTCCGCAGGACGTTCCGCGCCACCTGCCGACGGGTGGAACTGCACCATGTGCCGAGCCGGACCACGGCGGTCTTCGAGCACACCGAGGAGTCCCTCGCCCGGCATGTCGGCCGGGCTGAGGACACCGGGGCGGACATCGTCGCGGCGACCGCGCCAGTCGCCGCGGGTGGCTCCACCGAGGACGCCTTCCCGCCGCGCACCGGCAGCCACTGCGGTTGGTGCGACTTCCGGCGGCACTGCCCGGAGGGTCAGCGCGCCGCCCCGGCGCGCGAACCCTGGGCGGCGCTCAGAACGTAGGATCCGGCGGTGGAAACGCCGTACCTCAACTCCCGGCTCCAGGACTTCACCAGCACGATCTTCGCCGACATGTCGGCTCTGGCGGTGCAGACCGGTGCGGTCAACCTCGGGCAGGGTTTCCCCGACACCGACGGCCCGGAGGAGATGCGCGAGGCCGCCGTCGAGGCGATCCGGGGCGGGCGCAACCAGTACCCGCCTGGTCCCGGCATCCCCGAACTCCGGCTGGCGATCGCCGAGCACCAGCACCGCTTCTACGGGCTGACGTTCGATCCCGACACCGAGGTGCTCGTCACCGCCGGGGCGACCGAGGCGATCGCCGCCGCGCTGCTGGCGCTGTGCGAGCCCGGCGACGAGGTGGTGAGCTTCCAGCCCTACTACGACTCCTACGCCGCCGGCATCGCGTTGGCAGGTGCCCGCCGCCGCCTGATCACGCTGCGACCGCCGGACTACCAATTCGACCCGGATGCGCTGCGGGCGGCGGTGACCGACCGCACCCGGCTGCTGCTTCTCAACACGCCGCACAACCCGACCGGCAAGGTGTTCACCGCCGCCGAACTCGGCTGCATCGCAGAGCTGGCCATCGACCGCGACCTGATCGTCGTGACCGACGAGGTCTACGAGCACATGACGTACGACGGCGTACCGCACATCCCGCTGGCCGGGCTACCCGGGATGCGCGAGCGCACGATCACCGTCTCTTCGGCGGGCAAGACGTTCAGCTTCACCGGGTGGAAGATCGGCTGGGTCTGCGCCCCGGCCGCGCTGGTCACCGCCGTACGCACAGTCAAGCAGTTCCTGACGTTCGTCAACGGCGCACCGTTCCAGCCGGCGGTCGCCGTCGGCCTGGGTCTGCCCGACGCGTTCTACGCCGACCTCGGGGCCTCGCTGCAGGGCAAGCGGGACCGGCTCTGCGCTGGGCTGGCCACTGCCGGCTTCGAGGTGTACCGACCCGCCGGCACGTACTTCGTCACCACCGACGTGCGCCCCCTCGGGTACGACGACGGCGTGGCCTTTTGCCGTGAGCTGCCGCACCGCTGCGGCGTCGTGGGTGTCCCTAACGTGGTCTTCTACGACGACAAGCAGGCCGGTGCCTCACTGGTCCGCTTCGCGTTCTGCAAGCGGGACGAGGTGCTCGACGAGGCAGTTGCCCGGCTCGCCACGCTTCGCCCGCGGGCGTAGGCCGTCGTCCCCGCGGGGAGGGTGCGGTGGTGGGGCATGCTCGTGCTCGCGCCGGGTGGCGAGATCGGGCTTTTCCAACGCCTCATGCATGTGGGAGAGGTTGAATCCCCGATCTGATCATGAGCCGGTCAACCGGGCTTCCGGGCTAGGAACACGTAGCGGTTGAGGCTGAAGAAGTACGCCGGACCGAGGTCTCGCAGGTCCGCCGTCCACGTGTCGACGACGTCGGCAGTGAGCCCGCCGCGACCGGTCACAAAGGCGGCGACCGTGGGAATCAGTCCGCCGCTGTAGGTGGCTTCGGCGTACCCGACGTTGAACAGCGGGATGATCCACGGCGGCTCTACGTCGAAACCGGCTCCCTTGAGCGAGCCCAGCAGGGTTCGCGGCAGGTGCGGGTCGACCAGGTGCTCATCCCAAACTGTCAGAACCCGCTGCATCAGGGACACGTCGCTGGAGTGCCAAACGACGGAGTCCCAGTCGGTGTCCAGGACGAGCGCCCTTCCGCCGGGGCAGAGCACCCGGCGCATCTCCGCCAGTGCGCCGGGAATGTCCGCGACGTACTCCAGCACCTGCGTCGACACGGCGACGTCGAAGCTGTCGTCCGGGAAGGGCAGGGCTTTGGCCCCGGCCAGCTGGAACGTGAGCGGTGCTGCGCCGGCTGGAATCGAGCGGGCCGCGGCCAACGCCAGCATGCTGTCGCTGATATCGGTTCCCGCGACGCTGCCGTGCGGTCCGACCTCTACCGCCAGATCGACGGCGAGCAAGCCGGGACCGCTGCCGATGTCGAGGACGGATTCCCCCGGCTGCAGGTGCAACGCCGCGATCACCTGCCTGCGCTGCTCGATCACGTCCGGCGTCAGGTAGCTCGTCTCGACCCGGCGCGCGGCCGCCGCGTCGAAGTGCAGGGTCACGCCGACGCGGGTTCGATGAGACGATCGCGAGCGGCTTTCTGGTGTGGTCCCTCTCGGACCGAGGCCGGCAGTGCGAGCAGCGACCGCCTGAGTGCCCGTACGGCGGCGGTCGCTCCGGCATCCGTCGTAGGCAGCCCGGGCAGCTTGTAGAAGCGGCGCGCCCACCGCGGCAGCAGGGCGAAGCCGAGTCCGGCCAGCCCGCCCCAGGCCGGGCGCGCGGGCGTCAGCCACTGCACCCAGGTCGGCATCGGTGGCAGCAGCAGGAACCGGGCAGCCTCACGGGCCTGGGCGGTCAGCCGAAGCTGGTGCCGCATGCTGCTGAAGTAGTCGGCCAGGTCAGCTGACGAGGCGGGTACTGCGGCGGCGTTCAGGCCCACCAACGTGGCGGCGAGCACCTGTTCCTCGAGGTACCGCTCGGCGTCTGCGTCGGTCATGGGCAGACCGGCGCGGCGGACCGTCGACAGGAACGAGTCCACCTCGCAGCAGTGCACCCACAGCAGCAGGTCCGGATCGTCGATCCGGAAGGGTGCGCCGGTGGCGGGGTCGGTTCCGGTCAGCTTGCGGTGGATACCGCGCACTCGCGCCGCCGCCCGCTCAGCTTCCGCCGTGGTGTCGAAGCTGATCTGCCCGATGTACTCGGCCGTGCGCTGCAGACGTCCCCACGGATCGGAGCGAAAGCCCGAATGCTGGGCGACGCCGGCCATCGCCAACGGGTGGAGTGACTGAAGCACCAGGGCGCGCAGGCCACCAACCGCCAGCACCGGGTCGCCGTGGACACGCCACGTGACGCTGTCCGGGCCGAAGAGTCCTGAATCCGGCCGGGTCATGGGACCGACCTTATGCCGAGAAGCCGAGAGGCGTTGTTGCTCCGTGGACATCGCGTTCGACTCATCGCTTTCGCGGTGGGCGGCGGGCGCGTGGCGAAGCTCACCGCTGCCTGCTTGCTCACCGGCGCGGCGGACGGGAAGACTCGACGGTGCCCGCCCGACCTCCAGCCCAAGGTGTCCCGTGCCGCACATTCTCGCCGTCGCCAACCAGAAGGGTGGCGTCGCCAAGACAACCACCGTGGCGTCTCTGGGTACCGCTCTGGCCGAGATGGGGCGCCGAGTCCTGCTCGTCGACCTCGACCCGCAGGCCTGCCTCACCTTCTCCCTCGGCCTCGACCCGGACGCGCTGGAACTGTCGATCCACGACGTCCTGCTGGGAAAGGTGCCGGCGAGCATGGCGGTCGTCGCCACTCAGGACGGCCCGGATCTGCTGCCCGCGACGATCGACCTGGCCGGCTGCGAGGCGCTGCTGCTGACACGGACCGGCCGTGAGTACGCGTTGCGCAACGCTCTGGAGGAACTCGTTGCGGGCAGCGAGGCGGCCTACGACGATGTCATCATCGACTGCCCGCCGTCGCTCGGAGTCCTGACCATCAACGGGTTGACGGCGGCGGACGAGCTGCTCATCCCGCTGCAGTGCGAGACGCTGTCGCACCGCGGCGTGGGACAGCTGCTGGACACTGTCGCCGACATTCGGCGATTGACCAACCGCGGGCTGCGGGTGCTCGGCGTCCTTCCGACGTTGTACGACTCCCGCACGTTGCACGCACGAGACGTCCTCGACGACATCAACGACCGCTACGGCCTTGCCGTGCTCGAACCGCCGATCCCGCGTTCGGTGCGTTTCGCCGAGGCTCCCGCGGCTGGTCGATCCGTGCTGACCACCGCGAGGCGGCTGCGCGGCTCGCAGGCATATCGTGAGTTGGCCGCTCGGATGGTGGCGCAACGGTCGCAGGCCGCAGACGTGGCTGAGGACGTGGCGGCAGCGCGGTGAGCGATCGGATCAACGGGCTGGACCGGGTTCGGCGGCGTACCGACGCCGGATCCGGCCGGCGTACAACGGCGGTGGACGGCACCCGCGCACTCTTCAGCCCCGTGGAGTCCTGCCCGTCGATGGGCGCGGTCACGATCCGGTGCGCCCGCTGTACGCAGACTTCAGTGCTCACCGTGCCCCAGGCCGTGCGGACGCTGCTGCCGTCGATGCACCTGCCGCTACCGGCGCGGCACCGGTCCTGGCTGCGCTGTCCCGCCTGCCGGCGCTTGAGTTGGGTGTCGATTCGCCTCGGGGGCGCGACCCCGAGGGTCAGCGGTAGACGGCTATCGCCTCGACGGTGCTGACCACGATCGCTGAACCGAGCCGGTCCAGCCTTCCCCCCGTCGGTGGAACCGGGCCGTCGACGGTGATTCGGCGCAGCTCCGCCCCGGTGACCAGGTCGTGCTGCACGAAGTCGGTGCCGTCGAAGACGAGTAACCCGGAGCCGAGCAGTGTCAGGAGGTTGAGTGCCGGTACGAACCACTCGATCGCGTCGGTCTGTACATTCACCGCGAACAGGGTCGAGCCGGTGAAAACAGCCAGCCGATCCCCGAGGAGTTGTGCAGCCGGCTGGACCACCTCGTCGGCGACGAGTGAGGGGTCGCGCAGGGCGACGAGCTCGACCCCGTCGCGGTCGAAGACCTGCAGTGACCCGGTCAGGTCCCGCGCAAGCACGCCGACCACGCCGTCCGCGGTGAGGATCCGGGCGGCACCGGCCGGGAGGGTGCCGCTCCAGCGTTGTTCGCCGGTGAAACCGTCGAGCAGTACCAGGCTCGCCGAGCTGGCGCAGTCCAGCGTCACGGCTACGCCCACATCGCCGGGCACGGTGTCGCTGATCCGGCAGTTCTCGGGCGGGTCGTAGCGCCAGCGCAGGCCGTTGCTCGTGGTTCCGAGGACGGTGACACCGGTGGGCGTGGCGGCCACTGTGAGCTGGTTGGTGCTGCTCATCGAGATCTCTGCGGCGAAGTTGACGTTGCGGTACCACTCGCGTTGCCCGGTTCCGGCGTCCAGGGCCAATGCCTCGTTGCACCCGGCGTCGGTTCGGAAGACGGCCACGACTACACCGTCGGCGGCGGTCCAGTCGCAGAGCAGGGCCGTCGAGCGCAGGTAGTGCCAACGCTCCACCCCGGTAATGGGATCCAGTCCGCGCAGCCCGTGATCCTCGCCGACGACCACCGTGTGGTCCTGGACGGGTCCGAGACCGGCCGGGCCGGTGTCGGCTTCCCAGGCCATCGTGACCCGACTCGCCGGCTCGCCCTCGACGGGCTGGCTCGGCTCACCCGCGGCGGTACGCAAGCTGGTGTTGGCGTAGTCGCTGCCGGTCCACAGCAGGCTCAGTACGACCGCCCCGATCGCGGTCGCCGCGACCCACCGCAGCATTCGGGGGCTGGGCCTCCACCGGCGCACGACGGGTCTCAGGGTCTCAGGTGGCGGCGGACCCGGGGCCGTCCCCGCCACGGCGACGGCGACGGCGACGCGGCGTACCGCCGGGCGTAGCCGACTGCGTTGACGACGCACCGGCCGGCGC
>JACCZY010000200.1 GCA_013695685.1 Geodermatophilaceae bacterium | reverse complement strand
GGGTTACGCCGGTCTGGACCGGCCAGACCCCATGATCATCGCCAAGGGGGTAAGAAGGCGGCATGGGTACCCAGAGCCGCGTGGTCGAGAACGTACCGAAGGGCATCTATGTCGCCGGCGAGTGGCGCGACGCCAGCGGTGGGGGCGGTTTCTGGGTGGAGGATCCCGGGACCAGCAAACGGCTGTGCCAGGTCGCCGACGGGCAGGCCGAGGACGCCGCGTCGGCGTTGGACGCGGCCGTCGACGCGCAGACGGAATGGGCGGCCACACCGCCGCGGGAACGCGGGGAGATCCTGCGCCGGGCCTGGCAACTGATGACCGACCGCGTCGATGACCTGGCCATGCTCATGACGCTGGAGATGGGCAAGAGCCTGGCCGAGTCCCGGACCGAGGTGACGTACGCCGCTGAGTTCCTCCGCTGGTTCAGCGAGGAGGCGGTCCGGATCGAGGGCCGGTACGCCGAGGCTCCCGCCGGCGGCTCGCGGCTGCTGACCATGAAGCAGCCGGTCGGCCCCTGCCTGCTCATCACGCCGTGGAACTTCCCCCTGGCGATGGGCACCCGCAAGATCGGACCGGCCGTCGCGGCCGGTTGCACCATGGTGGTGAAGCCGGCCCAGCTGACACCGCTGTCGATGCTGCAGCTGGCCGAACTGCTGGCCGAGGCGGGCCTGCCGCCGGGCGTGCTCAACGTCGTACCGAGTTCGTCGGCGGGAAAGACGGTCGGGCCGCTGATGTCGGACCGGCGGCTGCGCAAGGTGTCGTTCACCGGCTCGACGCCGGTGGGCAAGTCGCTGATGGAGCAGGCCGCGCAGAATCTGCTGCGGGTGTCGATGGAGCTCGGCGGCAACGCGCCGTTCCTGGTCTTCGGCGACGCCGACCTCGACGCTGCAGTCGACGGGGCGGTGATCGCCAAGATGCGGAACAACGGCGAGTCGTGTGTGGCGGCGAACCGCTTCCACGTGGCGGAGGACGTGGCCGAAGAGTTCGCCGCCAAGCTCGCCGAGCAGCTCGGCGCGATGAAGGTCGGCCACGGTGCCGAGGAGGGCACGCAGGTCGGCCCGCTGATCGACGGCGACCAGCGGGACAAGGTCACCGAGCTCGTCGACGACGCGGTGGGCAAGGGGGCCACGGTCGCGACCGGCGGGTCGGCCGCCGCCGGCGACGGTTACTTCTTCACCCCGACGGTGCTGACCGAGGTGCCCGAGTCGGCCCGGATCCTCAGCGAGGAGGTATTCGGGCCGGTCGCGCCGGTCACCACGTTCGGCTCCGAGGAGCAGGCGCTGGCGCTGGCCAACGGCACCGAGTTCGGGCTGGTGGCCTACGTGTACACGCAGGACCTCCGGCGGGCGCTGCGGGTCGCCGAGGGGCTGCAGACCGGCATGGTCGGGCTCAACACCGGCATGGTCTCCAACGCGGCAGCGCCGTTCGGCGGCGTCAAGGCCTCCGGCTTTGGCCGTGAGGGCGGTGTGGAGGGGATCGCTGAGTACCTGTCCACGAAGTACGTCGCGGTGTCGATGGGCTAGCCCGCGGGGCAGCTGTCGTCGGCCGGGACCACGAGGTCGATCAGGTACGCGTCCACCGCCGCGGTGACACACGGCGTCTTCGGGTACGCCGTATGCCCCTCCCCCTCCCAGGTGAGCAGGAACCCGGAGTCCAGTTCCTCGGCCATCGCCTCGGCGCCGGTGTAGGGGGTGGCCGGGTCGTTCGTCGTGCCGATCACCATGATCGGGTCCGCGTCCTCGGCGTCCCGCTCGGGCAGCGGATACCGCGGGGCCAACCACCGGTCGCAACTCAGCACGTTGGCGGCGATCGGTGCACCGAAGAGCGGATAGCGTCCGCGCAGTTCTTCGATGAAGGCGCGGATCTCGGTGTCGGTGAAGGTCTCGGCGGTGTCGGCGCAGTTGACGCTCAGGTTGGCCTCCAGCAGGTTCGAGTAGCTCCCGTCCTCGCGTCGCCCGGTGTACCGATCCCCCAACTGCAGCAACCCGTTCCCGTTGCCCGCGGCCGCCGAACCGATCGCCTCGGCCAGGGCGGGCCAGGACTCCTGGCTGTACAGCGAGGAGATCACGCCGGTGAGGACGAGACCCACGGGCACCGTCCGGCCGTCCTCGCCGGTGGTGGGCAGGGGAGCATTGCGGGCGTCGTCCAGTACGTCGAGCACCGTCTCCTTCGGGTCGTCCCCCGCTGCGCACGGCGCGTTCGCGAGGCAGCCGGCCGCGAAGGCGTCGAAGGCGCTCTCGAACCCGCGCGCCTGCGCCTCCGCCGAGCCCCGCTCGCCCAGTGTCGGGTCCGTGGCAGCGTCGAGGACGAGCGCGCGCACGTTGTCGGGAAACAGCTCGGCGTACGTCGAACCGAGCGTCGTGCCGTAGGAGTAGCCCAGGTACGTCAGCTGCTCGTCTCCGAGCGACTCCCGCAGCTGGTCCATGTCGCGCGCGGTGTTCAGCGTGTTGAACAGGCCCAGCTCGTCGCCGTACCGGTCATGGCACATTCCAGCCATCGTCTCGGCGATCTCGACCAGGACGGCGAACTCCGCGTCGTTCCGGGCGTACGGCTCGGCGCTGAACACCTCGTCCTTGTAGTCGGCAGGAACGCAGTCGATGGGGCTGCTGAGGTTGACGCCGCGCGGGTCGAAACCCACCATGTCGAAGCTCCGCACGACGTCCAGCGGCAGCGTGTAGGCCAGGTTGAGCACCAGGTCCGCGCCCGAGCCGCCCGGCCCACCCGGGTTGACGAGCAGCGACCCCAACCGCTCCTGCTGCCCGGTCAGCCGGCCGCGGACGACGGCAAGTTCGAGCCGGTCACCGCCGGGATCCAGGTAGTCCAGCGGTACGGCGAGCGTCCCGCACTCCCACGTCAGCTGGCGCTCGACGTCCTCACCTACCAGGTCGATCACGTCCGCAGTGCAGTCGGTGAGGTCCAGCGCCGCCGCCTCGGGCAGTTCGCCGGGGTCCGGCTCGACCGGCGGCGACGGGCTGGGGCTGGGGCTGGGGGCGGAGCTTGCGGTCCGGCCGGCCGCCGTCGGCGTACCGGTGATCAGGGTCGAGCAGCCGCTGGCGGTCAGGACGACGCAGAGCGCGATCGTCGCCACGGGCCGGGATCGGGTCACGGCATGCGGCCCCTGAGCACGTCACCGACGTCGAAGCGCACCGGTACGTCCAGCTGGTCGTAGCTGCAGGACGCGGGGGTGCGGTCGGGCCGCCAGCGCGTGAAGTGCGAGGTGTGCCGAAAGCGGTTGCCCTCCAACTGGTCGTAGCGCACCTCGACGACGAGTTCGGGGCGCAGCGGCTGCCAGGACAGGTCCTTGCCGGCGTTCCAGCGGCTCACCGCTCCCGGCATCCGGTCGGGATTGTCGGTCTGTGGGGCGGCCCATTCCCGCCAGGGATGGCCCTCGAGCGCGTCGTTGCGGTACGGCGCCAGCTCCTTGAGCAGCTCCGTACGACGGGCCATCGTGAACGAGGCAGCGACGCCGACGTGCTGCAGGTGATCCCCGTCGTACAGGCCGAGCAGGAGCGAGCCCACGACGGGACCGCTCTTGTGCCAGCGGAAGCCGGCCACCACGCAGTCGGCGGTGCGCTCGTGCTTGACCTTCGTCATCAGCCGTACGTCGGGGCGGTAAGGCATGTTTCCCGGTTTGGCCACCACGCCGTCCAGGCCGGCGCCCTCGAAGGTCTGGAACCAGCGTTCGGCTTCGTCCGGGTCGGTGGTGATGGGCGTCAGGTGCACCGACCCCTCGGCGGTGCCCAGCATCGCCTCCAGTCGTGCCCGGCGCTGCTCGAACGGGGTGTCCAGCAACGACTCGGCACCCGCGGCGAGTAGGTCGAAGGCGATGAACGACGCCGGCGTCTCCTGCGCAAGCTTGTTGACGCGGGACGTCGCGGGATGGATGCGCTGCTGTAGCACCTCGAACTCCAGCCGTCCCTCCTGCCGGATCACGATCTCGCCGTCGAGGACGCACTTGTCGGGCAGGGTCTCCGCGAAGGCGGGCAGGAGTTCGGGGAAGTACCGCGTCAGGGAGCGTTCGTTGCGGCTGCCGAGCTCGATCTCGTCGCCGTCACGGAATACGATGCAGCGAAACCCGTCCCATTTCGGTTCGTAAAGAAGTCCCGCCGCTCGGGGCACCGCTTTCGCCGCCTTCGCGAGCATCGGAGCCACCGGCGGCATGACGGGTAGCTGCATGCGGCAAGTGAAACAGACCGCACCGGCTGCGGTCAGCCCGCCGTCAACTGTGCAGCAGCTGATAGCGGAGGAAGAGGTAGCCGTCCTCCTCCAGCACGTGGTCCAGCACCATCTGGGCAGGCGCCGGCAGGCCCACGCCGGCCACGATCCGGTCGGCGCCGGGTCCGGTGAGCAGCGGGGCGAGGGTGAGGCACAGCTCGTCGACCACCCTCGCGCGCAGTGCTGTCGCGAACAGCTGGGGTCCCCCCTCGCAATGCACCCTGCTCAGCCCGCGGTCGCGCAAAGCAGCCGCAGCCGCGACGAGGTCCACAGCCGCGGCGCCGCAGACGAGAACGTCGGCGTGACGCGCCACCTCGGCCCGGCGCTCCGGCGGCGAGGCACCGCTGGTGATCACCACCGTCCGCGGCTCGTCGTCGGGGAACAGGCCACCCTCCGGGTCGAACGCCAGCCGCTCACTGACCAGCGCCAACGTCGGCGCGTCGGGCAGGCCGTGCCTCCTGCGGCGGTCCAGGCGGCGGCCGGTGGGCCGTGGCGCGGCATACCCCTCCGCGCGTGCTGTGCCGGCGCCCACCACGATGACGTCGCTGAGGTCCCGCAGCAGCGCGAACACCCGCCGGTCGCCGGCGCTGCCCAGCCCCCCGGCCCGCCCGTCCACCGTCACCGCCCCGTCGGCGGAGCTGATGAAGCTCACCCGTACGTGCCAGGGCACGTCGGCCGCGACGGCGTACGACGCCTCGAGATCGACGCCCTCGGCCGCGATCGGCAGGAGGCTGCGCATCACGGCACCCGGAGCACGGCCGCCGACTCGGCGGGCATGACCATCTGACCATCCACAGTGGACGATGCGGCGCCGGTGGCGAACAGCACCTCGCCGGGCGGCACGCTGACCGACTGCTCGCCGGCCGCCAGGTTGCATACCACCCGCAAGTCCCCGCGGAGCACGATGAGCCAGCGCGCCTGCTCGTCGTAGGAGACCTCCACCTGCGCGAAGGCCGGGTCGGTGAGCGCGGGCTCCGCCAGGCGCAGGGCGAGCAGCCGGCGGTAGATGTCCAGCAGCGAACGGTGGGGTTCGGCGTCGAGTTCGGCCCAGTCCAGCTTGGAGCGGAGAAACGTCTCGGGATCCTGCGGATCGGGGACGTCGGCGCTGTCCCAGCCGTGCCCGGCGAACTCCGCCTTGCGACCCTCAGCGGTTGCCACCCCGAGTTCCGGCTCGGGGTGGCTGGTGAAGAACTGCCACGGCGTACCGGCGCCCCACTCCTCGCCCATGAACAGCATCGGTGTGAACGGGCTGGTGAGCACGAGCGTCGCCCCGACGGCCAGCAGACCAGGGGACAGGGTTGCCGACAACCGGTCTCCCACCGCGCGGTTGCCGGTCTGGTCGTGGTTCTGCAGGTAGCCGAGCAACCGCCAGGCCGGCATCCGCTGGGTGTCGACGGGGCGGCCGTGGGGGCGGCGCCGGAAGCTGGACCAGGTGCCGTCGTGGAAGAAGCCGCGGGTCAGCACCTTGGCCAGAACCGCGACGCCGGCGCCGAAGTCGTAGTAGTAGCCCTGCCGCTCGCCGGTGAGCAGGCTGTGCAGCGCGTGGTGGAAGTCGTCGCTCCACTGCCCGGTGAGCCCATACCCGCCGGCCTCGCGCGGCGTGATCAGCCGAGGATCGTTGAGATCGGACTCGGCGATGAGGGTGAGCGGCCGGCGTACGTGGGCTTCCAGCGCCGCCACCTCGACCGCCAACTGCTCCAGCAGGTGCGTGGCCCGCTCGTCGACGAGGGCGTGTACGGCGTCCAGCCGCAGCCCGTCGACGTGGTAGTCCCGCAACCACATCAGGGCGTTGTCGACGATGTAGCGGCGGACCTCCTCCGAATCCGGGCCGGACAGATTGACCGACGCCCCCCACGTGTTCGCGCCGGCGGCAGCCAGGTAGCCGGCGAAGCGCGGGAGGTAGTTGCCGGAGGGGCCGAGGTGGTTGTAGACGACGTCCTGGAACACCGCCAGGCCGCGACCGTGGCAGGCGTCGACGAACCGCTTGTACCCGTCCGGGCCGCCGTACGCCTCGTGTACGGCGTACCAGAGCACGCCGTCGTACCCCCAGTTGTGCACCCCGTTGAACGCGTTGACCGGAAGCAGCTCGACGACGGAGACCCCGAGTTCGACCAGATGGTCCAGCCGCTCGATCGCGGCGTCGAAGGTGCCCTCAGGCGTGAACGTCCCGATGTGCAGCTCGTAGATCGCCGTGCCCGGCAACACCCGGCCGGTCCAGCCGGCGTCGCCCCACGCGTATGCGCCGTCGTCGTACAGCCGGGACAGCCCGTGTACGCCGTCGGGCTGGCGGCGCGATCGCGGGTCCGGCAGCGGCGCGCCGGCGTCATCCAGCAGGAACCCATACTCCGATTCCACATCAGCCGGGACGTCGGCGTGCCACCAGCCGCCGTCGTCCAGGGTCATCGGATGGTCGGCTCCGTCGACCCGGACCGAGACCCGGTCCGGTCGCGGCGCCCAGACTGCGAAATGCATGGTGTCCTTTCCTGGCTGGCGTGCGGCCTCGGCCCCGACGGTGGCACAGTGCCTCTCCATGGCAGTCAATATGAGTGACGCGCTGCGTCTGCCGCCGGGTGCTGTCGACCTCGGCGCGCACGATCCCCGGTCCACACCGCACGCGCCCGGCGGCAAGAAGAAGAAGACCCGCGCCGCCATGTCCGAGCAGGCGCCCGCCCTGGCCGACCTGCAGGAGCGGCTGTACGCCGAAGGCGCCGGCGGCGGTGGTCGCAGCCTGCTGCTGGTCCTGCAGGGCATGGACACCGCCGGCAAGGGCGGCGTCATCAAACACGTGGTCGGCGCGCTCAACCCGCT
>JACCZY010000221.1 GCA_013695685.1 Geodermatophilaceae bacterium | reverse complement strand
GGTGCGGGAGGGGGGAGTCGAACCCCCACGCCCGAAGGCACCAGGACCTAAACCTGGCGTGGCTGCCGTTACACCACTCCCGCGTCGAAGCGGAGTCTAGATCGCCAACTCGCCGCGCAGCTTGTCCACGTGACCGGTCGCCTTGACGTCGTACTGCGCCAGCTCAACCCTTCCGTCGGGGTCGAGGACGAACGTCGAGCGGATCACACCGGTGACCTGCTTGCCGTAGAGCGTCTTGTCGCCGTACGCGCCGTACGCCGTCATGACGCTTCTGTCCACATCGGACAGCAGCGCGATGGTGAGGTTCTCGGCGTCGCGGAACTCTGCTAGCGCGGCAGGCTTGTCGGGGGAGATGCCGATGACCTCCACACCATCGCCCTGAAGTTCCTCGCGAGCTGCGGTGAAATCGCAGGCCTGCTTGGTGCAGCCCGGCGTGGAGGCGGCGGGATAGAAGTACACGATCACCCGGCGGCCCCGGTAGGAGGACAGCGGCACCGGCGTCCCGTCCGCGTCCGGCAGGGTGAAGTCGGGCGCCTGGTCTCCGGGCTCAAGATGCGTAGATTCGCTCATGGCCCCAACGTACCTGGGGCTCTTGGCCCCGCCGAGGGACGCAACGGGACGGAACGGGGCGGGACGTGGCAGTCTATGGGCGTGAATCGCGATCCCGAGACCATCCAGCGCGAGATCGAGCACGCTCGTGAGGCGCTCGGCTCCACCCTTGATCAGCTCGTCGAGCGGACGAGCCCGAAACGCCTGGCCGCTGTGGGCAAGGCATCGGTTCGCGATTTCGTCATGTCCACCAAGGGCAAGATGATCATCGGTGGTACAGCCGCTGCGGTGACCGCCCTCGTCGTCGTCAACCGACTCCGACTCCGTAACCGCTGAGTCCGCGGGCATGTCCGGCTGAGCCCGGGCGGGTTGAACCGGGCGGTCTGCGAGACCAGCCACGCACCGGTCTACTACGTCGGTGAGGTGACCGGCCCGTTCAAAGGCGAGCCCGGGTACGTACGGTTGGTGAGTGAACCTCGCATGAAGATCGGTTACAAGGCATCGGCAGAGCAGTTCGGCCCGCGCCGGTTGCTGGACTACGCCGTACAGGCCGAGGACATCGGGCTGGACAGCGTTCTCGTCAGCGATCACTACCAGCCGTGGCGCCACGCCGACGGGCACGCGCCGTTCTCCATCGCCTGGCTGAGCGCGGTGGGAGAGCGGACGTCGCGGGTGATGCTCGGGACCAGCGTGTTGACCCCCACGTTCCGCTACCAGCCGGCCGTGATCGCGCAGGCCTTCGCTACCATGGGCTGCCTGTTCCCGGGCCGCGTCATGCTGGGGGTGGGCACCGGCGAGGCCATGAACGAGGTCGCCGTGACCGGGGTCGCCTGGCCCCCGTTCAAGGAGCGGCTGGCGCGCTTACGTGAGGCGGTGGATTTGATCCGCGCGCTCTGGACGTCCGAGCGGGTCAGCTACGACGGCGACTACTACACGACAGTGGACGCGACCGTGTACGACCGGCCGGATCAGCCGGTCCCTGTCTACGTCGCCGCCGGAGGCCCGGTCGTCGCACGTTTTGCGGGCCGTGCCGGCGACGGCTTCATCTGCACGAGCGGCAAGGGGATGGACCTCTACACCGAAAAACTGCTGCCGGCCGTGGCCGAGGGACTGGCCACCGCGAACCGGGCCGCGGACTCGATCGACCGGATGATCGAGATCAAGCTGTCCTTCGACCTCGATGTGGACCAGGCGATGGCGAACACCCGTTTCTGGGCGCCCCTCGCCCTGTCCTCGGAGCAGAAGTCCGGCCTGGAGGATCCGATGGCGATGGAGCGCGCCGCCGACGACCTGCCGATCGAGCAGGTCGCCAGCCGGTGGATCGTCGCCTCCGATCCGCAGGAGGCCATCGCCAAGATCCGGCCGTATGTCGACGCCGGGTTCACCCATCTGGTCTTCCACGGCCCCGGCGAGGACCAGAGCCGCTTCCTGTCACAGTTCGGCGAGCATCTGCTGCCCTTGCTGCGCGAGATGGGCTAGCCGGCCCCCGCGATGTGTGTTCGGGGTCGCAACAGGGTAAGACGTTGGGAATGACTGCCGATCGGGGCACCCGCCGGATCGGGAACCGCTACCGGCTCGGGGAGCGGCTCGGTAGCGGCGGCATGGGAGTGGTCTGGGCAGCCACCGACGAGCTGCTCGGTCGCCCGGTAGCGGTGAAGGAGGTCATCCCGCCGACCGGTCTGACCGCCGAGCAATCGGAGTTGATGCGCTCGCGAAGCATGCGTGAGGCGCGGGCCGCGGCGCGCTTCACCTCACGCTCCGCAGTGAACGTGTACGACGTCGTCGAGGAAGACGGCCGGCCGTGGATCGTGATGGAACTGCTCGACGCTAAGCCCTTGTCCGACCTCATCAACGCCGACGGCCCGCTTCCGCCGGCACGGGTTGCCGACATCGGCGGCCAACTACTCGAGGCACTGACCGCCGCGCATGCCAGCGGGGTGCTGCACCGCGACGTCAAGCCGTCCAACGTCATGATCGAGGCCGGCGGCCGGGTGGTGTTGACGGACTTCGGGATCGCGGCGATGGACGGCGATCCGTCCCTGACCACCACCGGCATGCTCATCGGCTCGCCGGCGTACATCGCACCGGAGCGGGCCCACGGTGAGCCGGCGAGTCCCGCCAGTGACCTGTGGTCGCTCGGGTGCACCATGTTCGCCGCGCTGGAGGGGCGCCCGCCCTTCGATCGGCCGGGTTCCTTGGCGACTCTCAGTGCCGTGCTCAGCGAGGACCCGTTGCCCGCGCCGTCGGCCGGTCCGCTCGCTTCCGTCCTCGAGGGGCTGTTGCGCAAGGACCCCCAGCAGCGGCTGACCGCACCGGACACCGACCGGCTGCTGCGGGAGTCGATGACCGCACCGACCGCCCCGATGCGGGAGGACACCCGACACGCTGGACCACCGCTGTCCGGCGGTACGACGTCCGTCCTGCCGGTCGTTCCCATGGGTGCCGGCGGCGCCCCTGCCGGCGCCGCTTCCGGCGCCGCGCCGGATCACTGGCCGGCCGCTGTGCAATCTCGACCCCCCGCCCAGTCCGCCGCTCCGCCGCGGGAGCCGAGGCCGGCCGTGTCCCGCCCCGCACAGCGGCCACCGGGCGCACCCGGCTACTCACGGCCGCGGGGCAACGGCTCCAAGGCGATCATCGCGGCGATCGTGGTAACTGTGCTGGCAGTAGCAGCGATCGTCGCTGCCGCCATCATCACGAACGACGCGGACCCCGATCAGACAGCAGCGCCCGGGGCCTCGGCCAGCGGCTCCGATCCCGCAACCGATACCGATCCGGCCTCCGCCACCGACGCGTCCGATTCAGCCACCGAAACCAGCGCCTCCGACACCGGTGCGTCCGACCCGGCAACCGACACCGGCCAGAGCGAGGCCGAGCCGACCGGCGGGGAGAACGCCAACCTGCCGGAGGGGTTCCGCCTCTATGAGGACGAGACTGGCTTCTCCCTGGCCGTACCGGAGGACTGGGCGGTGACCAAGGAAGGTCCACGGACCGACTTCACCGAGCCGGGCACCGGTCGGTTCCTGCGCGTCGACCAGACGCAGGACCCGCAGCCGGACCCCGTCGCGGACTGGGAGAACCAGGAAGCTTCGGTCTCGCAGCGGCTCCCCGGCTACGAGTTGATCGGGATCGATCCAGTCGACTACCGCGACTACGACGCGGCGGACTGGGAGTTCACCTGGGAACCGGACGAGGGTCCGCCGCTGCATGTCCTGAACCGGAACATGATCACCGGGCCGAACCGGGCCTATGCGCTGTACTGGAACACGCCGCAGGATCAGTGGGAGGACAGCCTGCCGGTGTTCGAGACATTCACCGAGACGTTCCAGCCGGCGCCGTAACCCGCACCCTCCGGCCACCGCCCTGACCCTTTCGGCCACCACCCTGACGCTTTCGGCACTATCGGATGCGGATCTGGTCGACTCCTGACCGGATCCGCATCCAATGATGCGATTCTCGGCACGCTTCTCGGCACAAGTCTCGGCATGAGGACCCCTGGGGGTCATCGTCCGGCTGGTTGTTAGCCTCGGGTGAAGGCCAGCGACCGAAGGACCGGTGAGTTCGATGGATTCGCTCCTGTCGCTGCCGCTTGACGAGTTGAGCGAGCGGGCCCGCGCCGTCCGGGACGCGGCGCACGGCACCCGGATCACGTACTCGCCGAAGGTGTTCATTCCGCTCACCCGGTTGTGCCGGGACCGCTGTGGCTACTGCACGTTCGCGACAGCTCCGGCCCACCTGCCGACGCCGTACCTCACGCCCGAGGAGGTGCTGGCGATCGCCGCTCGCGGGGCCGAGGCGGGCTGTCACGAGGCCCTGTTCACCCTCGGCGAGCAACCCGAGGACCGGTACGCCGTGGCGCGGGCCTGGCTGGACCAGCATGGTTACGACTCGACGGTGCACTACCTGAGCGAGATGTGCCGGCTGGTGCTCGCCGAGACCGGGCTGCTCCCGCACGCCAACGCGGGCGCGATCAACCGCGATGAGCTTGCGCTGCTCCGCGCGGTCAGTCCGAGCCAGGGAATGATGATCGAGTCCCTGAACCCGTCGCTGGCAGCGCACCGCGGCGCCCCGGACAAGGTCCCGGCTCGGCGACTGGCCACGTTGGAGGCCGCCGGCGAGCTGGCGATCCCCTTCACCACCGGGATCCTGGTGGGCATCGGGGAGTCCGCCGCCGACCGGCTCGAGGCGCTTCGGACGATCGCGGACTCGCACCGCCGGCACGGGCACGTGCAGGAAGTCATCGTGCAGAACTTCCTGCCCAAACCAGGCACCGGCATGCGCGATGTCGCGCCCTGCCCCGAATTCGACTTCCGGCAGGCGATCGCGCTGGCCCGGCTGGTGCTCCCGGCCGACGTGCATCTGCAGGCACCACCGAACCTGTCCGATGACCTCGGGTCGCTGCTGGACGCCGGCATCGACGACTGGGGCGGTGTTTCCCCGGTCACCGCGGACCACGTCAACCCCGAGCGGCCCTGGCCAGCACTGGACGTGCTACGCGAGGCCACGGAGTCAAGGGGCTTCGCTCTGGCGCCCCGGCTGACCGTCTACCCGTCGTTCGCGCTCGACCCGACGCGGTGGCTGGACGAGGGGCTGCGGTTCGCCGTACTGGACCGCAGCGACGCCGAGGGGCTGGGACGCGACGATGCCGGGGCGGTGTGGCCGGAGCGGCACGCGGCCGCCGCGAACGTCGGCACCGGAGCCGAGGTCGTCCAGGTCGGCCGCCGTTCGACCGCGTGGTACTCCGGCGCCGGGGCCGTCGACCCGATCCACCTCGTGCCCGGTACGCCGCGCGCCCGGGGCGCGGTGGCCGAGGTGCTCGCCGGCGTACGGGCGGGGCAGGTGCCCGGAGAGGCGGAGATCGTGACGCTGTTCTCCGCTCGCGGTCCCGAGGTGGCCGCCGTCGCCGGCGTCGCCGACCAGCTGCGGGCGGCGGTCGTCGGGGACGTCGTAACGTACGTCCACAACCGCAACATCAACTACACCAACGTCTGCACGTTCAAATGCACGTTCTGCGGGTTCTCCAAGGGTCCGCTGTCGCTGAACCTACGAGGGGCGCCGTACCTGCTGACCTTGGACGACATCGCCGCGCGGGTCCGGGAGGCCTGGGACGTCGGCGCCACCGAGGTGTGCCTGCAGGGCGGCATCCATCCCAGCTTCGACGGCGACTTCTACGTCGACGTGGCCCGGGCGGTCAAGGAAGCGGCTCCGGACATCCATGTACACGGGTTCACCGCGCTGGAGGTCACCGAGGGCGCGCGGCGGCTCGGCGAGCCGCTGGCGGTCTACCTGCGCCGGTTGATGGCCGCCGGGCTCCGCTCACTACCCGGGACGGCCGCGGAGATCCTCGACGACTCGATCCGAGCGGTGCTGTGCCCGGACAAGATCAACACCGAGGAGTGGCTGGAGTGCCACCGGGTGGCGCACTCGGTCGGGCTGCGCTCCAACATCACGATCATGTTCGGGGCGGTGGAGCGGCCGGTGCACTGGGCCCGGCACCTCATCCGGACCCGCGAGTTGCAGCGGGAGACCGGCGGTTTCACTGAGTTCGTCGGGCTGCCGTTCGTGCACATGGCCGCCCCGATCTATCTCAAGCGGGGTGCGCGCCGAGGCCCGACCTGGCGCGAGGTGGTGCTCTTGCACGCCGTTGCCCGGATCGCTTACCACGGCCTGATCGACAACATCCAGGCATCCTGGGTCAAGCTCGGCGCGGCCGGCGCCCGCCAGCTGCTCCTGGCCGGCGTCAACGACCTCGGTGGCACGCTGATGGACGAGAACATCAGCCGCGCCGCGGGCGCCGCGCACGGGCAGGGGCTGGAACACGACGACTTCGCCGCCATCGTCGAGCCGCTCGGCCGACGGCTGGTGCAGCGATCCACGCTGTACGACGTACTGCTGCAGGGCGCACCTGGCTGATCGTCCGTGGCTCGAACCGGGCTCCGTGTCTCAGCGAAGCTGGGTGGGGACCGTGATCTCGAAGCGGGCGCCCGGTCCGGAGCGTGCAACGAGCGAGACAGTTCCGCCGTGGGCCTCGGCGATGGTCCGCACGATAGCCAGGCCGAGTCCGGTGCCAGCAGTGGCATCCCGCGAGGCGCTGCGGCCAAAGCGTTCAAAGATGCGCTCGGCATCATGCGGCGACACGCCGGATCCGCAGTCGTCGACCCACAACCGGGCGTCGCCACCTCCCACCCGGGCCCCGATCTGGATGCGGTCACCGGCGGACGTGTGCTTCACGGCGTTGTCAGCGAGCTGGAGGATGGCCTGGGTGAGGCGGCGCCGGTCCCCGAGGACGACGATCGGCTCGCGTGTCACCTCCTGCCAGTCCCGGGCCGCCATCGCCGTCGCCTTACGGTGTACCTCGCGAACCAGGGCGCCAAGGTCCAGCGGCTCGAGGTGAAGAAAGTCGGGATGATCCGCCTGGGCGAGCACGAGCAGGTCGTTGACGATGTCCACCATCCGGTCGATCTCGTCGGTGATCAGGGCGATGGTTTCCTGCCGCTCCTCGGGAGTCTCGTCGAGTCCGAGCAGTTCCACGTGGCCCCGGACGATCGTCAGTGGCGTGCGCAGTTCGTGGCTCGTGTCGTCCAGGAAGCGGCGCTGCGTGCCGAACACCGCCTCCAGCCGAGTGAGCATGTCGTTGAATGCTGCAGCGATCTGCGAGGCCTCGTCCCGGCCCGAGATCGGGATCCGCTGAGTCAGGTCTGTGTCGGTGATCCGTCTGGCCGTACTCGCGACCGATCGCAGCGGTCGGAGAACACGTCCGGCCAGCGCCAGTCCCAGGAGCGAGGCGACGATCAGCGTTCCAACGTGGACGGCGATCTGCGTGCGGATCGCGGCATCGATCTCACCGCGCTCGAACTGTGGAAAGTTCACGACCACGAACAGACCGTCCTGCCCGTCTCCCTGCAGAGGTATCGCGACATAGGGGGCTAGGCCGATGGGGGTGTCGATGACCCCGCTCTCGGAGCGCTCCAGCGACAGCCAGTACGAGACCGCCGGCTCCAATTCGGTCGCGGCCAACGCATCCTGAGCGCGGCGTGACTCGTACAGTTCGCCGTCAACGAAGGCCAGCAGCGCCTCGCCCTCGTTGGGGATCTCCCGTCGGAAGTACACATCGAAGACCCCGCGGAGGTCCCCGTCGAACGGATCGCCGGTCTGCGGGTCGTTGCCTGCGCTGAGTAGGCGGAACTCCGCGGCCTCCTTGTCCAGGTCGAGTTGCACCTCCTCGTCCAGCCGCTCGAAGAGCACCGTGCGCAGGAGCAGCACGGACCCGACTGAGGAGAGGAGCAGCAGGCCGATGACGACGGCAAGGATGCGCACCCGCATGCTGCCCAGCCAGCCTCGCCGACCCACCGTCCGCTCAGCCATTCTTCGGAGACTAGCCAGCCGGTCGGGCAAATCGGGTCAGAACCCTACTCCCGCGTGCCGGGCGGCCCTGTGGCGCGAACGGCCTCCAGTTCGGCCTTGAGGGTTTCGGCGTCGTAGGGGCCGACATGCCGACGGGTCCCGACGAAGAATGTCGGGGTTCCACGGGCACCGCTGGCCTCGGCGCTGGTCACGTCCTCGCGGATGCGTTCGGCGTGTGAGTCGTCGTTCAGGTCACGCGCGAACTGCTCGACGTCGAGCCCGAGGTCGCCCGCATAGCCGAGCAGGTCCTCGGGCTCGAGTTCATCCTGGTGGGCGAAGAGCAGGTCATGCATCTCCCAGAAGCGGCCCTGCGCGCCTGCCGCCTCGGCGGCGCTCGCCGCACCTTCGGCGTACGGGTGCACGTCGGTGAGCGGGAGGTGGCGGAAGACGTAGCGCAGCTCAGCGCCGAAATGCTCCCGCAACTCGCGCCCGACGCCGGTCGCGCGGGCGCAGAACGGGCACTCGAAGTCGCTGTACTCGACCAGCGTCAGGGGCGCGTCAACCGGGCCGCGGATGCGATCGCGGCCAGCGTCCACAGGTCTGCTCAGCAGCATCGGCAGGCCCGCCGTGCGCTCACCTCGGAAGACTGCTGCGAGCCAGAAAATCAGCCAGCCCACCAAAGTGGACAGTACGGCGGCCAACAGCACCCCCACCGTCGCCTCGTCGCGCAGCGCCGTGGACTCGAACGCCAGGCCGACGATCAGCAGGGACACGGTGAAACCGATCCCTGATAGCGCGGCGCCGCCGAAAACCTGACCCGATCCGACACCCTGCGGCAGCGTTCCCAGCCCCAGCCGGACGGCGCCCAGAGCCCCCAGCCCGATCCCGGTCAGCTTGCCGGCCACCAAGCCGAGAACCACCCCCCACGTGACCGGTGAGCCCAAGGCGTCGGCGAGCAGCCCGCCTCGCAGGTCCACGCCGGCGTTGGCCAGTGCGAACAACGGCACGACGACGAAGCTCGCCCAGGGGTGCAGCACCGTTTGCAGCCGCTCGTTCACCGAAACCGCACGCTGCAGGCCCTGTTTGGCCGAGTACCCCACACTGGGCAGCGGTGACTGGCGGAAAGCACGGAACAATGACGCCGCCTGCTCGACCTCATGACGTCGCGGCGGGTAGGCGCCCACCAGCAGTCCTGCCGCCATCCCTGCGATCGATGGGTGCAGGCCGGCGTCGACCGTGGCGATCCACAACACCACCACGACGACGGCATAGACGGAGCTGCGCCACACCCCCAGCCGGCTCATGACAGCGATGACGCCGAGGCAGCTCCCAGCCACCGCCAGCGGGACCAGATCGATGGACTCGGAATAGACAACGCCGATGACGGTGACGGCCACGATGTCGTCGACGACCGTGATCGTCAGCAGGAACACCCGAAGCTGGGTGGGGCACGCCGGGCCGACCAACGTTAGGGCGCCTAGCAGGAATGCCGTATCCGTGCCGATCACCACGCCCCAGCCGTTCGCGGCTTCACCGGACGGATTGAGGGCCAGATAGAGCAGCGTCGGGACGACCATCCCTCCCAGCGCCGCCAGCATCGGTACGACGATGCGCCGGCGATCGGTCAGCTCGCCCATCGACAGCTCCCGGCGTACCTCCAAGCCGATGACGAAGAAGAACAGCACCATCAGGCCGTCGTTCACCCAATGGCCAAGATCCATGGAAACCTGCGCGCCGCCGACCCGCACCGATGCCTCGGTGCCCCACAGCGATTCGTACAGATCCGACAGCGGCGAATTGGCCCAGGCCAGTGCCAGCACGCTCGCCGCCAGCAGCAGACCCACACTGCCCGACTCGGTGGCCAGGAAACGCCGCAGCGGCTGCGACAGCTGGGCCAGGAGTACCCGTCTGTTCGGTCGTGTCTGACCTGCCGCGGCTACTCCCTCAGCTGACACGCGGGCATCGTATGGTCGCCGCGGCGACAAAGGCGCGGGCTTGGGGGAGCAGTCGTGGGTCGATGGTGTGCCCGCCGTCATGCGGCAGTTCGAGGACCTCGGCGCCACGCTCCCGTAGCTGCGTCACCAGAGTGCGGGTCTGTACGGCGGTCGCCATCGGGTCGCAGCGGCCGTTTGCCACGGCCACCCGCTTGCCGGTGAGATCCGCCTCTCCCGGGTCACCGAAGGGCACCATGGCGGCCATGAGCACGGCTCCGGCCAGCGCCTCGGGACGACGGAACAGCAGTGCGGAGGCGATGTTCGCGCCGTTGGAAAATCCGGCCGCCATCCATGACCCGGGTGCCACCTCGTACTCGATCTCGGCGGCGGCGAGGAACGCAGCGAGTTCGTCGACCCGGGCGCGCAGGTCGTCCTCGTCGAAGACCCCCTCGCGCAGCCGTCGAAAGAAGCGAGGCATCCCGTTCTCCAGCACGGTGCCGCGCGGTGACAGCGTCGGCGCCCCAGGGGCGAGGTGCTCGCGCAGCGGCAGCAGGTCGTTCTCGTCGCCGCCGGTTCCGTGCAGCAGCAGCAACGGCGGTGCTGTGGTGCCTGCCATCCACACGTGCGGCCGATTGACCGTCGCGCCGTTCATACCTTCGGCTCGTTGTCGCGCGGCGGCGGAACGGAGAGTACGGGCAGAGCTGCCTGGATCTGCTCACGACTCGGCTCCAGCCACGGCGGCAGTTTCAGCGAGCGGCCCAGCTCCAGCAGCGGCTCGTCGACGGTGAACCCCGGTGCGTCGGTCGCGATCTCGAGCAGCACACCCCCCGGTTCATGGAAGTAGATCGAGGTGAAGTACTGCCGGTCGATGATGTCGGTGACGGCAACCCCGGCCTCGACCAGGTCCTCCCGCCAGCGAGCCTGCGTCTGCTGGTCGGGGTGCACGGAACGCGATGTGGTGGACCGTGCCGCCCGCCTGCAGTCCGCGCGGCTGGTCGCCGGCAGCCACGTCGATGACCGCGCCGGCACCGCCGCCCGCCATCGCGAACCGGGCCCGGTCACCGTCCTCGCTGCTCAACGTCATGCCGAGCATCCCGGCGAGCATGCCCGCGGTCGGATCGAGCGCCCGCTCGGACATGGTGACTGAGTGCAGGCCACGCACCGCGTGCTCGGCGGGCACGCTGGCCTCGCCGTCCCAGCCGGAGCGCGCGTCACCGGGCGAGGCGATCAGGTCGATCACCATCCCGTCGGGGTCGCGGAAGGTGAGCAGCTCCTCGCCGTCGCGGCTGGCGGGGTGGTCCGCGTCCACCTGCAGAGCCGTCAGCCGCTGCTGCCACCAGCCCAGCGACTCCGGCGGAATGCTCAGGGCGGTCGCCGTGGTCAACCCGGTGCCGAGGCGCCCCGCGGGCACCCCTCGCCAGGGGAAGAACGTCAGGATGGTCGACGGCCGACCGGTCGCGTCGCCGTAGTAGAGGTGGTAGACGTCGGGTGCGTCGAAGTTGACCGTCTGCTTGATGAGGCGCAACCCGAGGACCTGGGTGTAGAAGTCGACGTTGCGCTGCGGATCAGTTGCGATCGCGGTGATGTGGTGCAACCCGTGCGGGGCGATCTCAGTCATCGGGGTGTTCCTCCCAGCCTCGTGCACAGCCTATGCTTGCAAACGCAACAACATACGGATGGGATTCCCGGGGGACTTGCCCGCTCCGGCGCGTGAGCAATGGCCTCACCGCCGGGACTGCACGGTTTCCCCGACGACGTTGAACGGCCGCCGAAGACATGATGCGACGTACGATCTGCGGCGTTCGATCGGATCACCGTGGACCCGGAAAGGATGGGCGGTCTGCCGTGCATCCGTGATCTGCGCGTGACCGTGAGCATCACGGCAGGGTGAGCGTCATGCCAGAGGACAGGACGCGGATCGAGAACCCCTCCGCCTTCGGGCGGCTGGCTAACAGTCTGTCCTGGGAGGGGATCGATGGGTTGCGAAAGTTCCGCCAAGGCGGGGTCGGGCGGTCTGACGTCTTCCAGGCCGAGGTCCTCCACGCCCTGGACATGCTGCCCCGGCAGGCCTTTCTCGGCATGCTCCTCGAACGGGCGCACGGCGCCGATGCAGCCCGCGCCGCAGCGGCAGCGCAGGTCGAGCAGGCCACCCTGGACCTGAGCGTCCACGAGATCTTCCTCACCCCGGCGGCGCGAGCCGAGCCAAGCGCGGTGTCGTCCAGCCCGACGCCCTGCTGGAGTCTCCCGACACGTTCGCCGTACTCGAGCTCCGCCCAGTCCGACCGGGGCCGGTTCCGGAGACCCAGCTGGCCAAGCTCTGCGCGACCGCCCTGCTGCGTGCCGACGGCTGCACGCCGCTGCTGTTGATCTTCTTGGCCGCGCCCCCACCGGTCCCGATCAGCGAGCACGGTTGGCTATACCTGAACCAGGCGGCCACCCTCGGATTACGCGGGGTTCTTGTCGGCGTGGACGGTTTGGACGATCCCGAGCAGCTAGTGGAATGGGTCCCCGAGACGGTGGCCTGGATCACCTGGCCAGCGGTCGTGGACGTCGTACGCCGCAGTGCCCAGGCCTATCCGTCGGCAGACGCAACGGCCCGCGGCACGGTCGACCGCCTGACCGTTGCGGGAGACCTTCTAAAGAGGCCTAATAGGTAGCAGCAGATCTAAAGGATGCTAAGGGCATCCTCGGCCTCGGTCGACTTGGCGATCTCGTTGCCGAGCCATCCTCACTGGCCGACGGAATCGGGTCATGATCGGTTGTGCGAGTACCCCTGCCGCCCAACGGGTCACCTCGCCCGGCAATGGATCCCTCAACGGCACAACGGTAGTGCGCCTAGCATCCGTTGATCATGGGTCCAGATCCGCGGAAAGATCACGGCCTCATGGCGGCGATCCGGGCCGTGGGCGAACGGGGCCTCGGCGTCGAGGGCGTCCACGTCCATGTCCGCAATGGGCCACCGGCTGAGCACCACTGGGTCGCCGACATTCGCCGCGACGTGTTCTCGATCTCGAAGACTTTCACCTCGATAGCCATCGGGATCGCGCAGGCCCAGGGGTTGCTCAAGACCAGCGACGCGGTCCTGACCCATCTCGGACACCTGGTACCGGCTGCTGCGCCGGGCGTCGAGGCGATCACGATCCGGCACCTACTGACCATGTCGTCGGGGATCGTCTACCGCTG
>JACCZY010000217.1 GCA_013695685.1 Geodermatophilaceae bacterium | reverse complement strand
CCGCAGCGCGATTTGGACCGGTTCGAGAAGGTGCTCGCAGACCGCGGGCTGACCTGCGCGCTCGTGCTGGAGACCCATATCCACAACGACTACGTCACCGGCGGGTACGAGCTGTCCCGGCGTACGGGGGCGACGTACGCCGTGGCTGCTGCCGACGACGTGTCGTTCGACCGCCAAGCGGTGTCCGACGGGGACCAGCTGACCGCCGGCCGCCTACGAGTGCGGGTTCTGGCCACACCCGGCCATACCGATACCCACCTGGCCTACGTCATAGCCGCCGGTGATGACGGTCCTCCCGCTGTCTTCACCGGGGGCTCGTTGCTGTACGGCAGCGTCGGGCGCACCGACCTGATCGATCCCGCCCGGACCGACGAGCTCACCCGGGCCCAGTACCGGTCCGCGCGCCGGCTCGCGGACGAGCTGCCGGACGGTACGGCGGTCTATCCCACTCACGGCTTCGGCAGCTTCTGCTCCTCCGGCTCGGCCAGCGGTGATGACAGCAGCACCATCGGTGCCGAACGGCGGAGCAACGACGCGCTGACCATGTCCGATGAGGATGCCTTCGTCGAGAAGCTGGTCGCCGGTCTCACCGCCTACCCGGCGTACTACGCGCACATGGGCGCTGTGAACCGACAGGGGCCCGGTCCGATCGATCTGTCCCCTCCGGCGCCGGTGGACGCCGACGAACTGCGTAAGCGAGTGTCGGCCGGGGAATGGGTGGTCGACCTGAGAGACCGCACCGCGTACGCCGCCGAGCACCTCGCCGGAACCATCGGCATCGCCCTCGGTGGCCAGTTCTCCACCTACCTGGGCTGGCTGATCCCGTGGGGGACGCCGCTGACGCTCATCGGGGAGAGCGCCGAGGAGGTCACCGAGGCGCAGCGGCAGCTGGTGCGGATCGGGATCGACCGCCCCGACGGAGCGGCAGTCGGCCGCCCGGGCGAGCTTGCCAACGACGGGGAGCTGCGCAGCTATCCGACGACGACGTTCGCGGAGTTGACGGCCCAGATCCAAGCCGGCTCCGTTGCGCCATCTGATGTTCTTGACGTCAGGCGTGACGACGAGCGGGCGGATGGGAAGATTCCTGGTTCCCTCCATGTCCCGCTGACGAACCTGATCGAGCGGCTCGCCGACCTGCCCGATCGCAAGCTCTGGGTCCATTGCGCTTCGGGCTTCCGGGCCAGCATCGCCACCAGCCTGCTCGACGGCGCCGGTCGCGACGTGGTCCTGCTCGATGACGAGTACGACAAGGCAGTTGAGTCCGGCTTGGCGACCGGCTGATGCTTGAGCCCTCGCCCGGCCGGGCCCCGATCGGGGGTCTCCCCCCCTCACTGCTCGACCGCAAGTCGGCGCTGCCGCTGTGGGCGCAGCTGGTCGACGAGCTGCAGCGCAGGCTTGCCGCCGGGGAGTACTCCAGCGCGTTCCCGAGCGAGCTTGAGCTCGCCTCGGAGTACCAGGTAAGCCGCCACACGGTTCGGGAGGCCCTCCGCCGGCTTCGAGAGTCCGGGATGCTGGAGAGCAGCCGGGGCCGATCGACCCGGGTTGGGCGCGGTCAGATCGAGCAGTCGCTCGGCGCCTTGTACAGCCTCTTCAGTGAGGTCGAAGCACGCGGAATGGTGCAGCGCAGCGAGGTACTCGAGCTTGACGAAGAGCTCGACCCGGACATCGCGGCCAGGCTGTGGCTTCCGGCCGACACACCGCTGCTGCACCTGGTGCGCCTTCGGATGGCCGACGACGAGCCGCTCGCGCTGGATCGCACCTGGTTGCCGTCGCACCTGACCACAGGCCTTCGCGAGGCCGACCTGTCACATACCGGTCTCTACGACGAACTCGCGGCCCGGTGCGGGATCAGGTTGACCGGCGGCCGAGAGGTCCTCTCGGCCGCCGTGCCGTCGCGGGCGGACCGGTCCCTCCTGCAGCTGCCACGCGGCGCGGCCGCATTGTCCATTCAACGAACCGGCTGCCTCGAAGGTCGGCCGCTGGAGTGGCGGTGGACGCTCATCCGCGGCGACCGTTTCGCGGTGTCGGCGGAGTGGTCCCGACGCACCGGCTACCGCCTGGGCGCTCCGTCGGCACGCGCCGCCCCTGGGGCGTCGGCCGGCGTCGACGATGTCCTCGACGAAGCCGCCGACAACGACAGAGTTTGACCGGGAGCGGCAACCGGGTTGCCCGGCAATCGTCGTACCCGGCGGTGCGGGGGCCGGTCATGCGAGTCCCTTCGGTGGGGTCTCCTGGTCATCGGCCGAGGGAAGCAGCGGCGTACCAGCGGTGCCCGCGAGTGCCTCCACCGCGGCCTGGATCGTGGTGTGCACCCGGCCGGCAGCCACGAGACCGTCCCACCGCCCCGCGCGACGCAGGACATCACGCACGGGCCCCCGCACGGTCACGAGGTGTAGTTCGATCCCGGCCGCCGCAAGGTCATCGTCGATGTCGCTCAGCTGCTGAACCCCACTGACATCGATATCCCCGATGGCACTGGCGACGAGGACGAGATGCGTGATCGATTCACGCGAGGCAACGAGGTTCTGCACCCGATCCTCGAAGAACTTCGCGTTGGCGAAGTAGAGCGGGGCGTCCATCCTGAGGATGGCGATCCGATTGTCGGTGTGGGTCTCCCATCGATCGACGTTCCGGTAGCGCACCGTGCCCTTCACCCGGCCGATCTCGGCGACCTGCGGCCGCGCAGTACGGGCTATGAAGATGACCAGACTGACCGCTACGCCGATCGCAAGTCCCAACGCCACACCCAGCGACAGGGTCGCCAGAAAGGTGACGAGCAGCGCCACCCCGTCCACTCGGTTGATCTGGAACATCCGCAGGCTGCCCCGCACATCCACCAGCGATGCGACGGCCACGACGATGACTGCAGCCAGCGCCGCCCTGGGCAGGTAGAAGAACAGCGGCGTGAGGAAGGCGACGGCCAGGGCCAGTACGGCGGCCGCGACCACCCCCGAGAGCTGGGTCTTGGCGCCGGCCCGGAAGTTCACCGCTCCTCGGGAGAAGCCGCCGGCTACCGCAAACCCGCGGAACAGCCCAGCGGCCATATTCGCCGCACCGAGGGCCAGCAGTTCCTGGTTCGGGACGATCCGTTGCCTCGTCCGGGCGGCGAACGCCTTGGCCGTAGTGATGCTCTCCAGGTAGGAGATGACAGCGATCGTCGCGGCCGCAGGTAGAAGCTGGGCCATCAGGTCGAGATCTGCGGCGGGCAATTGTGGAGTCGGAAGGCCGCTCGGCACGCTCCCCAGGACGCGCACACCATGCTGGTCGAGCCGGAACAGCGCGACCAGGACGGTGGCGCCGGCGACAACCAGCAGCGCCGCGGGAAGTTGCGGCGCGAACCGGCGGGCCAGCACCAGCGCGGCGATGGCGGCGCTCCCGATCACGACAGTCGTACCGCTCACCGTGTCGAGCGCCGTCCAGGTGGCCGCGATGGTGCCGCCGAACGTGCTACCGCCGTCTGCCGTCACCCCGAGGAGTTCCTTCAGCTGGCTGGCAGCGATCGTGATCGCCGCCGCCGAGATGAAACCGCTGATGACCGGCATGGACAGGAAGTTGACGAGAGCCCCGAGTCGCAACACACCCAATGCCAGCTGCATGACGCCGCTCATCACGGCCAGCAGCCCGGCTGCGGACACGTAGACGGTGGTGTCGCCCTGGGCGATCGGCCCCACCGCTGCGGCCACGAGCAGCGAGTCGATCGCGACGGGTGCCACGGCGATGACACGGCTCGTCCCCAGGATGGCGTAGACGATGAGCGACACGATGGCGGCGTACAGGCCCGCCTGCGCAGGCATCCCCGCCAACGCGGCGTACGCCATGCTTTGCGGGATCAGCAGCACGGCTACCGTCAAGCCCGCGGTGAGGTCGGACCTGAGAAACTCTCGCCGGTACGACGTGACCCAGCCGATCACCGGGACCAGCCCGGCGAGGCCGTTCGAGGTTCCCGGCGGCTTCCGTGGGTGCACCGGGGCAGGGTATCGTCAGTAGACCGGTTGTCCGTACTATTACTCAGGCAGTCACCGGCAATCCGGTTCGAGCGGTCACCGGCTCGACTCGGTGATCCGGGCAGATAGGACGACGCATGCAGTACGGCTTCGCCATCGACCAGCGCACCTGCATCGGCTGCCATGCCTGCACCGTCGCCTGCAAGACCGAGCACCAGATTCCGGTGGGCCAGTTCCGGACCTGGGTCAAGTACGTGGAGCGGGGGGAGTTCCCCGCTACCACGCGGGATTTCGGGGTGATGCGGTGCAACCACTGCACCGACGCGCCGTGCATCACGATCTGCCCGACCAAGGCGCTGTACAAGAGGGACGACGGGATCGTCGACTTCGACGGCGACCGGTGCATCGGCTGCAAGAGCTGCATGCAGGGCTGCCCGTACGACGCGATCTACATCGACGCGGACACCCACACCGCGGCGAAGTGCAACTTCTGCGCGCACCGGATCGACCAGGACCTCGAGCCGGCGTGCGTCGTGGTGTGCCCCACCCATTCGATCTGGGTGGGTGACCTGGACGACGCCACCTCGGGGATCAGCCGGCTGATCAGCACCAACCCGACGACCGTCCGCTCGCCGGAGCAGAACACCGGCCCGAATGTCTTCTATCTGGGTGCGGACCGGGCGGTCCTGGCGCCGCTGGACGCACCGGTCGACGGCGCCTACATCTGGGCGGCGTCCGACCCGCACCGTTTGGACGTCGGCAAGGACCTGGCCGGGGACCCGGTCTCCCAGGCGCGTACGACGTACAACACCGCGCACCCCCGCCCGTGGGGCTGGCGGGTGACCGGCTACCTGTGGACGAAAGCGGTCAGCGCGGGTGCACTGCTGGTCGCCGTTCTGGCGCTGTTCCTCGGAATCGATCTCGGCCTGATCTCCACTGTGGTGGCGCCGGCGATCGCGGTCGTGTTTCTGGCCGTCACCGGGCTGCTGCTCGTGACCGACCTCAAGCGACCCGAGCGGTTCCTCTACATCTTCCTCAAGCCGAATCCCACGTCGTGGTTGTTCTGGGGATCGGTCGCCCTCGCCGCCTACGCCGCGGTCGCGGGGCTGTGGCTGCTGCTCGGCCTGGCGCAGGAGATCGGCGACTACGACGCCTCCGGCGCGTTCGACCTGCTGCGTTGGGTCACGCTGCCGGCAGCGGCGCTGGCCACCGGATACACCGGGTTCCTCTTCGGGCAGGCCGAGGGACGGGACCTGTGGCAGTCGCCGCTGCTGTTCTGGCACCTGCAGGTACAGGCGTTGATGGTCGGGGCGGGCGCAGTGGCCGTGGCGGTCCCGTTCGTCGACGTGGACCCGGCGGCGGAGCAGCTGATCGTGCGGGTGCTCGTCATCGCCACGGTGGCGCACGTTCTGGTGCTGGCGCTGGAGTACGGCGGCCGGCACGCGACCCAGCACGCCGCGGCGGCCGCGCACATGGTGACGCACGGCCGCTACGCCCGGCTGTTCTGGACCGGCGCGGTAGGGGTGGCGCTGATCGCTGCCCTGGTCGGTGCGTTCAGCTGGTCCGGCGAACCGCTCATCCTCGCTGTCGCGGCAGGCTTGCTCGTCCAGTTCGCCCTGGTGGCCTACGAGAGCGTTTTCGTGCGAGCCGGTCAGGACGTCCCGTTGTCGTGAAGGAGACCCGAGTGACCACCGAAAGCGTCGCCCTGGACCTGCCGGGCGCCCGCACACACGAGAACCTGCGCAACTACCCGCCGCCGGAGCAGTGGGATTCCTTTTTCCTCAACGATGCCCGGGCTCACCCGCGCAAGGTGCGGCGGGAGTTCATGCTGGTGCCGAGCACCTGCTTCAACTGCGAATCGGCGTGCGGGTTGCTGGCCTACGTCGATAAGCAGGACCTGTCGATCCTCAAGGTCGAGGGCAACCCGGCCCACCCAGGTTCCCGTGGCCGCAATTGCGCCAAGGGCCCGGCGACAATCAACCAGATCAACGACCCCGAGCGGCTGCTGCACCCGCTCAGGCGAGTGGGCAATCGCGGCGGCGGCGAGTGGGAGCAGGTGTCGTGGGACGAGGCGCTGGACGACATCGCCGGCCGGATCCGGACCGCGATCGTCGAGGGTCGCAACAACGAGGTGATGTACCACGTCGGCCGGCCCGGTGAGGACGGGTTCGCCGAGCGGTTCCTGACGGCGTGGGGGGTCGACGGCCACAACAGCCACACGAACATCTGCTCCTCCGGGGCGCGGCTGGGCCAGTCGCTGTGGGGTGGCTTCGACCGGCCGTCGCCGGACTACGCCCACGCCAAGGTGATCCTGCTGCTGTCCAGCCACCTGGAGACAGGGCACTACTTCAACCCGCACGCCCAGCGCATCATGGAGGGCAAGCTCGACGGGGCGAAGCTCATCGTGATCGACCCGCGGATGTCCAACACCGCCTCGCACGCCAACCTGTGGCTCGCGCCGTGGCCCGGCAGCGAGGCGGCGATCCTGCTGGCGATCGCCTCCTACCTGCTCCGCACCCGGCAGATCGACGCGGCGTACCTCGAACGCTGGTTCAACTGGGACACCTACCTGGACAACCTGCACCCGGACGCACCGCCGGACTTCGCGACGTTCCTTGACCTGCTGACCGAGGACTACGCGACGTTCACGTTCGAGTTCGCCGCCGCCGAGGCGCAGGTGCCGGTCGAGCGGATCGAGGCGATGGCCCGGCTGGTTGCCGAGTGCGACGGGAAGCTGGCCGCGCATGTGTGGCGCTCGGCCTGCGCCGGCAACTACGGCGGTTGGCAGGTGGCCCGGGCGCTGTGGTTCGTGCTGGCGCTGACCGGCAGCATCGGCACCAAGGGTGGAACCAGCCCGAACGGCTGGGACAAGTTCATCCCGCACGGGCCGAACATGCCGCCGGCGCACGAGTCGTGGAACGAGTTGACCTGGCCGGCGGAGTACCCGCTGTCCACCAACGAGATGTCGATCCTGTTGCCGCATTTCCTCAAGGACGGCCGCGGCAAGCTGGAGGTCTACTTCAGCCGGGTCTACAACCCGATCTGGACCAACCCTGACGGCTTCACCTGGATGGAGGCGCTCACCGACACCGACGCTGTCAAGCTGCACGTGGCGCTCACTCCTACCTGGAGTGAGACCGCCGAGTTCGCCGACTACGTGCTGCCGATGGGGCATTCCCTGGAGCGGCACGACACCCATTCCTACGAGACTCATGCGGGTAAGTGGCTCGGCTTCCGGCAGCCGGTACGCCGGGTGGCGATGGAGAAGCTGGGCCTGCCGGTCGGCGACACCAGGGACGCGAACCCTGGGGAGGTCTGGGAGGAGAATGAGTACTGGTTCGAGTTGTCCTGGCGGATCGACCCCGACGGGTCGCTCGGCATCCGGCAGTACTTCGAGTCGCCGTACCGGCCCGGTGAGAAGGTCACCGTCGACGAGTACTACCGCTGGATCTTCGAGAACCAGGTTCCCGGACTGCAGGAAAAGGCTGACCGGCTCGGCCTGAGTCCACTGGCCTACATGCGCAAGTTCGGCGTCGTCGAGGTCGCCAGCGACATCTACCGGGTCGACGAGCGGCCACTGACCGACGCCGAACTGGACGGCGCTGTGGCCGACGAGCACGGCGTACTGCGCAAGCCGGTGACCCTGGAGTCCACACCCCCACTGGTCGGAGAGGCCGGCGCGGTGGGCGTCCAGCACGCCGACGGCTCACAGACGTTCGGGTGGCTGTCCCCGTCCCGCAAGCTCGAGGTCTACAGCCCGGCGATGCGCGACTGGGGGTGGCCGGAGTACGCGACCCCGCAGTACATCGAATCGCACGTCAGCCGAGGCAAGATCGACACCGAGCGGGGCGAATTCGTGCTGGTCCCCACCTTCCGCCTGCCCACCCTCATCCACACCCGCTCGGGCAACGCCAAGTACCTCAACGAACTCGGCAACACCCACCCCCTGTGGCTCAATCGTTCCGACGCCGATCGGCTGGGGCTCGTTACCGGCGCGCTGGTCCGGGTGTCGACCCGGATCGGGCACTTCGTCGTGAAGGTGTGGGCGACCGAGGGGATCCGGCCGGGCGTGACGGCGCTGTCGCATCACATGGGCCGCTGGCGCTTACGTGACGGCGAGGGCAGCCGGTGGGTGACCGGCCTCGTCGACCTCGACCGCAGCCCCGAAGGAGTCTGGCGAATGAGACAACGCCAAGGCGTGCAGGCATTTTCCTCCGACGACAAGGACAGCGAACGGATCTTCTGGGAGGACCCCGGCGTACATCAGAACCTCACCTTCCCGGTCCAGCCGGACCCGTGGTCGGGCATGCACTGCTGGTTGCAGAAGGTGCGGCTGGAGCCGGCGCACGAGGGCGACCGGTACGCCGATGTCGTCGTCGACACCCGCAAGTCGCGGGAGGTGTATCGGGAGTGGCTGGCGATGACCAAGTCAACTCTGGGTCCGGGCGGCCAGCGCCGGCCGGAGTTCCTGATGCGGCCGGTCAAGCCCAAGCGCAAGGCGTTCCGGGTGTGAAGTTCCTCAGCGGGCCCCGTGTCCCACCGCTCGACCTGGCTGCGGTGCGCGCCGCCGTCGCCCTCGTCGAGGACCCCGAGATCCACCGGCCGATCGGCGAACTCGGCATGCTGGGGACCGTGCAGGTCGGACGCAACGGCCGGGTACAGGTGGAGATCAGGCTGACCACCCCCTCCTGCCCCCTGCGCGAGACGTTCGGAGCGGCCGTCACCGAAGCCGTGCTGTCAGTTGCCCCCGGCACCACGGTCGACATCGCCTTTGGGGCTCTCGATGAACGGGCCCGTCGCGATCTCGCCATCGCCTTGCGCGGCAACGACGCCAGGCCGGTCCTCGCGCCCCGCATCTATGCGGTGGCCAGCGGGAAGGGCGGCGTTGGCAAGTCCTCCGTCACCGCCAACGTCGCAGTCGCCCTCGCCGAGCAGGGGCTGGCCGTCGGCCTGCTGGACGCCGACGTGTGGGGCTACTCCGTGCCGCAGCTGTTCGGCACCCGCCGGTCACCGGTGGCGCTGAGCGGGCTGATGTTCCCGGTCGAAGCACACGGGGTCCGGCTCATGAGCACCGGCTTCCTCGTACCCGAGGGGGAACCGGTGGTCTGGCGCGGCCCGATGCTGCACAAGGCGCTGCAACAGTTCCTCGCCGACGTCTACTGGGGAGAGCTCGACGTCTTGCTGCTCGACCTGCCCCCGGGGACCGGCGACATCACCCTGTCCCTACTCGAACTCGTGCCCACCGCCGCGTTACTCGCCGTCACCACCCCCCAGCCGGCGGCGCGAACCGTCGCCAGCCGGGTCGGGCGGATGGCCTTGGACGCGCGCATGCCCATCGCCGGCGTCGTGGAGAACATGTCCCTCGCCACCTGCGAGGCCTGCGGGCACGGCACCGCCCTCTTCGGCTCCGGCGGCGGCGCGCAGCTCGCCGATGAGCTCGGCGTACAACTGCTCGCCCAGGTACCCCTGGACATCGCGCTCCGCGAAGCCGGTGACGCCGGAACACCCGTCGTACGGCGGAACCCGGCGGCCCCCTCAGCCCAGGCTCTGCGGTCGATGGCTGCGGCTCTACCTACCGTACGGCGCAGCCTGGTCGGCGTACCGCTTCCGCTCAGCGTCGCCTGAGCCGGCGCTCGCGCGGATCGTCGCGGGCCGGGGTCAGCCGGTGGTGGCGTTGCTGGCGGCGAGCGCTCCACCGGCGGGCCGGGAACCGTCGGGGCGGTAGTCCACTCCGGATCCGCCGTCCACCCGGTTCGAGGCCAGGGCCTTGAAGCGGCGCAGCCGCAGGCTGTTGGAGACCACGAAGACCGAGGAAAAGGCCATCGCGGCGCCGGCGAGCATCGGATTGAGCAGCCCCGCCGCGGCCAGCGGGAGGGCAGCGACGTTGTAGGCGAATGCCCAGAACAGGTTTCCCTTGATCGTTCCCAGGGTCCGCCGCGACAGCCGGATGGCGTCGGCCGCCGCCCGGAGATCACCGCGTACGAGGGTGAGGTCGGAGGCCTCGATGGCAACGTCGGTTCCGGTGCCCATCGCCAGACCGAGGTCGGCTTGTGCCAGAGCGGCCGCGTCGTTGACGCCGTCCCCGACCATGGCGACGGTCTTCCCTTGGCTTTGCAGGCGCGTGATGACGTCGACCTTGTCCTTCGGCATGACCTCGGCGATGACCTCGTCGATGCCGACCTGCGCTGCCACCGACCGGGCGACTTTCTCGTTGTCGCCGGTGAGCAGCACCGGGGTGAGCCCGAGGTCGCGCAGTTGGCGGATGGCCTCGGCGCTGGTCTGCTTGATGGCGTCGGCAACAACGACAACGCCGCGAGCCCGCCCGTCCCAACCGACCGCGACGGCAGTCTTGCCGTCGGTCTCGGCGCGGGTCTTCGCGGCTTGCAGGTCGGCGCTGAGGTGTTGGGACCACTCGGCCAGCAGGCTACTGCGGCCAACGAGCACGGCGTGTCCGTCGACGACACCCTGCACGCCGCGGCCTTCGATGTTGGCGAAGTTCTCCACGGCGGGCAGCGTGCCTCCCCGTTCGACGGCGCCCTTGGCAATGGCCTGCGCGATGGGGTGCTCGGAGGCATCCTCCAGAGCACCGGCAAGGCGCAGCACCTGCTCGGGATCCTCCCCGGCAGCGGGAACGACGTCGAGCAGGGTCATCCGGCCGGTGGTGACGGTGCCGGTCTTGTCAAGGACGACGGTGTCGACCCTGCGAGTGGACTCCAGCACCTCGGGGCCCTTGATGAGGATGCCCAGCTGAGCCCCGCGCCCGGTCCCGACCATCAGCGCGGTCGGGGTGGCCAGGCCCAGCGCACACGGGCAGGCGATGATCAAGACAGCTACTGCGGCGGTGAACCCGGCGGCCAGGCCGGCTCCCGTGCCGATCCAGAAGCCCAGCGTCGCGGCCGCCAGGGCGATGACGATCGGCACGAAGATGCCGGAGACCCGGTCAGCGAGGCGCTGCACCTCGGCCTTGCCGTTCTGGGCCTCCTCGACGAGTTTGGCCATCTGGGCGAGCTGGGTGTCCGAACCGATGCGGGTGGCGCGTACGACGATCCGGCCGCCGGCGTTCACGGTGGCTCCTGCCACGGCGTCGCCGGGAGCAACCTCGACCGGCACCGACTCCCCGGTGAGCATCGAGGCGTCGACCGCGGAGGACCCATCGGTGATGACGCCGTCGGTGGCGATCTTCTCTCCGGGCCGAACGACGAACAGGTCGCCCACGGCGAGCTGCTCGACGCTGATGCGCTCCTCCCGGCCGTTGCGCAGGACCGAGACCTCCTTGGCGCCGAGTTCGAGCAAGGCCCGGAGGGCGGCGCCGGCCCGGCGCTTGGAACGGGCCTCGAAATAGCGTCCGGCGAGGATGAACGTGGTCACACCAGAAGCGGCCTCGAGATAGATGTTCGCGCTGCCGTCCACCCGGGCGATGGTCAGCTCGAACGGGTGGGTCATGCCGGGAACACCGGCGGTGCCGAGGAACAGCGCGTAGAGCGACCATCCCAGCGCGGCCAGGGTGCCCATCGAGATGAGCGTGTCCATCGTCGAGGTGCCGTGCCGGAGGTTGGTCCATGCGGCCTTGTGGAACGGGTATGCACCCCAGATGACGACCGGCGCTGCCAGCGTCAGGGACAGCCACTGCCAGTACGTGAACTGCAATGCCGGAACCATCGCCATCGCGATCACCGGGACGGTCAGCACCGTCGAAATCATCAACCGCTGGCGCAGCGGGCGGACCGGGTCGTGCTCAGGCGTTTCCCCGGTTGTGCCGGCCGGCGTTGGGCTGCCGGTGGGGCGGGGCGGATCGGGCAGCCGCGCCGAGTACCCGGCCTTCTCCACCACGGCGAGCAAGTCGTCGGGGGCGACGCCGTCGGCGTAGCTGACCCGGGCCTTCTCGGTGGCGTAGTTGACGGTCGCGGTGACGCCGTCGAGCTTGTTCAGCCGCTTCTCGATCCGCGCTGCACACGACGCACACGTCATACCGGCGATCGCCAGTTCGACCTGGCCGCCGGTCACGGCCGGTGCTGCGGTGCCATCCGTTGCGGGCTTCATCGGTTCTCCTCGGGGCTGGTGCTGGGCGCTCGGCTCGTGACCGGACCGGTCAGTCGCCATGGCCGTCGCTCTCGTGGCCGCCGGACTCGCTGCCGCCGGACTCGGTGTCGCTGGTGTGCTGGTCGGCAGCCGGACCGATGGGCCCGACGGCGCTGCCGAGGCCGACGGCCGCACCGAAAGCGAGGAGCAGGCCGAGCCCAAACGCGGCGAGCTTCGTCGGGGCGTTCATGGCATGTCCTCCTCGGGTGGCGCAGTCAACGCCGGATGTAGGTGCAGCGGTGCTGGGTACAGCCGCTGCTAGGTGCCGGCTAGCTCGTAGCCGGCCTCCTCGACGGCGGCACGCACGGCCGCGGCGTCGATGGTTGTGTCACTGCTGACAGTCAGCCCACCGGTGTCGAGGTTCACGTCGACGTCTCTGACACCGGGGACCTGGCTGACTTCCTCGGTCACCGAGCTCACGCAGTGGCTGCAGGTCATACCTACGACGGTGTAGGTGGAGGTGCTCATTCAGATCAATCCCTTCGGTCGGTGTGTGCGGTACCGGACTGGGTGTGCTGTTCGTCGTACGGCCTGGCGCACGCGGTCAGGACCGCACGAGCCGGGAGATGGCCTCCGAGGCTTCCTTGACCTTCGCATCGGCGGCCGGGCCTCCGGCCGCGGCGGCCTGCACGACGCAGTGACTCAGGTGCTCCTCGAGCAGACCCAGCGCCACCGACTGCAATGCCTTGGTCATGGCCGACACCTGGGTGAGGATGTCGATGCAGTACTGCTCCTCCTCGACCATCCGCTGGAGCCCGCGAGCCTGTCCCTCGATGCGGCTCAACCGCTTGAGGTAGTTATCCTTGCGGTGGATGTAGCCGTGCTGGCTGACCTTCTCGATGGTCTCCACGCCGCCCTCCCCTGGTGTCGCGTCGGTGTTCGCTTCGCATAACGGACGTACCCCCCGGCGGTATTCCATCGGCGGTGGGATCCCTCCGACCATACCCCCGTAGGGTACAGCCCGCCAGCAGGTAGGAAAGCCAGTGAACGGTGGGTCGCCTTCCGATCCGCCGAATCCGACGGGCAGAATGACGCCCATGCGGCAGCCGCGCCAACCGCGGCGGTGGCCGCCCCGACCGTGATAGCCGTCCCGCCTGCGGTGGTGTTCACCAGCGACCGCGACGGGGACAACGAGTTGTTCTACCGGGCCCGCAACGGCCGCGTCGTGCAAATGACCCATAACGACGCCAATGACTTCGGCGCGGTCTACTCCCCCGACGGGCGGCGGCTGGCCTTTGTCAGCGACCGCGACGGTGACACCGAGCTCTACGTGATGGCGGCGACCGGCGGCCGCGCCTTCCAGTTCACTCGCAACAGCGTCGCGCCGGACGGATCCCCGGCAAGCGACGTGGCGCCGGCCTGGTCACCGGACGGGCAGCGGATCGCCTTCGCTAGCAACCGCACCGGCGGCGAACTCGAGATCTGGGTGAT
>JACCZY010000199.1 GCA_013695685.1 Geodermatophilaceae bacterium | reverse complement strand
TCCTCGAACACCGCTGGTTCCTGTCCGAAGCCGCGGGCAAGGACATCGGTACGACGGCGGCGGCCGAGGACTACCTGGTCCAGGTGCTGCCGGCCGTGCCCGGCGACCTCGTCACCGGCGCCGTCGTACCACCCGCTCTGCCGCCGTCGTGAGTGTTGACGGGGACTCGTCCTGTCGCCGGGAGATCGTTGCGGCCAGACCGATATCGGGCTACACCGACGTCGGACACGCTGTTCCAGCATGGCTCCCACAGTCGCTGCTGGTAGGACAGCGCAAGCTGGTCAAGAAGCGCGTCGACGGCGGGCACCAACTCATCGAGGTCAGAACGTCACGACATCCCGAGAGGACGTGCCACAGCCGGGGCGAGCCGCGGCCAGATGCTCGATTGCCTGGTATTTGTTGCTCACGGCGGTCCCCTTCTCGTTGGTGTGTTTTGGCGGATGCCCAACACCTACCTCACGGCAGGCATCGACCGGGGGACCGCCACCCCAAGTTCTACGAGACCAGGGACAACCTCTGGCGCATCAGGGACTCCCTTGTCCGAGGAATCGGTGGAACTTCGGTCGCAGGGGCACCGCGTGGACGACGACGGGGTTGTCTCCGTCGAGGTCTTCGGCCGGTGCAGGAGCACTGAGCTCAGCCATCGCGTCTGTCGCTGGTTGGTGCAGATGGGTGATTCGCCGTCCGATCACCGCCATGGTCTCGCGCAGCTCGACTGGGAGCACGACCTCGACCTCGGGAGCGAGGGTCAACAATTCGCGCGCCGCGGCGTCGTAGGAATCGAACCGGAACGACCCTTCGACCCAGTCCGGGCGGCAGGGGCGGAACCGTCTGTTCGAACGAGTCGAGCCGGCAAGTCCGAGTTCGATGCTTGGCGGGACGCGGCCACCGACCCGCCTGCGTTGATGATCCGGGTCGGATCGACCACCTTGAGCTATCTGCTGCGCTCCATTGAGGATCTCCACGCCATGCTCGTCGAGCACGGCGGCTGGATTCCACTGGGCAACGCCGACAAACAGAAGGCAGCCAAGTCCGGCACCGTCGAAGGCTGGGCGCGCGCAGCCGACAACCCTGTCGGCGGTTGGTACGGGCTGCGCAAGGGCTACCGGGGCCGCTTCGGCAACTACTTCGACGGGGTCGCCGACCCGGCGATCGCTCGCCCTTCCTGCTGCTCTCCCCCGGCTACCGCGCATGGTCGGATCGGCAGCCGGTGGCGACCGCGGCGTAGTCACTGGCCGCCGCCAGTGAGAATCCGAGCTTTCGTGAGCCGATGAGAAACCCCAGTGGCAGATCAGCAGCGCGACGTGATCGAGATCCTGATGCGTTACCACGTGGAGGTGGAGGTGATGTCCCAGCGGTCAAGGAGAAGGTGAGCGGGAGCCATGCCTCCGCTATTTCCCGGCAGATAACGCCTCGCACCGCGGCATCGTCACCTAGGGGGCCTACGTGTTCGTCGGCTGGGTACGCAGGCCGCCTACGACGTTCAGCCGGCGAACGCCTCGGCGTACGCCGCCTCGAACTCAGGACTCGCCTCGCCGCTGAACCCGCAACCGTTCACGACCCCGTCGGTGGCCGTGACGAAATACCGCGTCCCCGCCTGGAAGCTGACGCCGTCCAGCGCGGCCGAGGTCTGTCCATCCGGCACACTGACCGAGACCACGTCTGCGTCACCGCCCCTGTACCAGCGGTCCACCTCGATCGTCACCGCGTCGGCGCTGATCTCAGTGGCGGTGCCGGCGAAGGCGATGGGCATGCCGGCCAGAATCGCCACGTCGAACTGGAGGCATGAGGACATCGCATCACCAGACCCGACGGACAGGCTCAAGGTGCTCGATGCCCCCGGATCGGCGTCCCCATCGGTCATGACCACCGCAACGCCGGCTGCGGCGGCTACGGCGAGGACGGCGGCGGCCGCGAGCAGGGGGGCTCGGAAGCGTCGCGTGCGTGGCGCGGCGGCGGGGGTGAGGGTGGTGTCGGTGATCGTGCCCATGGCGTGCTCCAGGATCTCCTCGGCGCGGTAGCGCGCGAGCGGCTCGGGGGTCGCGGTCGGATGCAGCGGGTCGATCGCCGACAGCCGGGTGCGTAGCTGGTCGTCTGTTCCAGTCATCGGGATGCCTCCGTTCCGCGTTGTCCCTGTAGTTGTCCGCCTGCCGGCCGGTCCTTTCTCTTCGTGAGGTGCCGCCTGAGCCGACCGGTCGCCCGGTGCAGTCGGATGCTGGCGGCGTTGGGGCTGATGTCCAGCACCTGCGCGATCTCACGAGGTGCCAACTGCTCCCAGGCCCACAGCCGCAGCAGCTCACGGTCTGCGTCGGAGAGGGCGTCGAAGGCCGCGACCAGGTCCGGATCGGACTCCTCGGTCGGGGGCGGGGGAAGCTCGGTGAGACGGGTGAGCAGGCGGGTACGCCGCTGCGCCCCGCGCAGGTTGTTGGCCAGGCACCGCCGCGCGACGGCGTAGCACCAGGCCAGGGTGCCCTCCGAGGGGATGTCGTCGGCGCGGCGCCACAGCACCAACAGGACGTCGCCGAGGACATCCTCGGCGGTAGGGACGTCGGCGCGCCTGCGCAGATAGCGCTGCAGCGGGACGTAGACGCAGCCGATGATGTCGTCGAAGCGACGTCGCCGGTCCAGGTCCGAGGGCTCGGTCACATCAGTAGTGTGTCCAGCTCGGGCGCCGTCCTTTCATCTATCGCCCG
>JACCZY010000142.1 GCA_013695685.1 Geodermatophilaceae bacterium | reverse complement strand
GCTCGCCCAGCTGGCGGTTGGTGAGGTGCAGACCGATGAGCACAGCCGCAAGGTGACTGCTCCGGTCAGCGGCGGTGCCGGCGCGCTGATGACCTCGTTGCGCGCGCTGGACGCCAATGACGTTGCGGTCTTCGACGTCGGGCTGCGGCGTCCGACGCTCGACGACGTCTTTCTGACCCTGACCGGCCACACGGCAGAGTCCGACGGGCCCGACGGTGACTCGGGCGAGCAGTCCGCGCAAGGCGATGGCGCCGCACCGCGGCAAGAGGGCAAGGGCAAGGGCAAGGCCAAGGGCAAGGGCCATGCCAAGACCAGCCGACGCGAGGAGCACGCCCGATGAGTCAGGTCTTGTCCGCCTTCGCCGACGGCGCCGTCGTCGCCAAGCGCAACCTCATCAAGATCAAGCGCGTTCCGGAGGTGCTGGTCTTCACCCTGCTGTCGCCGATCATCTTCGTGCTGCTATTCGCCTATGTGTTCGGTTCCATCGCGCCGGAAGGGCTGAACTACCGCGAGTTCCTGATCGCCGGCATCTTTGCCCAAACGGTGGTCTTCGGTGCCACCTTCACGGGTGCTGGTCTCGCCGAGGACATTCAGAAAGGGGTCATCGACCGTTTCCGCTCCCTGCCGATGTCGCGTTCGGCGGTGCTGGTGGGCCGGACCGCCAGCGACATCTTCAACAACGTGGTGTCGATCACCGTGATGGGGTTGACCGGACTGATCGTCGGCTGGCGGGTGCGCACGTCGCTGCTGGAGGCGCTGGCCGGCTTCTTGCTGTTGCTGCTGTTCGCGTACGCCTTCTCGTGGATCATGGCCTACGTCGGGTTGCTGATCCCCAGTGTCGAGGTCATCAACAACGCCTCGTTCATCGTCATCTTCCCGCTGACGTTCATCGCCAACACGTTCGTCCCCAGCCAGAACCTTCCGACCCCGCTGCGAGTGTTCGCGGAGTGGAATCCGGTCTCGGCGGTGGTCCAGTCAGCGCGCGAGCTGTTCGGCAACGTCGACCCCGCACTGCCACCGCCGGACGTGTGGTCGCTGCAGAACCCCGTGCTCTACACGCTGATCTGGGTCGCCGTCATCCTGGCCATCTTCATTCCGCTGTCGGTGCACCAGTACAAGCGCGCCGCCAGCCGCTGACCACCGCTGCTCGGGCACTAGTGTCCTGAGTTGGAAGTACGCTGACAATAAGACGCTATTGATTCGAAGATGTCGTCGGCGCTTTTGACCCACTTGTAGGGTTTGGGGTTGGCGTTCCAGGCTTTGACCCAGGCGGTGATGTCGTCGCTGAGTTCGGTCACAGTGCGGTGGCTGGAGCGGCGCAGCTTGTTGGTGGTCAGCTCGGCGAACCAGCGTTCCACGAGGTTGAGCCATGAACCGCCGGTGGGCGTGAAGTGCAGGTGGAAGCGGGGGTGGCGCAGCAGCCAGCGGTGGATCTCGGGGGTTTTGTGGGTGGAGTAGTTGTCCAGGATCAGGTGGACGTCCAGCTGCGCGGGGACCTCGCGGTCCAGGTGGGCGAGGAACCGCATTTGGCTCGAGGTGTGTCAAGCCGCGCGGTAAAACGGACGCGGGGTCGGACGAGGCGGATCGATCCATTGGCCTCCTGCGCTCGTCTCCGACAAGCACTTCCCCTTAGACCACCGCACCGCTGCCGCGGCTGCACTCCTTCGGGCCCCAGCCTACGACGCTCCCGCTGCCGCCAAGAACGACCTCATCGGCGTCTGCATCGATCTGCTGACTCCGGGTTCCTCACGAACACAGGCGGCGCTGGCCGTCGCACAGCTCTGCCTGACATTCGACTGCGACGCCCAAGTCGGGTACACGTCGGCTGTCGTGGCGGTCGTATTCGACCTGGTGCTTGAAGGCAAGACTCCACTTTCCGAGTCAGACGACGGGTTGGCGACAATCCTGCGCAGGTGCTGCGACCGCCTCGACGGGCACACCCACGAGCGACACAGGACGGCTGTGGATGCCTTCAAGCGTGGCAAGCCCAAGAAGTGGGCACTGGACACCCTCGGTGTTCGCCAGCGGCCCAAGGCTGCCCGCGGGCGGAATTCGTGGCGTTAAGTTGGTGAACCCTAGCCGACTCGGTGATGTCCATCCATTGAGCGCCGAGCCCAGCCCTAGCGGCGGTGCTCAACGGCCGGATCCGCGGCTTGCTATCCGACGCGGCGTGAGTGCAGTCAGGTGGCATGTTCAAGATTGGCCCGCACCAGCGCCTCGCGGATGCCCGCAAGATCGACCGGGTCGGTGGGAAGGCGGACTTCCCTGCCCGCACGAAGCCGATGTACATGCTCGGCTCCGTGCATCCCCGGAGCGTTCTCGTGGCCGGCATGACGATCGTGGCGCCACAGGAGCCGCCCGTCGCTGTGTTGCACGTGGAAGCGGTATTGGTGAACCACCAGTGCGGGATCGAGGTGCAGCCGGGCGCGAACGACCAACCCCGAGGAGATCAGCGCGCCGTTTACATCGACCACAACTCCGTCGTCGTAGTCGGTCACCTCGATTGTGAAGTCACCCGGCAGCGAGTCCGTCCACCGCCTGACCTCGTCGATGGCTGCATCGATGTCCTGGGCCCAGCCGAACAACCCCTCAGCCGGCCCGAGCGTCCGACAGCCGGGGTGCCCGTCGCGCAACCCGCCGGCGGGTGACCAAAGTTCGAGCGCGTCGAGCTTCGCCAACCGAAGCGATCAACGATTCTGCTCGCCCGGTAGAGACGGCCTGGATGCGGTGATCGTCGGCCTGGATCCAGGCGGCGAGCGCGGCGTCATCAACGCCTACATCTCGGGCGGCTCGCACCAGGTGGATCAGGTAGCGCGCTGGCGAGCCGTCATGGAACTGCCATGCGGGGTACCGCACGCTTATCTGATCGGCGATCGCGAGAAGAGACCCGCGGGCGGCCCGTTGGTTGACCGCTTGCCGACTGACGCCGAGCATCCGGGCGACAGCCGAGCCGCTCAGCGAAGCGGCGTCGGTGCTTGCCTGCCGGAACGCGCGGGCCATAGCGTCGACGGCCGCCGTCACGTCCGGGACGTCGGTCTCGTCACCGAGTGTGCAGCGCAACTGATCGAGCACATCGTCGATTCGACTCACGAACCCAAAGGGTAATCCATGTGTCAATGCATGTCAACCCCATTGGGCATTGGATCCAGCAGGCTTGGCCGCAGCTTCTCCTAGAACACGACGGTGCCGGCTTCGGTCATTGCCTTGCAGTGAGGGATCCCAAGGGACGGGGGTTGGACCGCAGATAGGAGCCAACGAAGCCAGCCACCCCTCCGGCGAATGTGGCCGCCGCCTGCCGGCAGTTTGTCGCCGGCGGCCGGATGGATGCGCTACGGCTGGCGGCTGCGCCGCTCACCTCGCTCGGTGACCTTGCGGCGCAAGTCCTCGACCTTCTTGCGGTTCTCTGGTCTGTCGGCGTACTCCTTGGCCTTCTCGGCCGCTTTCTGGGTGAGCTCACGCCCCTTGGG
>JACCZY010000116.1 GCA_013695685.1 Geodermatophilaceae bacterium | reverse complement strand
TTCCCGCCGTGGTGCTGCAGGCGCTCGTCGTATCCCTCGTCGTCATCTAAGGAGGTCACCGGCGTGGAACTCGTGCTGGCCGTGGGATTCGGCATCATCGCCGTGGCCGCGGGTGTCGCGGTGTTCGTCGTCGACTCGATGGCCCGGGCGACGTACGCCTTGCTGTTGTCGTTCATCGCCGTGGCGGCGGAGCTGGTGCTGCTGGGTTCGGCGTACCTCGGGGTGTTGACGGTCTTGATGATGACGGTGGAGATGGCCGTCATGGGCGTCTTCATGATCATGTACATGATGAACCCGGCCGGTCTGATGCCGATGTCGATGGTGCACAACAAGCGCGGGGCCTTGTCGATCGCGATCGGGGCGTTCGTCGTGCTGGGCGCGGGATCGCTGCTCGTACCGTGGCCGCAGCGGGACGGCGAGCCGCCCGCCGAACTCACCCGGGCGATCGGCGAGTCGCTGATGGGTGAGCACATGCTGGCGATGATCGTCATCGGGGTCGCCCTGCTCGCCACGATGATCTCTGGCGTGTTGCTGGCCACCGCTCGGGGCCGCTACGACCGGTACGGCGACGACCTCACCCGCGATCGGCCGACCGATCCGGTGGCCGGAGGTGTCGGCCGGTGAGCCTCCAACTCCTTCTGCTGATCGCCGCGGCACTGTTCTCGGTCGGCCTGTACGGCGCACTGTCGCAGCAGTCCGTCGTCATGATCATGATGGGGCTCGAGCTGATGGTGAACGCCGTGCTGCTCGGCGGCGGGGCGTTCTGGTGGTTCGTCGCGCCGGCGAGCCTGGACGGGCAGGTGCTGGTGCTCGTCGCGCTCGTCGTGATGGCCGTGGAGATGGCGATGGGCTTCGCGGTGACGACCGCGATCTTCCGGGCGCGCGACATCGACATGACCGACTCCGCCGCGGATCTGAGGGCCTGAGTGCCTTGCCTCGGCGGATGGTGACGTGAGTGCCTTGGTTCAGCGGGTGGTGACATGAACCTGGCGCTCTGGCTGCTTGTCGCGACTCCGACTGCGGTCGGGGTGCTGCTCGCGGTTGTGGGGGCCGTGCGCAAGACCGCGGCGGTTCAGTCCGCCGCAGGGTTGTTGGCCGTGTCGACTTCGGCAGTGGTGCTCGTTCTCGCGGTGGCGGTCGCGGTCGGGCGGCCGAGCGTGCAAGCGCCGTTCCTGCCCGGCGCGGATGCCACGCTGGCGGTGGACGCGCTGTCGGCGGTCATGGTTCTGGTGGTCGCCGCCGTGACGCCGCTGGTGCTGCTCTTCGCCACCGGTGACCTGGGCAGCGACGACGCCCGCGCCCGGTTCTTCGGACTCATGCTCGTCTTCGAGGGCGCGATGCTGCTCACCGTCACCGCGACCTCCTTCGTGATCCTGCTCGCCGGCTGGGAGGTGATGGGCGCGACGTCGTACGCGCTAATCGCGTTCTGGTGGGGTAAGCCGGCGGCGGTCCGAGCCGCGAACGTCGCGTTCTTGACCACCCGGGGGGCCGACCTCGGCCTGTACGTCGCTGCTGGCGCCGCCCTCGCGGGCACCGGCTCGCTGGCCCTGACCGCCCTGCCGGCGGCGAGCGGCGGGTGGCTGCACGTCGCCACGGCGGGCATCGTGCTCGCCGCGCTCGGCAAGTCCGCGCAGCTGCCGTTCTCATTCTGGCTGTCCAAGGCGATGGAGGGCCCCTCGCCGGTCAGCGCCCTGCTGCACTCGGCGACGATGGTCGCAGCCGGCGGCTACCTGCTGCTGCGGGTGCGTCCCACCCTGGAGGCCACCGAGTGGGCCGGGCCGAGCGTTGCCTGGATCGGGGCGATCACGGCGCTCACGCTCGGCGCCGTTGCCACCGCCCAGCACGACTTCAAGCAGCTGCTCGCGGCGAGCACCGCGGCGCAGATCGGCTTCGTCGTGCTCGCCGCCGGCGTCGGCGCGACCGCCGGCGGCACGATGCAGCTCGTCGCGCATGCCGCCGTCAAGAGCGCGCTGTTCCTCGCCGCGGGCGCCTGGCTGACGGCGCTCGGAACCAAGCAGCTGCCGGCATTGCGTGGGGCGGCGCGCCGTCACCGCGTCCTCGGAACGGCGGCCGTGGTCGCGCTGCTCGCGCTGGCCGGGATTCCGCCGCTGTCGTTGTGGGCTACCAAGGACTCCGTCCTGGCCGTGGTCGCCGAGCAGTCCCTTGCCCTGTACGCCGTCGCACTTGCCGCGGCCGGCCT
>JACCZY010000115.1 GCA_013695685.1 Geodermatophilaceae bacterium | reverse complement strand
ACCGTCTCGCCCCACCGCTCGTCCGGTACGCCGATCACCGCGACCTCGGCCACTGCGGGATGGCCGAAGATGACGTCCTCGACCTCGATCGAGGAGACGTTCTCCCCGCCGGTGATGATGACGTCCTTCTTGCGGTCGGAGATCGTCAGGTAGCCGTCGTCGATACTGCCGCCGTCGCCGGTATGGAACCAGCCGCCCTCCAGGGCCTCCGCGGATGCGGCCGGGTTCTCCCAGTAGCCGTGCATCACCACGTTCGACTGCACGAGCACCTCGCCGCTGTCGGCCGTCTTCATCCGTACGCCGACCGCGCCGGAACCCGCCCGGGACAGCTTCGCGGCCCGATCCTCGGGGTCCAGTTCGTCCCACTCGGCCCGGCCACGGTTGATGGTCAGCAGCGGGGCGGTCTCGGTCAGCCCGTAGATCTGGATGAACTCCCAGCCCAGTTCGGCCTCGATCCGGGCCACTGTCCGGCTCGGCGGTGCGGCGCCCGCCACGACGATGCGCACGGTGCCGCTGCCGGGGATCTCCCCCTCCCAGGACTGGGCCGCGTCGAGGACCATGTTCCAGACCGTCGGCGCGCCACACATCAATGTCACGCCGTGCTCGTCGACCCGCCGCAGGATCTCCGCCCCGTCGATCTTGCGGATCACCACCTGCTTCACACCGAGCCCCGTCGTGGCGAACGGCATGCCCCAGCCGTTGCAGTGAAACATCGGCAGGGTGTGCATGTAGACGTCGCGGTCGGTGACTGCGGTGTGCATGGCGAAGGTCACCGCGTTCACCCAGATGTTGCGGTGGGTGGACTGCACGCCCTTGGGGCTGGCCGTCGTACCGCTGGTGTAGTTGATGGTGGCTGTGGCGTCCTCGTCCGGATCCGACCACGGCCGGGGTTCGACGTCGAATCGCAGCAGCGCATCGTCGGACTCCGCCCCTGCGACGAATCGATGCTCGGCGGTGATGTCCTGCAGCGACTCGTCCAACTCCGGGTCGACGATCAGGACCCGGGCGCCGCAATGCCCCACGATGAACTTCACCTCGTCCGGGCGGAGCCGGAAGTTGATCGGCACCAGGATCCGACCGGAGGAGGGCACCGCGTGCAGCAGCTCCCACACCCGGGCGGCGTTGTGGCTGACGATCGCCACCCGCTCACCCTCGCCGATCCCCATCTCGTCGAGACCGGCCTGGACGGCGCGGGCACGCCGGGCCGCCTCACCGTAGGTCAACGAGTTCAGGGACTTGGCCGGCTGGTCCGGCTCGTCGACGATCCCGACCCGGTCGGGGTAGACGGCGGCGGCGCGGTCCAGGAAGTCACCAGAGCTGAAGGGGATATGCATCGACGCTCCTCGGTTGCCACAGTCGGGGGCTGCCACAGTAGTCAAGCCCCGATGTCGGCTACCCGGCAAGCAGGGCCGGCAATGAGTGGCCGATCGGCTCCCGGATGACGAGATCGGCAAGCTCGTCGTACGGCGTTGGTTCGGCGTTGACGATCACCAGCCGAGCCCCGTGCCGGGCCGCCAGCCGTGCCAGGCCGGCCGCCGGCTGGACGGTCAGGGACGTGCCGATCGCGTAGAACTGCGCGCAGTCCCGTGCCGCCTCCTGGGCGCGACGCAGTACGGCGGTGTCCAGGTGCTGCCCGAAGGAGATCGTCGCGGACTTCAGGATGCCGCCGCAGCGCAGGCACGGGGGGTCTTCCTCCCCCGCCTCGACCCGGGCGAGCGCCGCGGACATCTCGGTCCGGTCGTCGCAGTCCAGGCACTCCACGCCGTACAGCGTCCCGTGCAGTTCGATCACCGACTGCGATCCGGCCCGCTGGTGCAGGCCGTCGATGTTCTGGGTGATCAGTGCGCGCAACCGGCCCGTTCGCTCCAGGTCGACGAGGGCGTGGTGCCCGGCGTTCGGCTCGGCGGTCCAGGCGGCGTGTGCCCGCCGGTTCTGCCAGGACCGACGGCGCAGTTCGGGATCGGCCAGGTAGTTCTGCAGCGTGAACATCTGCTGGGCGGCCGGGTCACGGGTCCACACGCCGTTGGGACCGCGAAAGTCGGGGATCCCGCTGTCGGTGGAGATGCCGGCGCCGGTGAGCACCGTGATCGTTGGGGACATGCCGCCCATGGTCCCTGGTCACGCCACGGCCGACCAGCATGGTCTGGACCTCAGCGGCCAGTTCCTCCATAGTCGCCACAAGCGACCCAGTGGAGGTTCTGATGATTCTGGTTGTCGGCGCCACCGGTCAACTGGGCGGCCTGATCGCCCATCGATTGCTGGAGCGGGGCGAGCCGGTCCGGATCCTGACCCGGGCGGGATCCTCGTTCGACGCTCTTGCCGCGCCAGGGGCGCAGACGGTGACCGGTGACCTCAAGGATCGCGGCTCGCTCGAGGAGGCGTGCTCGGGCGTCGGCGCCGTCATCACCACCGCGAACTCCGCAGCCCGCGGTGGCGAGGACAACGTCGAGACGGTGGACCGCGGGGGCAACCGCAACCTCGTCGAGGCGGCAGCCCGCGCCGGCGTACGTCGCTTCGTGTTCACCTCCGCCCTCGGCGCCGACCCCGACAGCCCGGTGCCGTTCCTTCGAGCCAAGGGAGAAACCGAGGCGCTGGTTCGCGGCAGCGGGATGGCCTGGACGGTGCTGTCCCCGAACGTCTTCATGGACGTGTGGGTCCCCGCCGTGGTCGGCGGCCCGGCGTTGGCCGGTCAACCCGTCACCCTGGTCGGTAGCGCAAGTAGACGGCATTCGTTCGTGGCGGTGCCGGACGTGGTGGCGTACGCGGTGACGGCGGTGGAGCGGCCCGAGGCCGAGGGCCAGACGCTCGTCATCGGCGGTGCTGCGCCGGTGTCCTGGCGAGAGGTGGTGGCGGAGTTCGAGGTGCAGTTGGACCGGGAGTTGCCCGTGCGGACCGTCGAGGCCGGAGCACCCGTTCCGGGACTCCCGGAGATGATGAGCCAGTTGCTGGCGGCGCAGGACACCTACGACTCGCCCATCGACATGACGGGCCTCGCAGCGGCGTACGGTGTCCCGCCGACGCCGTTGTCGGACTTCGTCCGCGGCTTCCTCGCCGCCAACCCGCGGCCGGCGCCCTAGAGGGACGCGGAATGCGGGGAAGTGGACGTCTCACGCCGCGTAAGACGTCCACTTCCCCGAAAGTCGGGTCGCGGCCGCCGGACCTCGTCGTTCTCGCCTACAGCGGTGCCTTGGCTGTGTACTGCCTGTTCTTCGCGATGCGGGAGAATGAGGGTGAGGCCCGTCGACGAGAGGACGTACACCAGTGAGTCAGGACAGTTTCGGTGCTCGGGGACAGCTGGAGGTCGGCGGGGCGGCGTACGAGATCTTTCGTCTGTCCACTGTGGATGGTTTCGACCGGCTTCCGTACAGCCTGAAGATCCTCCTCGAGAATCAACTGCGCACGGAGGACGGCGCCAACATCACCGCCGACCACATCCGGGCACTCGGCAACTGGGATCCGGCGGGACAGCCGAACCAGGAGATCCAGTTCACTCCGGCGCGGGTCATCATGCAGGACTTCACCGGCGTTCCCTGCGTCGTCGACCTCGCCACAATGCGCGAGGCGATGGTCGAACTGGGCGGTGACGCCGGCCGGATCAACCCGCTGGCCCCGGCCGAACTCGTCATCGATCACTCGGTGATCGCCGACATCTTCGGCCGCGCCGACGCCTTCGAGCGCAATGTCGAGCTCGAGTACCAGCGCAACGTCGAGCGCTACCAGTTCCTACGTTGGGGCCAGAGCGCGTTCGACGAGTTCAAGGTGGTACCCCCCGGAACCGGCATCGTGCACCAGGTCAACATCGAACACCTCGCTCGCGTCGTCTTCGAGCGCAGCGGGCAGGCCTACCCTGACACGTGCGTCGGCACCGACTCCCACACCACGATGGTCAACGGCCTCGGCGTGCTCGGCTGGGGTGTCGGCGGCATCGAAGCCGAGGCCGCGATGCTCGGACAATCGGTGTCGATGCTGATCCCCCGCGTCGTAGGTTTCAAGCTCACCGGCTCGTTGCCGGAGGGCGCGACCGCTACCGATCTGGTCCTGACGATCACCGAGATGCTGCGCCGGCACGGCGTGGTCGGGAAGTTCGTCGAATTCTACGGCGAGGGCTTGGCCGCCGTACCGCTGGCCAACCGCGCCACGATCGGGAACATGAGCCCGGAGTTCGGCTCGACGTGCGCGATCTTCCCGATCGACTCCGAGACCATCGACTACCTGCGGCTCACCGGGCGTTCTGCCAACAGGTTGGCGCTGGTCGAGGCCTACTGCAAGGAGCAGGGGTTGTGGCACGACCCGTCGGTCGAACCGGCGTTCTCGGAGTACGTAGAACTGGACCTCGGCACCGTCGTACCGTCCATCGCCGGACCCAAGCGGCCGCAGGACCGGGTCCCGCTGACCGCCGCCAAGACCGACTTCCGGTCGGTGCTCGGTGACTACGTGCAGGGTGAAGACGGGGCCAGCGTGGTCTCGGAGGTCGACGAGGCCTCAGCCGAGTCCTTCCCGGCGAGCGACCCGCCCTCGGTCGACTCAGGCAACGGATCCTCGGGTGCGCCGGCCGAGCCCGATCACACGGCCCGGGCCGACCGCCCGAGGCGGCCGACGCCGGTGACGATGGAGGACGGCACCGAGACCACGGTCGACCACGGCTCGGTCGTGATCGCCTCCATCACGTCCTGCACGAACACGTCCAACCCGCAGGTGATGATCGGTGCGGCGCTGCTGGCGAAGAACGCCGTCGAGCGCGGGTTGACGAGCCGGCCGTGGGTCAAGACCAGCCTCGCCCCCGGCTCCAAGGTCGTCATGGACTACTTCGAGCGGGCCGGTCTGATCCCGTACCTGGAGAAGCTGGGTTTCCACCTCGTCGGATACGGCTGTACGACGTGCATCGGCAACTCCGGCCCGCTGCCCGAGCCGGTGTCCGCTGCGGTGAACGAGGCCGACCTCGCGGTCGTGTCGGTGCTCTCGGGCAACCGGAACTTCGAAGGCCGGATTAACCCCGACGTGAAGCTGAACTATCTCGCCTCCCCCCCGCTGGTCGTCGCGTACGCGCTGGCCGGGTCGATGGACATCGACCTGACCACCGAGCCGCTCGGACAGGACTCGAACGGCGGCGACGTCTACCTGCGCGACATCTGGCCCACCGGACGCGAAATCTCCGAAGTTGTCGCCGCCTCGATCGGCGCGGAGATGTTCACCAAGGACTACGCCGACGTGTACGCCGGGGACGAGCGGTGGCAGTCGCTGCCGACCCCGACCGGTGATGTGTTCAAGTGGGACGCTGAATCCACCTACGTGCGCCGCCCGCCGTACTTCGAGGCCATGAACCGTGAGCCGGCACCGGTGGTCGACATCGTGGGTGCCCGAACGCTGGTCCTGCTCGGCGATTCCGTTACCACCGACCACATCTCCCCGGCCGGGTCGATCAGGGCAGACTCACCGGCGGGGCGATACCTGACCGAGCACGGCGTCCAACGCCGCGACTTCAACTCCTACGGCTCGCGCCGCGGCAACCATGAGGTGATGATCCGCGGCACCTTTGCCAACATCAGGCTGCGCAACCAGCTCGTGCCGGGCGTCGAGGGCGGGTTCACCACGAACCACCTCACCGGTGAGCAGACGACCATCTACGACGCCGCCCAGTCGTACGCCGAGGCCGGCATCCCGCTCGTCGTACTGGCCGGCAAGGAGTACGGCTCGGGATCGTCGAGGGACTGGGCCGCCAAGGGCACCATGCTGCTCGGCGTACGCGCGGTGATCGCGGAGTCCTACGAGCGGATCCACCGCTCAAACCTGATCGGAATGGGTGTGCTGCCGTTGCAGTACCCCGAGGGGCAGTCCGCCGCGTCGCTGGGGCTCACCGGGGACGAGGAGTTCGCGGTCATCGGCGTGACCGCCCTGAACGAGGGCAGCGTCCCCCGGGAGGTCACCGTGCGCGCCGGGGAGGTGGAGTTCCGGGCGGTCGTGCGGATCGACACTCCGGGAGAAGCCGAGTACTACCGGCACGGCGGAATCATGCCATTCGTGCTGCGCTCGCTCCTGCGTTGATAGCGGCCGACATTGTCGGCGGAGCGTGACTGATGCATGTCGCCGTCGTCGGTGCCGGGGTGATCGGGTTGACCTGCGCCGCCAGGCTGGCCGGGTCCGGGCACAGGGTCACGGTGACGACGGCGGCGGCACCTGCGGACACGACGTCGGCCGTGGCAGCGGCGCTCTGGTACCCGTACCGGGCCTGGCCCGCCGAGGCGGTGACCCGATGGTCGGCACGCAGTCACACGGTCTTCGGGGAGCTCGCCGCCGACGCGGGCACCGGTGTCCTGCTGCGCGCAGGCCGGGAACTGCTGCGCTCCCCCGCGCCGGATCCGTGGTGGGCCGCTGCCGTGCCGGACCTGCGGCGGCTGACACCGGCGGAGCTCCCGCCAGGGTTCGCGGACGGGTTCGGTTTCACCGCCCCGGTCATCGACATGAGCCGGTACCTGGCGTGGCTGCAGTCCCGAGCCGAGTCACTCGGCGTCTCCATCGTCGTACGGCGGCTGTCCACAGTGGACGATACGGAGGGGGACGCGGTGGTGAACTGCACCGCGCTCGGCGCCCGCGAGTTCGTCGGCGACCGGTCGGTCGTGCCGGTCCGCGGCCAGGTGGTGCGGCTAGCGAATCCCGGGCTGACCGAGTGGCTGCTCGACGAAAACGACCCGGTGGGGCTGACGTACGTCGTACCGCGGATAGACGACGTCGTCTGCGGGGGCACGGCCGACGAGGGAGCCGACTCCGGTACGCCGGACCCGGGCGTGGAGGCGGCGATCCTGTCCCGTGCGCGGGCACTGGTTCCTGCGCTCACCGATGCGCCGGTCCTGTCGCGCGGCGTCGGGTTCCGGCCGACCAGGCCCGCGGTCCGGGTGGAGCGGAAGGACACCGGCGGCCGGCCGGTCGTGCACTGTTACGGCCACGGCGGCGCCGGGGTAACGCTGTCCTGGGGCTGCGCCGACGACGTACTCGCGCTGCTCGACCGGCCGGTTCGGTGAGCGGCCCACGGGATCTGCCGCCGGATCTGCCACCGGACGAGACAGGCATCGGCGCGGCGCTCGAGGTCCTTGGCCGGCTCGACCCGGCGGCGTACGCCGAGGTGCTCGATCACCATGCCGCCTTGACCTACCTCGTTGACCTGCTCGGCGACGACGAGGAGGTCACCTGGCTGCATGTCGCGCGCATGCGGCTGGCGCACGGAGCAGGCGGGTCCGGAACCCTGGCCGGCGTCCTGGTGGTCACCGATCAGCGGCTGATCTTCATGCCGGTGCTCGGTTCGGGCTTTCCGGTCGGGCTGTGGCCCGTCGATCAGCTGTCGTCGCTGTCCCTGGCCAGCTCGGCATCCGCGCAGCAGAGGCTCGATGTCGCGATCGCCGGCGTCCGGCTGGTGCTTCTCGTTCGAGGGCAGGCCCTGGCGGAGGCGACGGCGGGAGTGCTGGCCGAGTACCTTCCGCCATCACCAGCCAGCCGGGACGTCACCGACACGCACCCGCCGCGGATGGTCGACGAGCTGACGAAGTGGGCGAACCTCTGGCGGATGGGCGCCCTCACCGACGCTGAGTACGAGCACAAGAAGGCCGAGCTGCTCGGCTGGCCGGAACAGCCCGGTTAGCTGGTTAGGGAAGAATCGCCGGCATGGATCTGGGTTTGGCGGGTCGGGTGTACGTGGTCACCGGGGGAACACAAGGGCTGGGCCGGGCGGGCGCCGAGGCGCTGGTCGCCGACGGGGCGATGGTGGTCATCTGCTCCCGCGACGCCGGGCGGGTCGAGCAGGCCGTGGCGGAGCTGGGCGGTAGCGATGCCGCTGTCGGCGTACCGGCCGATCTTGCTGACGCCAGGACACCGCAGCGGCTGGTCGAGGCGGCAACGGCGAGGTTCGGCCGGCTCGACGGGGCACTGCTGAGTGTCGGCGGCCCGCAGGCCGGCTCGGTCGGCGACACCACCGACGAGACGTGGCGGGAGGCGTTCGAGTCGGTCTTCCTGGGCCAGTTGCGGTGCGCCCGGACGGTGGCGGCGGCGCTGGGAGAGGGCGGGTCGATCGCCTTTGTGCTGTCGTCCTCGGTCCGCTCACCGATCCCCGGGCTGGCGACGTCGAACGGCCTGCGGCCCGGCCTGGCGATGGCGGCGAAGGCGCTCGCTGACGAGCTGGGCCCGGCCGGCATCCGGGTGAATGGGCTGCTGCCCGGCAGGATCGACACCGCCCGGGTCCGCAGCCTCGACGCCAGCGGCGGAGACGGCGACGCGGCGCGCGAACGCAGTCAGGCCACGATCCCGCTGCGCCGGTACGGCGACCCGGCCGAGTTCGGGCGGGTCGCCGCGTTCGTGTTGTCCCCGGCCGCGTCGTACCTCACCGGGGTGATGCTGCCCGTGGACGGCGGGGTGCTCCGATCCATCTGAGCGGCAGGATTCTTCCGCGGCAGAATTCTCGTGCTCAGCCGCCGGCTTGGGCTGCCTCGACCGCGGTCAGCCAGGTCTCGGTGAAAGCTGGCCCGTTTACCTCGGTCACCACCCTCGTTGGGCGACCGTCCGGGCGTGAATCCCACCTCAGTACGCCGTCCTCGACGACGACCGCCAGTGTCATGCCCGCCACGACGGCACCCGGCCAGTCCAGTGCGACGGCGCAGGCAACCGGGTCGTAGTGGAAGTTCAGCAGGTCATCGGCCAGGTTCCGGTACTTGCGTCCCAGGTTTGCCTTGCCAGAATCCACCGCATGGGCTTCGCTCTGCCGAGCCAGCAGCTCGCCCAGCGGGCCGCTTCGGCGTAGCCGCGGCAGGTCGGCGGCCCGCAGGGGTGCCTGCAAGGTGGCCGGCAGCGTCACCAGGGTCAGCTCGGCTGCGCCGGCCAGGACCTGCGCGGCGCGGGTGTCCCACTGGACGTTGAAGTCCCGCTCCACCCCCCAGGCGGGCAGGCCCTCACGTGGCGGTCTCACCCAGCCGCCCATCACGACGACCTCAACCCCGGCCAGCGTGCCGGGCCGGAGCAGCTCCAGCGCCCCGAGGTTCGTGTACGGCCCGATCGCGACCAGCCGGGCGCCTGCCTTGATGCTGTCCTGCAACAGGTCCAGCGCGGCACCCGGCGCCGATGGACGCGGCCGGATATCGGCCGGCCAGTAGCGCTCGTCGCCGATCACCGGCTCCGCGACCTCGCGCCGGGTCGAGGACATCGCCGCTCCCGCCGCCACCGGGATGCCGCCGCGACCCGCCAGCTCGAGGCAGTGCAGGACGTACGCCGCCCGCCAGCCGGCCGGATCGATCGTCGTGGTGATGCCGGTGATCTCGACGTCCGGCCAGCCCAGCAACATGGCCAGCGCGCACGCGTCGTCCGGGTCGCCCCCGAGATCGGTGTCCAGGTGGATGCGCATGACGGCAGCATCCCCGTCTCCGGCCCGCGCAGTCCATGAAACGATCGGCGGCTTGGGTCAGCCGGCGGCGCCGGCCCGCATCACCCGCGGCGACTGCCGCTCGAACTGGGTGCGGTACAACTCCGCGTAATGGCCGTCCAGGGCCAGCAACTCGTCGTGCCCGCCGGACTCGACGACGCGGCCCTCGTCGATCACCAGGATCTGGTCGGCCTCACGCACAGTGGACAGCCGGTGCGCGATGACCAGCGAGGTGCGTCCGGCCAGCGCGGCGTCCAGAGCCCGCTGTACGGCGACCTCGGACTCACTGTCCAGGTGGGCGGTCGCCTCGTCGAGGATAACGATCCCGGGTGCCTTGAGCAGCACCCGGGCGATCGCCAGCCGCTGCTTCTCTCCGCCGGAGAGCCGGTAGCCGCGGTCGCCGACGACCGTGTCCAGACCTTCGGGCAACGCCGCGACGAGCTCGCCGATGTGGGCCGAGGACAGCGCGGCCAGCATCTGCTCGTCGGTGGCCGACGGTCGGGCGAAGAGCAGGTTGTTGCGGATCGTGTCGTGGAACATGTGTGCGTCCTGCGTGACCGCCCCGATCGCTCCCCGCAGGGAGGCCAGCGTGACATCTCGTACGTCGACGCCGCCGATCCGGACCGAACCCGAGGCCACGTCGTAGATGCGGGGAACGAGCTGGCTGATCGTCGTCTTGCCGGCGCCCGAGGATCCGACGAGCGCGATCACTTGCCCGGGCTCGGCGCGGAAGCTCACGCCGTGCAGCACCGGGTTCTCCGGTGTCTGGTCCGGCAGCGCGATGTCCTCCAGCGACGCCAGCGAGATCTCGTTGGCCCGCGGGTAGGAGAAGTGCACGTCGACGAACTCGACGGAGCGGGCACCGGCCGGCAGGTCGACGGCGTCGGTCCGCTCGGTGATCTTCGGCGGCAGGTCGAGCACCTCGAAGACCCGCTCGAAGGAGACCATCGCGCTCATGACGTCGACGCGGACGTTGGACAGCGCAGTCAGCGGGCCGTACAGCCGGGACAGCAGCAGCGCCAGCGACACGACGGTCCCAGGGGTCAGGTCCCCCTCGAACGCCAGCCAGCCGCCCAGGCCGTAGACGAGCGCCTGGGCGAGTGCGGCCACCAGCGCCAGCGCGACGAAGAACGTCCGGCTGTACATCGCCGACAGGATGCCGATGTCGCGAACCCGGCCCGCCCTGCTGCGGAAGGACTCCGCCTCCTCTTCCGGGCGGCCGAACAGCGATACGAGCAGCGCGCCGGAGACGTTGAAGCGCTCGGTCATCGTAGAAGTCATCGAGGCGTTGAGGCTGTAGCTCTCCCGGGTGATCACCTGCAGCCGACGGCCGACACGGCGCGCCGGCAGCACGAAGACGGGCAGCAGAACGAGCGAGAGCGCGGTGATCTGCCAGGAGAGCGTGAACATGACCGCCGCCGTCAGGACGAGGCCGATCACGTTGGACACCACCCCGGACAGCGTCGAGGTAAAGGCCTGCTGGGCACCGATCACGTCGTTGTTCAGCCGGCTCACGAGGGCGCCGGTCTGGGTGCGGGTGAAGAACGACAGGGGCATCCGCTGCACATGCTGGTAGACCTTCGTGCGCAGGTCGTAGATGAGTCCCTCGCCGATCTGCGAGGAGTACCACCGGTTGCCCATTGACAGCGCCGCGTCGACGATCGCCAGCCCGCCGATGATCAGCGCTAGCTGTACGACGCCCCCGGCCGAGCCGCCGAGCCCGGCGATCTGGTTGACGATGTTGCCGGCCAGCAGCGGGGTGAGGACGCCGATCAGCGCGGACAGCGTGACGATGGCGAGAAAGATGATGAGCTGGCGCTTGTAGGGAACGGCGAATTCCGCCACCCGGCGGACCGTCCCGGGCGCAAGCTTCTGGCCGGCCACTGTCTTGTCCCTCGTGAACGAGCGCATCGTTGACCAGTTGGCGTGGTGCGCACTCATGTATTACCTGTAATCATCGGCCGCCTCCACCGCGCCCAACGTCGCCGCCTGCTGTTCCCTTCCCGGCACACCGCATCCGGTGGGCGCGAGAGCGTCCGGCGGGACGCGGGCGGGTTCAGCGGACTATGAGGACTCGAACAGTGCCCGCAGCCGGCGAATCTGCGCAGAGCGTTCCAGAGCCTCCTGCTCGGCGGGCTCGCGGCCGGCAGCTCCCGACAGCAACGCCTTGGTCTCCCGGACCGCGCCGGCCGGTGCTGCCAGAACTGCAGCCACGAGGTCAGCCGTCGCCGACGCCAGTTCGGCGGGCGGCACGACGAGCGTCGCCAGGCCCAGCCGGGCCGCCTCCTCGGCGCCCACCCGTCGACCGGTGAGGCAGATCTCCAACGCCCGGCTGTAGCCGACCGCGTCGACGAGCGGTTTGCTGCCGGCGAGGTCCGGCACGATGCCCAGGGACGTCTCGGCCATGCACAGCTGTGCGTCGGCAGCGAGCACCCGCAGATCGCACGCCAACGCGAGCTGGAAGCCGGCCCCGATGGCGTGTCCCTGGACGGCCGCCACCGACACGAGCTGCGGCCGGCGCAACCAGGTGAACCCGGCCTGGTACTCGCAGATCTGCGTGTCAGCCTGCTCGTCGGTGGCGCCGGCGAGCGCGCCGATGCCGTCCCGCCGGAACAGGGCTCGGTCCAGACCTGCGCTGAATGCCTGGCCGTTCGCCCGCACCACGACGACCCGCACCGTCGGGTCCAGACCGGCCCCGATGTCACGCAGCGCCGTCCACATGAGTGGGGTCTGCGCGTTGAGCTGGTCGGGCCGGTCCAGCGCGATGGTCGCGACCGGCCCATCGACGAGCAGATCGAGACCCGCCTCGGCGTACGTCACGACAACGCCTCCGGCGGCGACACGTTCAGGTGTCCTGGGACCGGCTTCCGCGGGTGGCGCCGCCGCGGCCGCGCAGGGTTTGGCCGGACTCGGTGAGGAGCCGGTGCACGAAGCCGTACGAACGACCCGAGGATTGCGCCAGTGCCCGGATGCTCTCCCCCTTGTCGTATCGCGCCTTCAGGGTCGAGGCCAGTGAGTCCCGGTCTGCACCGGTTACCCGCACGCCCTTCGCGAGCTCGGTCACGGTTCCTCCGTTCATCCTCACCATGCCCGGTGCACGGTCCCCTGCCGTCCCATGATCCCCACTGCGGCGATGTGCGGCCACTCGGAGCCTGCGGTCCGCCCGCCGTACAGTCAGCGGGCGTGACCATGGCGACCCCGGCCACGGGTAGAAAGCCGGCTGGCCGCCACCCGAGCCGGTCGGTTCTCGCGTGGTGGCTCGCGCTGCTCGGTATCGCCATCGGCCTGTGGTGGCTCGTCGGGACACCTGAGCCTGGCGCTGTCGAACCCCGGCGCACCGGCGAGGCCTGGCCCCTGTACGGCGTGGCTCCCGTCCTGGTCGCTGCCGTCGTACTGGTGGCCAGTTACCGGCGGGTGCACGAGCGGGTGGCCTGGCCGCTGCTGCTGCTCGCCGGGTACCTGGCCGCCGCGGCGTGGACACTCGCCATCGCCGCGACCGACGGCGCGCTGTGGACCTCGGTAGTGGCCGGCTCCGAGACGGCTCCCCCGTTGCCCGGCAGGCTGCTGTTGGGGTTGGCCGGTTCAGGCGTCCACGGTGCCCTCGCGGCCACGCTGCTGTCCCTGGTAGGGGCGCTCGCCTCGCCCCTGGTGGCGATCACGGTCCGCGCGCTGAGCGACGAGCTCAGCGCCCGCCGGTTGCTGCCGGTGCTCGTGCTGGCGCCGTACGCGCTCGTGGGGACCAGCGTCGAGGCGATCGCGTTGGCGCTCGGCGCGGCGACGCTGGTCGTGGCTGCCCTCGCGAGCGAGAAGGGGCGGCCGGGGCTGGCGAGGCTGGCCCTCGCCGTGTTGTGCGGGCTCCTGCTCGGAACGGCCGCGCTCTTCGGTTACGCAGCGATCCTGCTCGCCGCCGGCGCGGTGTGCGTGTTCTTCGTCCGCCGCCGGCCACTGCTCAACATCGCGACCGCTGCCGGGTTCTTCGTACCGTTGGTCATCGCGCGGGCGGCGGGACTGGACTGGACCGAGGATCTGGCCGACGCCCTGCGCAACGGCGACGGCGGGCACCGCTACGCCGAGGGTCTTGTCGCGGCGGTGGTGGTGCTGCTGATCCTGGGCGGACCGGCGCTGGTCGCCTCGCTGCGCTCGATGCGTAGGACGCCGGCCTGGCCGCTCCTCGTGGCCGGCGGCGCCGCCGTTGTGGCCAGCGTCGTCGCCGGGATCCTCAGCGACCGGCTGGCACCGGGCGCATGGTTGCCGGCACTGCCGTGGCTCCTCGTGGCGGCGACCGCCCCGGCCCGTCAGGGCGGGCGCAGCGTGCCTACGCCGCTGCCCGTCGTCGCCGTCGGCGCCGCGTCGGCGTACGCCCTCGCCCTGCTCATCGCCCCCTGAGCCGCGGCTGGCCCCCCGCCGGCTCAGGCTCATCGCCCCCTGAGCCGGCACTGGCCCGCCGGCTCAGGCCAGCGCGACCAGGTCGACGAGTTCGTCGCTCCAGGAGTCCTCTACGCCGTCGGGCAGCAGGATCACCTTCTCCGGGGACAGCGCGGTCACTGCACCCTCGTCGTGCGTGACGAGCACCACCGCGCCCCGATAGGTGGACAGCGCGTCGAGCACCTGCTCGCGAGACACCGGATCGAGGTTGTTCGTGGGTTCGTCCAGGAGCAGAACGTTCGCTGAGGAGCAGACCAGACCGGCCAGTGCTAGCCGGGTCTTCTCCCCACCGGACAGGGTTCCGGCCCGCTGCTCGACCGTCTCTCCGGAGAATAAAAAGGCGCCCAGGATCCGGCGCAGCTCCCCATCGCTGTTGTCCGGTGCGGCGGCGCGCATGTTCTCCAGCACCGTGCGGTCGGTGTCCAGCGTTTCGTGCTCCTGCGCGTAGTAGCCCAGTCGCAGACCGTGGCCGGGCTCGACCGTTCCGGTGTCGCCGCGCTCGATACCGCCGAGGATCCGCAGCAGGGTCGTCTTGCCGGCGCCGTTCAAGCCCAGTACGACGACGCGCGAGCCGCGGTCCACGGCGAGGTCCACGTCGGTGAAGACCTCGAGCGACCCGTAGGTCTTCGACAACCCGCTGGCCGTCAAGGGCGTGCGACCGCAGGGGGCCGGCGTCGGGAACCGCACCCGCGCCACCCGGTCGGCCTGGCGCACGCTGTCCAGCCCCGCCGCGAGGCGGTCGGCCCGGCGGTCCATGGAGTGCGCCGCCCTGGCCTTGGTGGCCTTGGCCCGCATCTTGTCCGCCTGGCTGCGCAGGCTGTCGATCTTCCGTTCGGCGTTGGCCCGCTCCCGCTTGCGCCGCCGTTCGTCTGTTTCGCGCTGTTGGAGGTAGTCCACCCAGCCGAGGTTGTAGACGTCCATCTCCGCCCGGGTGGCGTCCAGGTGCCACACCTTGTTGACGACGTGCCCGAGCAGGTCGCCATCGTGGCTGATGACGACCAGCCCGCCGCGATGCGTACGGAGGAAGTCTCGCAGCCACCCGATCGAGTCGGCGTCGAGGTGGTTGGTGGGCTCGTCCAGGAGCAGCGTCTCGGCGTCACTGAAGAGGATGCGGGCCAGTTCGATCCGCCGCCGCTGCCCGCCGGACAGGGTCCGCAGCGGCTGTGCCAGCACCCGGTCGGGTAACCCGAGGTTGGAGCAGATGCGAGCCGCCTCGCTCTCGGCCGCGTAACCTCCGAGGCCGGTGAAGCGGTCCTCGAGTTGGCCGTACCGGCGGATGGCGCGGGTGCGCTCGTCCTCGTCGACGAGGGTGCTCATGTCCACCTGCAACTTGTGCATGTCCGTGAGCAGCCGGTCCAGCCCGCGGGCGGACAGCACCCGGTCGCTCGCGGTGACGTCGAGATCACCGGTACGCGGGTCCTGCGGCAGGTAGCCGACGTTGCCGCTGCGCTCGAGGACCCCGCCGTACGGCGGCGATTCGCCGGCCATCGCCCGCAGGGTCGTCGTCTTCCCCGCGCCGTTGCGACCGACCAGGCCGATCCGGTCGCCGGGTTGCACCCGCAGCGACGTAGGGGACAGCAGGATGCGTGAGCCCGCGCGCAGTTCCAGCGCGGCGGAGGTGATCACAGGAGATCTCGCAAATGGGTCGACGGGGTAGGAGCCGGGTATCGCCTGGCCGGCGCTGCCCTGGTCAACACATCAGCGGATACACATCCCGAGCCTACCTGACCCGCGCGTGTCACGAGCCGCTGCGCGCGTCGTATGGTGTGCGGTTGTGACAGCAGGACATGCGCATGACAGCATGAATCGCCGGGTGGGTACGCCGCGGGGCAGGCTTGTCGCCGTCCTGGTCGTCACCATGACCGTTCTCGTCGCGGAGTTCGTCGGCGCGCTCATCACCGGGTCACTGGCCCTGCTCGCCGACGCCGGACACATGCTGACCGATGCCGCCGGCGTTGCGATCGCTCTGACGGCGGCCTCGCTGGCGCTGCGCCCCGCGGCGGGTCGGCGTACCTTCGGCAACCACCGCTTCGAGGTGCTGGCCGCGACCACCAACGCCGTCCTGCTGTTCGCGGTGGGCGGCTACGTCCTCGTCGAGGCAGTGCGCCGATTCGACGATCCCCCCGCCGTACCGTCCCTCGCGCTGCTGCTGTTCGGCCTGGCAGGTTTGGCCGGCAACCTGGTATCGCTGCGCATCCTGTACCCGGTCCGGCAGAGCGGGCTCAACGTCCGCGGCGCCTTCTTGGAGGTCCTCGGCGACGCGCTGGGGTCCGCAGCGGTGGTCATCGCAGCGGTCGTCATCGCGCTCACCGGCTGGCGGTACGCCGATATCGTGGCCTCCCTGGCGATCGCATCACTCATCCTGCCGCGTACCTGGCGGCTCTTCCGCGAGTCCGTGGACGTCCTGCTGGAGGCAGCGCCCCGTGATCTCGACCTGGCCGAGGTGCGCCGGCACGTCCTCGGGTTGACCGGGGTGCTCGGCGTCCACGACGTGCACGCCTGGCTGATCACCAGCGGCATGCCGGCGGTGTCGGCGCATGTGGTCGTCGAGGAGGTCGAGGGCACCTCGCACGGACAACTCCTCGACCGGCTCTGCGACTGCCTGCGGGTCGACTTCGGGATCGAGCACTCGACCTTCCAGCTGGAGCCGGCCAGCCACCGGGGGCACGAGCACGCCGCCCACGATTGATGCGCGGCGGGCGAGTTGTCCTCGCGGTGTGGAGCACGACCGGGATGTCCTGATAAGTTCTCTTTGTCGCCCCAGACCCGGTGGACATCGGTGACCGGCGCCCGCGCCAGCAGGCGCAGGCAGCGCGACACCGTTCGGCGGACAGTCCCGAGCTGGTGCTCGCCGAGTGCGACGACCGGAGGAACGCCGCGCTGTCGTGGCCGGTCGGCTGGACGGGAACGAGATGGCTAACTGTGTGCTCTCAATCCGGTCATCGCAACACTCGTAGTCCGATCAAGGTCTGGGGTGGTGCTGATGGTGGAAGACGGCGTTGTCCCCGGCGGAGGTTGACGAGGTGTGGCGTCGGTGGCGTTCGGGGCAGGCAAGCGCACGAAGTTGTCGGCGTTGCCGGGGCTGCGGCATCACCTGTCGCAATGTCGACGGCCGGGCCGGGACTTGCAGGGGCAACGGCGACCGACGCTGGCGTCAGAAGACGGCCAGCCCCGACGCCCCGTCCGCGACTGGAAGACCCCCGACGACGACGCCCCGCGGAGACAGCGAGCCGTCGTCCTGGATCTCGAACGCGGCGACCGCACCGCTGCCCCTGAGGAGCAGGTAGAGGTAGCGGCTGTCGGCACTGAGGGCGAGATCGACGGGCTGGCTGTCTGCTCCCAGGAAGGCAGCGTCGCCGTCCAGCAGGCGGACCTGGCCGACAACGTTGAACCGGTAGGTCGAGATCGTCCCGCTGCCGAAGTTCGCGATGTAGGCGTACCGGCCGTCGTCGGTGATGACCACCCAGCACGCGTCGGTTTGCTGGTTGGGCACCGAGCCGCTGATCACGTTGAAGTTGCCGTTCGGAAGGACCCGGTACGACGAGACTGCCGACGCCGCCTCGGCCGCGTTGAACGCCTCGACGACGAGTAGCTGGCTGTTGTTGCGGAACGCCAGGCTGAAGGGCCGGAGTCCGTTTGACGCGTTGCGCCTGGGCACGGCAGTGGCGTAGCCGGTGCTGTCGACCCGGAAGACGTCGATCGCGTTGGCTGGCGTCAGCAGCGTGTTGGTGGTCTTGTGCGGCACCAGCAGGAGCCGACCGCTCGGGCTGAACTCCACCTGACCGGGCACCGCGATGGGTGAACTCAGCTCCCGGAACGAGTCGGGCAGGACCCTCAACCTGCCGTCCGAACCTCTCACGAAGCCGAGAATGCCGTTGCCGGCCACCGATCCGTCGAGGACATAGAGCAGGTTGTCGTGGATCGTGAGGCTGAGCGGCTGGTCACCGGCGTACACCTTCTGCAGGAACGTCAGCTGCGTTCCGTTCACGGAAAAGACGGTGACGTTGTCGCTTCCCGCGTTGACCGCATAGAGGAACCGATGGTCGCCGCTGAGCCGCAGCGCACCCTGGGTGTCCGTGTCGACTCCGATCCCGTTCCCACGGGTGGACACGCTCCCGACCCGCGTCAGGGCGCCGTCGGCAGCGCGCCGGTAGGTGATGATCTCGTTGCCTTCACTGCGGTTAGTCATCGCGAAGGCGGCACCTTCGCCTGGACCGAGTGCCGCCGCGGGGCTGTCGGTCTCGCCGGAGGCTTGGCTCTGCGCGAGCATGACCACGCCGAGCAGCATGATCAGCGACATCGCTGCGACGGCGAGTTTCTTCACCCGGTTTGGCATGTCTGCACTCCTAAAGTCGGCTGGCTCGGGGACACGCAGTCGGGGACCGGGACGCGAGTTGCCCGTACGGTAAGACGGCATCGGTCCGGTAGCCAGGACCAGTGACCGGCGAGAAGCAAGGACCAGTCGCATGCCGCTGAATGCCACCGAGCTGCTCCTCGTCCTCGCCGATCAGGGGCGGTTACCGTTGCGCCTTCGCCTCGCGAACGCCTTGCGGGATGCGATTCGCCGCGGTCAGTTGCCAGCCGGAACCACGCTGCCCTCGACCCGGATCCTGGCCAACGATCTGGGCCTTTCCCGCGGTGTGGTGGTCGATGCCTACGCCCAGCTCGCAGCGGAGGGCTTCGTGCGCAGCCGTCCTGGTGCGGAGACGACCGTGGTGTACGCCGGGACGGCCGCACTGCCCGAGCAATGGCACAAGCGGCCGCCGGCGCCTCGTCCGGTTCCGCAGCTGGATCTGCGACCCGGCTGGCCGGACCTGTCGGCCTTCCCCCGCGCGGCCTGGGCCACTGCGACGCGAGAGGTCCTCACCGAGTTGCCCGATGCTCAGTTGGGCTACTGCGAGCCGTGGGGTGCCTGGGAGTTGCGCCGTGCACTGGCCGATTACCTGTCGCGCGTGCGCGGTGCAATGACCGCCCCGGATGGCGTCGTCGTGGTCAGCGGGGTCACGCAAGGCCTGACGCTGCTCTGCCGATTGCTGCTCGACTCAGGCCTGAGCCGCCTGGCCGTGGAAGACCCGAGCAACGCCGTGCAGCGCGGGTTGCTCAGCCGGCTCGGCATGGACCTGGTGGACGTGACCGTGGACGGCGGTGGTCTCGACGTGGACGCTCTTGCCGCCACCAAGGCACGCGCGGTGCTCTGCACCCCCGCGCACCAGTACCCGACGGGGGCTGTGCTGTCACCGGAGCGGCGCGAACGGCTGCTGCGTTGGGCCAGTGAGTCCGGCGGGCTGATCATCGAGGACGACTACGACGCGGAGTTTCGTTATGAGCGTGGCCCCCTGGGCTGCCTGCAGGGCATGGCCCCCGCGCGGGTGGCCCTGCTGGGCAGCGTGAGCAAGACGCTGGCTCCCGCGCTGCGGCTCGGATGGGTTCTCACCCCGCCGTACCTGTTGGCGGCGCTACGCGGGATCAAGCGGGACGACGACTTCGGCAGCAACGCGATCGCCCAGCACGTGCTGGCCCGCCTACTGGACTCCGGTCGCTATGACCGCCATCTGCGCGGCCTCAGACGTCGATACCGAGAACGCCGTGACGCCTTCCTCACGGCCATGGAGCGCCGGCTACCGGACTGGACGGTGATGGGCAACGCGGGTGGCTTGCATCTGACTTTGGCGCTGCCTCCGGGTGTTTCCGAGGGCAGGCTTGTCGCGGCCGCCGCGGCTCTCGGCCTTTCCGTTCTCGGCCTCGAGACGATGCAGGGCAGCACGGGGTCTGGACCGGGCATCGTCGTCTCGTACGCACGAGCGACCCCCGACA